>JBJEOI010000034.1:0-51149 GCA_051880635.1 Acutalibacteraceae bacterium | reverse complement strand
TATTAGGGTGAAAAGTATAATCCGAACTCAGTTTTTTATCGGAATATTTCCGCCCTTTCTTCGTTAAAATACTCGTCAATCCGACAGGATTGACTGTGTTTTGTGCCTTGAAAGGTCAAAAATCTTCTCGATAAAAAATCTTCGACCTTAAAGCAAATGATTTTTTGATGATTTTTGGTGGCTGAGGGTGAAGCAAGGCTGACGCCTTGCAAGACCGAAACGCCGAAAAGCACGAAAAATTCTTGCTTTAAGGCTGGTTCGGATTATACTTTTCACCCTAAATAAGAGCTTCGATGTCTTCTTTATCACGGTACCCGACTTCCATAGCGGTTATCTTGCCGCCCTTGAAAACCATGAGTGTCGGAATACTCGAGATTTTGAACGCAGAGGTCAGCTCGGGCTGTTCGTCAACATTGACTTTGCCGACTTTTATTTTTCCCGCATTTTCCTCGGCGATTTCCGCAACCACAGGAGCGACCATTTTGCAGGGACCGCACCATGTCGCCCAGAAATCAACAAGAACGGGAATGTCCGATTTGAGCACTTCCTCTTCAAAATTATCATTTGTTAAAACTATTTCAGACATAATAATTCTCCTTTTCTTTTAATGTTATATATTTATTATAACACCAAAATGAGAACAGATAAATAGAAAGATGAAATATTAATTCAATTTAATCTGTTTAAAGCGGATTTGTTTATTTTATATCTGATTTAGTTCTGCTTCAATCAGTTATTCTTTAAAGGCTTTTTTCATTTCACGGTATGCCGTTTCGTCGTCATCGTTGCTTTCTGCAACGCCTAAAAGGCGAATTGACGGATAATCCTTTTCAAAATATCCGTTATACCGTCAACTCTCTGACCGTGACCTTTATGCTGAGAGCTTCCGTTTATAATGAAAAGGTTAGCTTTTCGCCTGAAATCAGACCCGTTATCCGACCGGCGATACGCCCGCTTTTCAAATAGTCGCAACCGACATATACCGCATTTTCCAGCCCCTCAACGGCGCCTGAAAGCATGATGATATTTTTAATTTTTTCATTTAGCGAACGAAGTTTTTCTTCAAAGCGTCTGTCCCATATCGGGGTCAGAATAATATTTGACACATCATCAGGCAGATTATCAAGCAAACTCATAAGGTTTTCTGCGTCATAGCCTTTAAATTCGGAAAGAGTGATTTTGAAGCCGTAGCTTTCAAATTCATCGGCGGCGGCAAAAATGCCCGCCTTTACGTCGCCAAAAAAAGGGTTCCCAATGCTGTTTAAAATAACTGAAATATGAATGGGCTTTCCCGAATATACAAGGGCTTTGCCGATTATATTCGGCTTGTAATCGTATTGCTCGGCGATTTCAAGTATGCGCTTTTTGGTTTTTTCGCTTATTCCGCCTCTGTTTTTGAGCGCACGGTCAACCGTTCCTCGGCTGACACCCGCAAGCCGGGCAATTTCTTTGACTGTAATCGGCATTTTATTATCACCCTCTTGATTTATATATTTTTAATGGTATAATTATTTAAGCGTGCACGAGCACGAATGTTATTTCGATTATATTATGAAAAAATAAATTGTCAAGCAGACGGGAGCCTGAGCCTGAGCGTCTGATTGGGTATAGAAATTATGCGGTCAAACATCTGCGGCGGAAGTAAAAGCAAGCTGTGGAAAACAATATTTGCAAATGTGTCAGGCATATCCCTTGACAGCGTTAAAACCGAGCAGGGTCCGTCATACGGCGGCGCAATCAATAAAATCTTTATAAAGAAATTATTTAAGGAGAATCAGCCATGATAAAAAACATACCTACAGTTAAAATGGGCATAATTGCCGTTTCACGCTCATGCTTTCCGAGAGCACTTTCCGAAAGAAGAAAAAAAGCTGTCGCAGACGCATACGGCAAGGATATCTACGACTGCCCCGTAATAGTCGAAAACGAAAACGACGCAAAAAAGGCGGTCAATGACGTTAAGGAAAACGGCGTCAATGCTCTCGTTGTTTTTCTCGGAAACTTCGGCCCCGAGACACCCGAAACCTTAATTTCCGAATGGTTTGACGGTCCTATTATGTATGTTGCCGCCGCAGAGGGCGACGGAGACCTGATTGACGGCAGAGGCGACGCATACTGCGGAATGCTCAACTGCTCCTATAATCTCGGGCTCAGAAACAAAACCGCATACATTCCCGAATACCCCGTAGGAACAGCGGCTGAGATTGCAGAAAAGATTGACGAATTTGTGCCGATTTCAAGAGCAATTCTTGGTCTCAAAGGGCTGAAAATTATCGCTTTCGGTCCCAGACCCGACGATTTTCTTGCCTGTAATGCGCCGATAAAAGCGCTTTATGACTTAGGCGTCGCCGTTGAGGAAAACTCAGAGCTTGATCTGCTTGTCGCTTATAACAAGCACAAGGACGACCCGAGAATTCCCGAAAAAACAGCCGAAATGGAAGCAGAGCTCGGCAAAGACAACAAATACAGCGGTGTTCTGCCCCGCCTTGCGCAGTATGAGCTGACGCTTCTTGACTGGGCGCAGGAGCACAAGGGCACACGGCAGTATGTGGCTTTTGCTAACAAGTGCTGGCCTGCGTTTCAGACGGAATTCAAGTTTGTTCCCTGCTATGTCAACAGCCGACTTGCCGCTATGGGTATTCCCGTTGCGTGCGAGGTTGATATTTACGGTGCACTCAGCGAATATATCGGCGTATGCGTTTCGGAGACCGCCACCACTCTTCTTGATATCAACAACACCGTCCCCAAGTCAATATTTGACAAAGCGGTCAAGAACATTTGCAACAAGCGTATTTACGAAACCTTTATGGGCTTCCACTGCGGCAATACTGCCTGCGGGCTTCTCAAAAATCCCCACATGGGCTATCAGCTTATAATGAAGCGTGACCTTGAACCCGAGCTTTCTGAGCCCGATATTACGAGAGGTACGATTGAGGGAAATATCAAGCCGGGCGAAATCACATTTTTCCGTTTGCAGTCAACGGCTGACACAAAGCTGAAAGCATATATTGCTCAGGGTGAAGTCCTTGACGCAGACTGCGAAAGCTTCGGCTCTATAGGTGTGTTTGCCATTGATGAAATGGAGCGTTTTTACCGTCATGTGCTGATTTCAAAGCGTTTTCCGCATCACGGAGCGGTTGCTTTCGGTCACTACGGAAAAGAGCTTTTCGAGGTTTTCAAGTATCTCGGAATTTGCGACATATCATACAATCAGCCCAAGTCGGTTTTATACCCCGACGAAAATCCGTTTCAATAAGCGAAACACAGAACAAGCCTGTTGACAATTCCTATCGACAGGCTTGTTTATTTTTGCTGAAGAGACAATAGAACAACCGGCAATATGCTGAAAATCAGCGGTTGCCGGTTGAATCTTATTTTGTCTGAGTTATCTTTTTACTGTGTTTGAATAGCCGCCGTAAAACTTTGTTCCGTCGGTTGATTTTTTATAGGCTCTGACTTTATACTGTTGTGATTCGCTGCCGAACTTTTTGCCGATTTTGCAGCTGTTTTTTGTCACAACATCAAATGTTTCCCATCTTTTTCTGTCGCTGTTATAAAGGTAAACAACATATCCGTCCGCACCTTTGACCTTTGACCATGTCAGCGAAATTTTATCTTCAATTTTCAGGTTCTTTGTTGTGCCCGGTCTGGTTACGGCATTGAAAGTTGTTTTCGGCGCAACCTGAGTTTTTCCGTTGTTTTTGAAAACGGAGCTGATTGCAATTTTATAAGTCGTTGCACTGCTCAGTCCGCTGATTGTGATTGAGGTTTTTGTGACGGTTTTATATTTAATATATTTTTTTGCAGATGTGTCGTAATAATAAATGATATAGCTTGAAATTCGATCATTGTCTTTCCATGAAAGCGTGATTGAAGATGATGAAGCAGAAACCTGTTTAATCCCGTTTGTCCTTCCAACTTCCCATTCGCAGACATAGCCGTTTACATCATCGGCATCATTTCTGAAATCATTCCATTCGTAATTATGATATGTTCCTAAGAAGTGTTCATCATCTGGTCCATCTGGCTGTCCATAGCACCAATTTTTATATTTAAACTTTTCCCCTGTTATCCATTTCCATGTTCCCTCTTTAGCTTCATCGGTTGCACCGAGCCAACAATAGCCTATATCCTTATCTTGCACAAGTTCGGTAACAAAATCACTTTCACCTTTACTTGTTATTGTTGCAAGGTGTCCGCCTTTTTCTTCGCAAAGCTTTTTGGCTTTTTTCCATGTCACATCATTTTTATACACATAATACATATGTCCTCCGTAATATTCTGCTCCCGACGGAATCTTAAGAGACGCAGCCGAAGCCGAAAACATGGAAAAAGGCACGAGCGTGAACGCCATTAAGACTGCCGCCAAAAACGCCGTTGTTCGTTTTGCGATTGATTTAGATTTTTGTTGATTGTTCATGTTTATTCCTCCTGTTATTTTGCTATGAAAGCTTGAATGATACTATTTTAACCTAAATCAGGTTAAATGTCAATAACCTGTTTCAGATTATCCTATTCTATATATATAGAAATCAGAGTACGAAAGGTGAGGCAAAATGTAAATGCCTGCATACGGTTTTTTATGTATAACAGAATCAGAAATCTAAGAGAAGACAGGGATCTGAATCAGACAAAGGTTGCAAAATTTCTAGGCATGAGTCAAACGGGCTATTCAAAATATGAAACAGGTGAAAATGATATTCCTACGGGAATTTTAATTAAACTTGCGGATTTTTACGGCGTATCCGTTGATTATCTTCTCAACCGAACGGATAATCCCAAAATGAATATTTAGCCCAAAAGCAGTCACAAAATATGACGGAATGTTTAGATTTTCACGCAATTTGCAAGAAAATTTTGAAGAGCTTGTCGCCGGTAAGAGCTACACTGTATTCATTAAAGAAGCTTCGCAAAAGCGCAAATAGTTATTATCTGCTTTCGTTTCTTTGAGTATATTTAAATACGATTACAGGTGATAATGACCTGAAACCGGTACCCGCAGTGAACGAAGAAGATACTCACGAGATGACGGCTATTCAATGCATCACGCTAAAGATGAGTTAATGCATAAACTCGGTGGAATAATGGAAATAGCTGACGAACATCAGAGAGATATTTTAAAAAATGCTATGCGTGAACTTGAAAAGTGATTTTCTAAATTGGCAGGGGAAAAATCCTCTGCCTTTTTATTGGTTAAGAAAAGCGGATTAGTCACTTGTTAGTCACTTTTGCGATTTTTAAATTAAAAAAAGCCTTATAAATCTTGGATTTCCCTTGATTTATAAGGCTTTTCAATTGGTCGGAGTGACAAGATTCGAACTTGCGACATCCTGCTCCCAAAGCAGGCGCGCTACCAACTGCGCTACACCCCGATATTTATAATAATATGAAAATTCAGCGGTGAACGACGAGAGAAAAACTAAATCAACTCTTGTTCACAGCCCAACAATTATATACTAACCTCGTCGCTTTGTCAATGATTTTCAGACAATAAACTTTCTCTCGGTGCTTGCCGTTACCGCTTTTTTGAAAGAGTTTTAACATTCCATTCACAGCAAGGCATAATTCTTCTGATATAAATATAATTATACTATGGTATTTTGGCGTATTATGTGCTATTATAAAAATAATATAGGCTAATATGCTTTCTTAGGAGGAGTTTTATATGAAAAAAGCATTGTGCGGCGTTTTAGCGCTTTTGGTATGCGTTTCGGTTTTTTTCTGCGGCTGCGGAAAATCGGATAAGGTGACAGTCACTATCAACGCTTCGACACTCTCTCAGGCGGAGCTTTCCGACCTTGAGAAATTCGCAAGAGATAACGGCTTTGACAAAGCTGTGTATAACAAGAGAAAGGGAGTTATCGAGGTTACACTCGGCGACACCGAGCACGATAAGCTGACCTACAGTCTCGGCGTAACCGTTATCAGAAATGTTTATGGAATGATTGATTCCGAAGAATACCCATACATAAAAGATGTTGAGCGTAACGATATCTTCAGTGAAATGACAGTGCTTGTCAAACAGAGCGCATACGAAAAAGCGGGGAAAGGCGAAGAAATTTCAGACTATGTCGGAAAATGCTGCCTCGTCTATCTCAATTATGAGGATATGGCGACTGAAGATAAGGTCTGCACAGTCAAAATAGCCGACGAAAAAACCGGCGTGATACTCAGTGAAAAAACATATTCGGTCGCAGACATGAGCTGAAAGGGAAAATAATGGCTAAACTTTATTTCAGATACGGCGCCATGGGGTCGAGCAAAACCGCGAACGCACTCATGGTCAAATATAACTATGAAGAGAGGGGACAGACCGTTCTCATAGCAAAACCCGCCACCGACACCAGAAACGGAGCTCACACCGTTTTCTCACGCTGCGGTCTTGAGAGCGAGTGCGTTCTGTTTCACGAGATAACCGAAGAAATGCTCACGGGGATTGACTGTCTTATCGTTGACGAAGCGCAGTTTCTGACAAAGGAACAGGTTGAGTTTCTTGTTCACATTGTCGATGACCTTGCTATTCCCGTCGTATGCTACGGACTTCGTGCGGATTTCAGGGGCGATCTCTTCGAGGGGAGCATGTGGCTTCTTGCCTGGGCGGATACTATTGAAGAGGTCAAGACAATCTGCTGGTGCGGGAAAAAAGCAATATGGAACGCCCGTTTTGATGAAAACGGAATTATCAAAGAGGGCGAACAGGTTGTTCTCGGCGCAAATGAAAAATATACCGCCCTTTGCCGTAAGCACTTTCGTGAAGGTAAACTCGGTCCCGAGGACTGAGAGAATATATTACATATTAAAAATAAATGTAAAGGAACCGAAAATCATGGCTTTTATTGAATTCAGAGATGTTTATAAAAAGTATAAGATGGGCGAAATTTCAATCAATGCCGCCGACGGCGTGAATTTTGAGATTGAACAGGGCGAGTTCTGCCTTATTATCGGCGCATCGGGTGCGGGCAAGACAACCGTGCTCAATATGCTCGGCGGTATGGACAAGTGTACCGACGGCAGAATCCGTGTTGACGGCGATCTTATTACCGCTTACGATGAAAAACAGCTTGTTGAATACAGGCGAACAGACGTCGGTTTCGTGTTCCAGTTCTATAACCTTGTGCCGACGCTGACTGCGCTTGAAAATGTCGAGCTTGCTTCACAGCTTACCGATAAAGGCGTTGACCCGGCGAGGATGCTCGCAAGAGTCGGGCTCTCGGAAAGAATGAACAACTTCCCGTCACAGCTTTCGGGCGGCGAACAGCAGAGAGCTTCAATCGCCCGGGCACTCGCAAAGAACCCTAAGCTCCTTCTCTGCGACGAGCCGACAGGCGCCCTCGACTATGTCACCGGCAAACAGATTCTGAAGCTCTTGCAGGAGACCTGCCATGAAACGGGCATGACGATCGTCGTTATCACCCATAATCAGGCTCTTGCACCTATGGCTGACAGAATTATCACCATGAGAAGCGGAAGAGTCACACAGATAGCAGTCAATGACACACCTCTTTCGGTTGATTCAATAGAGTGGTAAAAGGAGAGAAAAAGGTGAAAGTGAAAAATAAATCCGCAAACACGGCGGATATATGGGAAGAAAAGAAGAAGAAAAAAGTTGATTTTTCCGATCTTTTCAATAAGACGCTGATAAAGGATACGGCACGAACCGTAAAAAAATCTTTGCCGAGATTTGTTTCTATTATCGCTATTGTTGCTTTGGGCATAAGCGTCTTTGCGGGTATGAAAGCGACAGCCCCCGATATGATAGAGACGGCTCAGCAGTATTATTCCGACACAAATCTCATGGATTTATGCGTTCAGTCAACAATAGGTCTTGAAGACGCCGATATTGCGGCGATTTCTGCCGTTTCGGGCGTTGAGAGCGTAATGCCCGTCAAAACGGTTGACGGTCTTCTGACGGTGAACGGCGAGCGCCTTTCCGATATTGACGGCTCAGCCTATACCGTCAGGGTTATGTCGCTTGATATCAATAATGCGTATGCAAACGCAGAATACGATGAAAATATACCTGGGTATATGAACAGGGTCACGCTCCTTGACGGCAGATGGCCGACAGCGACAAACGAATGTCTCGTTGACGCAAGCAGACTCTCAACCCCCGATGAATTTGTTATCGGCAACACCGTCAAGATTGAAGCCGACAAGAGCGACTTTTCATCAAAGCTGAACACTACCGAATACACAATAGTCGGTGTTATCAGAAGTCCGCTCTATATCTCATATGAGAGAGGCTACACAAACGTCGGCACGGGCAAGCTCGGCGCATTCATCTATGTCCCTCAGGAATGTTTCGTTCTCGACTATTACACAGCCGCATACATTAAGGTTGTCGGCAGTGAAAACTGCAAAGCCTATTCGAAACAGTATGAGAGTCTTGTCGCTCCCGTCAAAACGGCTGTTGAACAGACGGCTCAGACTCAGGTTTCCGTCAGAAGCGAAAAGCTCTTCGCTCAGTATTCAAAAGAGGTCGCTCAGGGCAGAACCGAATATGAAACTCAAAAAGCCGACGCCGAAGCTCAGCTTGCTCAGGCTAAAGAACAGGTTGAGAATATCAAATACCTTGCAATGTATGGCGATGAGCTTATTAAACAGCTCAAGGAAAAATACAACGAAGCCGCCGTCGGCACTGATAACGAGCTCGGCATGGCTGAGCTTGAAAGAACCACCCAATACGCCAAATGGGAGGAGAATACAAAAAAATACAATGAGATAAAGGCTCTTGTTGACGAATACGCAAACGCCGAAACAGACTATAACAATGCGCTGACAACATATAATGTTGCGAAAAATTCCGTCAGCACCAGCATGACGACGGTCACTTCTCTTGAACAGGCTGTCGCAACGGGCAGAGCCGCCATTGATCAGCTTAACACGTCACAGGATGATTCAAAGAGCGATATTATTGAACGGCTTAAAGCTCTGGCATACGACAGTGAGCAGATAATGGATATTATTTCCGATATCAAGAGCTTCACCGCTGTCGGCACGGCGGAAGAAATCGCCGCATATATGGAGCCTGAGCTTCAGAAGCTGGAGCTTCAGCTTTCAACCGCAAGAGTCGCGCTCACTGCGGCGAATAACACTCTCGCCCAAAAAGAACAGGATCTCAAAAAAGCGGAAGAGCTTGTTATTAAACTTAAAGAGCTTAAACAGGTGCTTGCTCAGGCTGAAATTGAGCTTAACGAAGCGAAAAAACAGCTTGACGAAGCCGAACAGCAGATTCAGTTCAGTCAGCAGGAGGCTGTCAATCAGCTTCTTGAGCTCAAGACGCAGATAAGCAATTATGAAATTCAGGTTCCTCTTGCTAAAGAAAAGGTCAACACAATAGACGCTGAATATGAAGCTAAGGCAAATGAGGTTTATTCACTTCTTGACACGGCTAAGTATAAGCTTGAAGAGGGTGAACAGCTTCTTGAAAGCCTCACAAACGCTTCATGGATAGTCGGAACAAGAGACGACGCGTCAAAGGGCTACACCGAATACTATAACACTGCCGTAAGAACATCCGCTCTGGCAAAGGCACTGCCTTGGTTCTTCTTCCTTGTTGCGGCTATGGTCAGTTTAAACACCATGACCCGAATGGTTGAAGAGGACAGAACACAGATAGGAACGCTCAAGGCTCTCGGTTTCAGAGATGAGCAGATTCTGATTAAATATATTATTTATGCGGTGGCGGCGAGCCTTATAGGCTGTGTTATAGGCACTCTTTTAGGCTTCTGGATATTCCCCGAGGTTATTTGTCTTGCCTACGGTATTCTTTTTGATGTGCCTCATGTTATACTGACATACAGAATAGGTTATGCCACTATAGGCACTGTTATCGCAACAGGCGCAACGGTTCTTGCGACATATTTAGCCGTCAGAAAAACGCTTCGTGAGGTTCCGTCAAGCCTTATGAGACCCAAGGCACCCGAATCAGGCGGAAGAATTTTCCTTGAAAACATTCCCCGTATATGGTCCCGTCTCAATTTCTCTTCAAAGGTAACCTTCAGAAATGTATTTCGTAACAAGAAGCGTTTCATCATGGTTATTGCGGGTATAGCAGGCTGCACTGCACTTCTTGTTGCGGGCTTCGGTCTGGGTGACTCAATAAAAACCAGCCTTGAAAATCAGTTTGAAAGCGAAAATTCCGTCTGCCGCTATGATGTTCAGATTGCTTTGAAGAACAGCTATTCTTCATCTGACGCCGATATTTATAACACAGTCATAGGCAGGCAGGAGATAGCCCGAACACAGGAGGGTCAGACGCTTGCGATGCTCACCTCAATGAAGGTTTGTCAGGCTGAATCTGAAAAGTCAAAAGACTCAATGGAAGTGAACCTCATCGTGCCCGAAAAGCCTGAGGAACTTAACAGCTATATTAATCTTACCTCGGCGAAAAAGGGCGGCGCTATCGGCAATGACGGGTGCGTAATCACCGATAAGCTCGCCGACAAGCTCAATGTTTCGGTCGGCGACAGCATTGAGATTAAAAAAGACGGAGTAACCGTCAGCGCAAAGGTTACAGGCATCGTCAAAAACTACGCTTTCCATTATATATATATAATGCCTGAAGCGTATAAAGCGATATTCGGTGAAGATGTCGGCTACAATTTTATCACTGCGTGTCTGAGCCCCGTCATCACTCCTGAACAGAAATCGACGTTTGCTTCAGAGCTTATGAATATGAATGATGTCAGCGCAGTTGCTTTCACCTCAAACACAATAGAAAGTCTCGGTTATATTCTTAACAGTCTCAACTATGTTGTTCTCGTAATAGTTATAGCGGCGGCTCTTTTAGCTTTCATCGTTCTTTATAATCTTTCAAACATCAACATTAACGAGCGTTTCAAGGAGATTGCAACGCTTAAAGTTCTCGGTTTCAACAAGAGAGAGGTTTCAGGCTATATCTCGCACGAAAACTGGATTTTAGCTTCACTCGGCGTAATAATCGGTCTTGTGGCGGGAATACCTCTTCACAGATTGGTTATAGCTCTTGCGGAGGTCGATGTTATCCGCTTCGGCAGAAGTATCAGCCCGCTTTCGTTTTTGTATGCGGCGGCGCTGGCGCTTGTGTTCACGGCAGCGGTTAATCTTGTGATGAGACTTCACCTCAAAAAGATCGATATGGTCGAATCGCTCAAATCAGTTGAATAGTTTATTGTTCACAGGCAGCTCAGGTCATTAAAGTCTAAACGACATCACGCCCCGGTTTTATCCGGGGCGTGATGCATATTATGAAAATTTTTAAAATTGTTTATATTTCTATTGCAACAAGACGGAAAATAATATAGAATATATTGGTAAAAATGCAAATGAAAGGATTGAAGTAATATGTGGCAACTTAAAAAAGCATTTTACAGAACATATCAGCTTTGCTTCAAGGTAGTTATGGGAACAAACCTTTTCGACTGGTCGGAGCCTGAACTCATAGAGGGTCCCGGTGCAGTTAAAAAGCTCCCCGCTTTTGTTAAGGAAAAGGGTCTCAGAAATGTTCTTATCGTCACCGATAAGGGACTTATGGGTCTTCATCTTCTTGACGCCATGTTTGAAGAGTTCGATAAGGTCGGCGTGAAGTATGTTGTATTTGACGGCGTTCAGCCCAATCCCTCAATCGAAAATATTGAGGACACAAAAGACGCATACATCAAAAACGGCTGTGACGGTATCGTTGCTTTCGGCGGCGGTTCACCCATGGACTGCGCTAAGGCGGCGGGCGCAAGAGTTACAAACCCCAAGACGAGCGTCAGAAAGATGAGAGGTCTTCTTCATGTCCGTCACAAGCTTCCCCCGTTCTTCGCCGTTCCCACAACGGCAGGCACAGGCTCAGAGGTTACGCTTGCGGCTGTTGTTACAGACGAATCAACACATGAAAAGTGCCCGATAAACGACCCGAAACTTCGCCCGAAGTATGCGGTTCTTGACCCCGAGCTTACAGTCGGACTTCCGCCTCACATCACCTCCACAACAGGTATGGACGCTCTCACTCATGCAGTTGAAGCGTATATCGGCAGAAGTAATGTCGGTCCTACGGCTGACTACGCCGAGAAGGCAGTCAAGCTTATATTCGAAAACCTCGAAAAGGCTTACAATAACGGTAAGGATATCGAAGCAAGAAATAATATGCTCAAGGCTTCATTTTATGCAGGCATGGCATTCACAAGAGCTTATGTCGGTTATGTTCACGCAATCGGTCATAACCTTGGCGGCTTCTATCATGTGCCTCACGGTCTTGCAATGTCGGTTATTCTGCCCCATGTTCTTGACTATTACGGTGAAACAGCTTATGCCCGTCTTGCAAAACTTGCGGTTATCGCAGGCGTAAAGACTGACGGCACCGAAGAGGAAAGAGCAAAAGCATTCATCGCCGCAATCAGAAAGATGAACGAGAATATGAATATTCCCACAGGCTTTGATATGATTAAGGAAGAGGATATTCCGACAATCGTCAAGCGTGCTCTCAAGGAGGGCAACCCGCTTTATCCCGTTCCGAAAATCATGGACGAGGCGGACTGCGAAAAGGTCATCAGAGGTCTTATGCTTTAATAAAAAAGCAGTTTTATATAAGGCAGTATTTCTTTAAAATATGAACTTTTGGCGCAATAATGCGTTAAATCCCCGCGATATGCGTCAGCATTATCGCGGGAATTTGCCTTTTCTATAATATAAACTTCGCTATTCAAGAATATCGAGACTTAGCTCACTGAGAAGAGCGTTTGTGTCTATAAGTGATTTTCTTTTGTCAAGACAAAAGAGAATTGCCCCGTCACGGGGATTTCTCGGGTAAAGGTCAGAAAGCTCGCATATTTTAAGAAGCTTTCTCGTTTCTTCAATATTCAGGTGCATTCCGAAAGCAATCATAAGAATTTTATTTCTTGACGGGTTCTCTTTTGTGCCGTTGAATATCTGATAAGCGTAGTTACGGTCAAGATTCCCCTCACGGATAATATCACTCTTTTTGAGCTTTTTTTCATTCAGCAGAAGATTAAGGTATTCGGAAGCCGATGAAAAAATCATTTCACCGATTTCTTCGCTCAGAAATTCAGAGTAGTCTTTTTTGTTTTTCAGAATGTCAAGAAGCTGTGTTGTGTTTTTTTTCATATTAATCACCTTTCTGTTATTATAATTCTTTTCATCTTTAAAATCAAGGATTGATAAAATGTACGAAATTCTTAAAAAAATCAATGATACAACATTTCTCGCCGAAGAAAATATGAATATTTTTCTCCTGAAAAGGATAAGCCGTGAGGATGAGTATATTTTCAATATTCTGAAAGATATAAGCAGCAGAAATGTAGCCCGGATTTTCGGCACAACCGTTATTAATGACTTCATGTATGCGGTTTGTGAATATGTTCAGGGGATTACGCTCGAAAAATATATAGAGACAAAAGGCTGTATGAGTGACGATGAGGCGGAAAAATTCGCTCTTCAGCTTTGCGCAGGTCTTATAGCCATTCATTCAAAAGGTATTGTTCACCGTGACATAACGCCGTCTAACATAATGATAACGCAGGACGGCGAGCTTAAAATTATTGATTTCGGAATAAGCCGCGTTGTGAAAAAAGAGGCGGGCAGTGACACTCATATTCTCGGCACTCACGGCTATGCCGCACCCGAACAGTTCGGCTTTCATCAGACGTCACCGAAAACCGATATTTACGCTGCGGGGGTTGTCATAAATTTTATGAAAACCGGCTGTTTGCCAAATGAAAATCTTGCCGAGGGGCGTTTCAGAAATATTATTAAGAAATGCATTGAAATTGATGAAAACAACAGATATGAAAGCGCTCAGGCACTCGCCAAAGCGATATCATCAAGCAGATTTTTTGATAATGACTTTAAAGCGGAGAATATAGCGAATATTTTGTACTATATCCCCGGTTTCAGGCGCGGCAAGAAAATAATTAATACTTTTTCGGCTGTGTATTACTTTCTTTGCGTTATTCTTGCTGTCAGCATCGAGTTCAAGGGCTACAGCACTGTAGTTGGGGATTATATCCCGATGTTTTTTATCTTCTGGCTTTCATATTTTCTTTTCTGGGATATCGGCAGCTGGACAAAGCGTTTAGGCTTCAATACAAACGATAAGAAAGCGTGGATAATGACGAGGACAGCCGCCGCACTTATTTCATTTGCAATAGGAATAGTTGTTATTATTATCACGGCTACACCTTCCTGATTATTATAGCTCTTTTATTTTTGCATTGTTGTGCTGACAGCACACCAAAACATATTTTTTTCATTGTATAATCTGTGGCGTGAAATGCTTCACGCCATAAATTTTATCTCTGAGGAGGATATGTTATATGTCAAACAAAACAGTTAAATGCAAAACCTGCGGTAATGAAATAGCCGCAGAAGCGAAAACCTGCCCTAACTGCGGAGCCAAAAACAAAAAGCCGATTTTCAAAAAACCGGTTTTCTGGATTTTTATTGTTATAATTGTTCTGATAATCGGCTTTGCTTCGTCAGGCTCAAGCGAACCCGAAATTGATTACTCAAAGCCCGATTTTGTTGTTACAGCCGATGAAATAATGAGCGAATACAGTGAAAATGCGGTTTCCGCTAAGGAAAAATACGGCGATAAGATTGTCACCGTAACCGGTAAAGTCAGCACAGTTTCAGAATATACGGTGCGTTTATCGGGCAATGATGACGAAAACCTACTGACAGATGTTGTTCTTTCGGTTTCCTCGGGTCAGGATGATGTTATTTTGTCGCTTTCAAAAGGAATGGTAATAACCGCAACAGGTAAATGCAATTCAACGGACCTTTTCGATGATATTGAAATTAAAAATGCAAAAATTGACACCAAAGGCATTGAAATAAAGACAACAGAGCCGAAAACAACAGAAGCCGATAAGGAAGAAATCATTGATGTTGATATTGATGATTTGCTTGAAGCATACAGCAATAATTCCGTTGCCGCAGACGCTACATATAAAGATAAGACCGTCAGGCTGAGCGGTAAAATATATTCGGTTGAAGACGGCTACATTAAACTTCAAGGAACTGATTCCTGGGATTTCAGATGTATTGACGCATACTATAACGCCGATGAAGATGTAAAGTCACTGAAAAAAGATCAGCAGATTACGATTATAGGCGTATGCAAGGGCGAAGAAATTTTCGGTGATATCAAAATAAATAAGTGCACGATTGAAAAGTGACTTATTTTGACCGCAAGTTATACAAATCTGCGGCATTTTCATCTTGACAAACAAATTTTTCTGTGATATTATTACCCCAACATCAAAC
Organism: Acutalibacteraceae bacterium; assembly: GCA_051880635.1. Taxonomy (GTDB): domain Bacteria; phylum Bacillota; class Clostridia; order Oscillospirales; family Acutalibacteraceae; genus UBA6857. The sequence continues at coordinate 35,897 of JBJEOI010000034.1, read as the reverse complement.
AAATCGCTGACGGAGAAGGACTTATCCGCTTTCACCAAAGAGAGGCGCTCAGAAGCTGAGAGAGTGCCGTGAAAAAGATATGCTCTACCGCTCCCGAGAGCCGCCGAAAGCTCTGATTAAGGCGGACGTGACACTGCGTTAAGGTGACTTGAGTGCGGTTGTTTTGACCGAATACGGGTGGAACCGTGGAGTAGTTTATTATGCTTCATCCCATTTTTTGGGGTGGAGCTTTTTTTGTATTTTAAATTTAAAGGAGATAGATTTTTATGATTAAAGTTAAACTTCGTGACGATGTCCGTGAATATGAAAACGGCGTGTCGGTTATGGAGGTTGCAAAGAGCCTCGGCGCAGGTCTCTTCAAAGCCGCATGCCTTGCAAAGGTTGACGGCATTACCTGCGACCTCAGAACAGTTCTCGATAAGGACTGTGAAGTCGAAATTCTCACAACTGACGACACCGACGGTCTCAAGGCTTTCTGGCACACAGCTTCACATATTCTCGCTCAGGCTGTTAAGAGACTTTACCCCGGTGTTAAGCTCGCCATAGGTCCGGCTATTGATAACGGCTTCTATTATGACTTCGACTGTGATACACCGTTCACCCCCGAAGAGCTCACAAAAATCGAAGCCGAGATGAAAAAGATTTCAAAAGAAGGCTTAGCTCTTGAAAAGTTCGAAATGAGCCCCGCCGAGGCAATAAAATATTATGAAGACCTCGGCGAAATTTATAAGGTAGAGCTTGTTAAGGAACACGCCGATAAAGGCGAAATGATAACCTTCTATAAGCAGGGAGATTTCACCGAGCTTTGCGCAGGTCCTCATATTCCCGACACATCAAGGGTCAAGGCAGTGAAGCTCACCGCCTGCACGGGCGCATACTGGAGAGGCAACGAGAAAAATAAGATGCTCCAGAGAATTTACGGCGTTGCTTTCCCAAAAAGCAGTCAGCTTGAAGAGCACCTTGCTAAAATAGAAGAAGCCAAGAAGAGAGACCACAACAAGCTCGGCAGAGAGCTTGAGCTCTTCACCACAAGCGATGTTATCGGTCAGGGACTTCCCATCATGCTGCCAAAGGGCGCAAGAGTTATTCAGCTTCTTCAGAGATTTGTCGAAGATGAAGAACAGAAGAGGGGCTGGCTTCTTACAAAAACTCCGTTCATGGCTAAGAGCGACCTTTATAAGATTTCAGGTCACTGGGATCATTATCTTGACGGTATGTTCGTTCTCGGCGACCCTCAGGACGAAACAAAGGAATGTTTCGCTCTAAGACCTATGACCTGCCCGTTCCAGTATCAGGCATACCTTAACAGAGCAAGAAGCTACAGAGAGCTTCCGCTCAGATATAACGAAACGTCAACGCTTTTCAGAAATGAGGCCTCGGGCGAAATGCACGGTCTTATCCGTGTTCGTCAGTTCACGATTTCAGAGGGTCATCTTATGTGCCGCCCCGATCAGCTTGAAGAAGAATTTAAGGGCTGTCTTGAGCTTGCAATATACATGCTCAAAACGCTCGGTCTTTATGAAGACGTTTCATACCGCTTCTCACAGTGGGACCCCGACGACAGAGATAAATATATCGGCACTCAGGAGCAGTGGGACGAAGCTCAGGGAATCATGAAGAAGATTCTTGATCATCTTGAAATTCCGTATAAAATCGGTATCGGTGAAGCGGCGTTCTACGGTCCTAAGCTCGACATTCAGATAAAGAATGTTCACGGCAAGGAGGACACGCTCATAACCATTCAGATTGACCAGATGCTTGCCGAAAAATTCGGAATGGAATATGTTGACGCAGACGGCGCAAAGAAAAATCCTTATATCATTCACAGAACCTCGATAGGCTGTTACGAGAGAACGCTCGCTCTTCTTATTGAGAAGTATGCGGGTGCGTTCCCACTCTGGCTCGCTCCCGAGCAGATAAGGATTCTCCCGATTGCCGACAGACATCAGGAGGCATGCTTCAAGGTAAAAGAAGCACTTGCGAAAGCAGGTATCAACAGGGCCGAGGTTGACACAAGAAGCGAAAAGCTCGGCTATAAGCTTCGTGAAGCACAGCTTCAGAAGGTTCCCTATATGCTTGTTGTCGGCGATAAAGAAGCCGAAGAGGGCACTGTCTCGGTCAGAAGAAGAGGCGAGGGCGATATCGGCTCAATGGCGGTCGAAGACTTCATCGAGCTTGCGAACAAAGATATTGCCGCTAAGACTATCTGGTGATAAATAAATATTGCGAAGCCGCTTTTCCGGTGCTTGTCACCGAAAGTGCGGCTTCGTTTTTTTGCAATCATTTCACATGGTATGCGGCGTATCGGCTGAAATTTTTAAACTTTTTTCTAATTACCCCTTGACAAGGTAGGCAATTAATGGTATATTACATTCACCACCTGAGAAAGTAGGCAATAATATGGCGAATTTATTTGAAAGGCTATTAAGACAGAATTTCCGCTTCGGGCGAATGTGTTAATGATTTTTGCGTATAAAACAAAATATCATTATAATATATAGATTCGAAAGGAAATGAATATCATGTCAGAATATAAATTTGAAACATTACAGCTTCATGTCGGTCAGGAAGAAGCCGACAGCGCCACAGACGCAAGAGCAGTGCCTATTTACGCCACTACATCATATGTTTTTAAGGATTCCGCGCAGGCGGCGGGTCGCTTCGGCCTCACCGAAGGCGGTAATATTTATACAAGACTTATGAACCCGACTTCTGATGTCTTTGAAAAGAGAATTGCCGCCCTCGAGGGCGGTGCGGCGGCTCTTGCGACAGCCTCGGGCTCGGCGGCAATAACATATGCCGTTCAGAATATCGCAACGGCGGGCGATCACATTGTGTCATCGTCAAATCTTTACGGCGGAACATATAATCTTTTTGCCAACACCCTCAGAGAGCAGGGGCTCACAACGGATTTCGTCAACCCCGACGACCCCGAGAATTTTGAAAAGGCAATAAATCCCAACACAAAGCTTATCTATGCCGAAACGCTCGGTAATCCCAACTCCGATGTTATTGACATTGAGGCTATAGCCGACGTCGCTCACAGACACGGCCTTCCCCTTATCGTTGACAGCACCTTTGCCACGCCTTATCTTATCAGACCTATTGAGCACGGGGCGGACATTGTTGTTCACTCGGCGACAAAGTTTATCGGCGGTCACGGCACGGTAATGGGCGGTGTAGTTATTGACGGCGGAAAGTTTGACTGGGCTCAGAACGATAAGTTCCCCGGGCTTTCGAAGCCGAACCCGTCATATCACGGCGTTGTTTTCACTGATGTATGCGGTAATGTTGCCTACATAACAAAGCTCAGAACAACACTTATGAGAGATCAGGGAGCGACAATTTCTCCGTTTAACTCCTTCCTGCTTTTGCAGGGGCTTGAAACACTTTCACTCAGAGTTGAAAGACATGTTGAAAATGCTTTGAAGGTCGTTGACTTTCTTAAAAATCACCCTGATGTTGAAAAGGTCAATCACCCCTCGCTTGAAACAGGCAGAAAGAAAGAGCTTTATGACAGCTATTTCCCGAAAGGAGCCGCTCCGATATTTACATTTGAAATAAAGGGCGACGCAGAAAAAGCTAAGAAGTTCACCGAAAGCCTCAAGCTCTTCTCGCTTCTGGCAAATGTAGCCGACGTCAAGTCGCTCGTTATTCACCCGGCTTCAACCACACATTCACAGCTTTCCGAAGAAGAGCTTCTTTCTGTCGGAATCAAGCCGAACACAATACGTCTTTCAATTGGCACAGAGCATATCGACGATATTATCGCCGATTTACAGCAGGGCTTTGAAGCTGTAAAGGCTTAACAGAAGTATAATAAAACGGTGAATACTTTTACATCAGCCGATCTTTCGTTATAATACGCAGAGGTGATTTATGGTGATGGTTTCCACGCGGGGCAGATACGCTCTGAGAGTTATGATTGATCTTGCAGAACACAGAGACGACGGTTATATCGCTATGAAAACCATAGCCGAGCGTCAGGCTGTTTCACTTAAATATCTTGAAAAGATTCTTCCGCTTCTCGTTTCTGAAAAGCTGATAGAGGGAATATGCGGCAAAGGAGGGGGCTATAAGCTGACAAAAGCCCCCGAAGAATACCGCGTCGGTGATATTCTCAGGCTGACGGAAGGGGGCTTGGCTCCTGTCGCTTGTCTTGAGTGTAACGCCGAGTCGTGCTCACGAAGCGAGCAGTGCCGCACTCTGCCGATGTGGAAAGAGCTTGATAAAAGAATTACGGATTATCTTGACAGCGTCAGACTGTCGGATCTTATGCAAAAAAGCACATAAAAAAACTGTCCCGGTGCTCGCCACCGGGACAGTTTTTTTAACCTTTGATAATTTATTTCAATATTCTGAATTTGCCGATAAGGGGCAGTTCTTTTGCGTTGCCCTGAAGTGCGTTGATAATACCGATTACAGCGCATACGACAGTGAAAACATAGCCTGCCGCCGAAACTATACGGCCAAAGGGAATAACGGCCGCAACACCTAAAACTGTATTCGCGAGAAAGAGAACAAGACCCTGATTGACGTGAAAGCGCGCATATTTCGAGTCCTTCGCCGCAAGAAGCGGAACAAGAAAGAGAATACCGATATATGAAAACAGTGAAATAACCTTGTTGTTCTCAATATCGTCCTGTGTGAATTCTTCGCCTTGTGCATTGCCGTATTCCGGTGTGTACTGAGGCGGGGCGTTGAATCCCGGGTCATAATTTGTCTGCTGATGATAATTTTCAACCCTTGCGCCGCAGGCTGAACAGAAAGCGGAGCCGTCCTGAATTTCACAGCCGCAGTTTTTACAGACAGCCATTTTATAAAACTCCTTTATTTTTTTTGAAAATTATACATTAATAATATATTTTTGTCAATGTTACGGCAACCGAAAAAATTTACACTCAAGAGGATAATCGTGACGAACCTCAATGCATAGGGGGGAAATATCCGCCAATACTTATGGAGTATATGATAATATTATCGCTTGTTCGTCAACTTTGACAAAAAAATGTCAGAATTTTTCATACTTTATACTTTTTCACATATTGAAATCATAAATAACTTTGTATATAATATTTCATGGTGAATTTTAACTATAAAAATCAGAAAGGGTTTTAAAAATGAACGTATTAAACAAAAAGTCAGTTGAAGACATTGACGTAAAAGGCAAAAGAGTTCTCGTGCGCTGTGATTTCAATGTTAAAATGGAAAACGGCGTTATCACAAACGATAAGAGAATAGTTGCTTCGCTCCCGACTATAAAGTATCTTATTTCGCAGGGTGCAAGAGTTATCCTCTGCTCACATCTGGGCAGACCCAAGGGTGAATTCAAGCCTGAGTTCTCACTCAAGCCCGTTGCCGTGCGTTTGGGCGAGCACCTCGGTATGGAGGTCAAAATGGCAGAAGATGTTGTCGGCGAAAGCGCACAGGCACTGGCTGCAGGTCTCAAGGATGGCGAAGTTATGCTTCTTGAGAATGTTCGTTTCCACGCTGAAGAGACAAAGAATGACCCCGAATTTTCAAAGAAGCTTGCTTCACTTGCAGAAGTTTATGTCAACGACGCTTTCGGCTCAGCTCACAGAGCGCACTGCTCAACAACAGGCGTTGCTGACTATCTCCCTGCTGTATGCGGATATCTTATTCAGAAAGAGCTTCAGTATATCGGCGGTGCTCTTGAAGACCCGAAGAGACCTCTTGTCGCTATTCTCGGCGGCGCAAAGGTTTCGGATAAAATCGGCGTTATCACAAATCTTCTTGACAAGTGCGACAAGATTATCATCGGCGGCGGTATGGCATACACCTTCTTTAAGGCAACAGGTCACGAGGTCGGCACATCAATTCTTGATGAGGACCATGTTGAAGACGCAAAGAGAATGATAGAAATGGCTAAGGAAAAGGGTGTTGACTTCCTTCTCCCCGTTGACAATATCATAGCTACAGCATACGCAGAAGACGCTGAACACATGAGAATTTATTCAGACTCAATCCCCGACGGCTGGATGGGTCTTGATATCGGCCCCGTAACGGCTGAGCTCTTCGCTAAGTCAATCAAGGGCGCGGGCACAATTATCTGGAACGGTCCTATGGGTGTTTCCGAGTGGAAGAACTTTGCCGGCGGCACAATCAGCGTAGCTAAGGCAATCGCAGAAACAGACGCTATCTCAATTATCGGCGGCGGCGACTCAGCGGCGGCTATTGAAAAGCTCGGCTTTGCCGACAAGATGAGCCACATTTCAACAGGCGGCGGCGCATCTCTTGAATTCCTTGAGGGCAAGGAGCTTCCGGGCGTTGCGGCTCTCAACGATAAAGACTGATAATATTAAGAGAATACAGCTCAAATACTAAAAAATATATTTAAAGGAAGTAGTCAATATGAATAAGGCAACTCGTAAGGCAGTTATCGCAGGTAACTGGAAAATGAACAAGACCCCCTCAGAGACAACAGCTCTCATCAATGAAATGAAGCCCCTCGTAGCGGGCGCTGACTGTGACGTAGTTCTCTGCGTTCCTTTCATTGACATTCCCGCGGCTGTTGAAGCTGCAAAGGGCTCAAATATCAAAATCGGCGCTGAAAATGTCCACTTCAAGGCATCCGGCGCATACACAGGCGAAGTTTCAGCCGATATGCTCAAAGAAGCAGGCGTTGAATATGTCGTAATAGGTCACAGCGAAAGAAGAACATATTTCGGCGAGACAGATCAGACTGTCAACCTTCGTTCACTTGCCGCTCTTAACGCTGGATTAAAGGCAATTATCTGCGTCGGTGAAACACTCGAGCAGAGAGAGCTCGGCTACACCGAGACGCTTCTGAAGTATCAGACAAAGATGGCTCTGACAAATGTAACCGAAGAACAGCTCGCTAACGTTATTATCGCTTATGAGCCTGTCTGGGCTATAGGCACAGGCGTTACAGCTACAGCCGATCAGGCTGACGAGGGCAACGGCTTTGTCCGTGCCGCCATTGCCGAGGCATACGGCGCAGAAGCAGCTGAAAAGGTTACTGTTCAGTACGGTGGTTCAATGAACGCAAAGAATGCCGCTGAGCTCGTTTCAAAGGTAAATGTTGACGGCGGTCTTATCGGCGGCGCTTCACTTAAAGCCGAAGATTTCTCGGTTATAGTCAAGGCTGCAAGCGAGGGCTGATTAGTTAAAATAATCTTAAAGGGCGGATTTTTATATCCGCCCGAAAATTTGATATAAGAGGGAATTTTTTATGAAAAAACCTGTTTTACTTTGCATAATGGATGGCTTCGGCAAGAACGAAGAGACAAACGGCAATGCAATTTATGCGGCAAACACGCCTCATCTCGACAAGCTCATGAGCGAGAATCCCTGCACCTATATCGGCGCTTCGGGTATGGATGTCGGTCTGCCCGACGGTCAGATGGGTAACAGCGAAGTCGGTCACACAAATATCGGCGCGGGCAGAGTTGTTTATCAGGAGCTGACGAGAATTACAAAGGCGATAAACGACGGCGATTTCTTTGAGAACGAAGTTCTCAAGGGCGCAATGGAGAACTGCCTGAAGAATAATTCGGCGCTTCATCTCATGGGTCTTCTCTCGGACGGCGGCGTTCACTCACACAACACTCATATGTATGCAATCGTTGAGCTTGCAAAGAGAATGGGTGTTAAGGAGGTTTATCTTCACTGCTTCCTTGACGGTCGTGACGTTCCCCCCGCTTCAGGCGCGGATTATGTCAAGGCGGCAAAAGAAAAGCTTGAAGAAATCGGGCTTGGCAAGATTGCTACCGTCATGGGCAGATATTACGCTATGGACAGAGACAACCGCTGGGAAAGAGTTTCTAAGGCGTATGCGGCTATGGTTTACGGCGAGGGCAACAAGGCGTCCGACCCCGTTGAAGCAGTCAAGGCTTCATATGAGACGGTTGACGCTGAGGGCAAGAATGTAACTGACGAATTTGTCGTTCCGACAGTATGCGCCGAAAATGCCACTGTCAAGGCAAACGACAGCGTTATCTTCTATAACTTCCGCCCTGACAGAGCAAGAGAGATAACAAGAACATTTGTTGATGAAGATTTCAGCGGCTTTGAGAGAAAGAACGGCTTTTTCCCGCTCTACTATGTCTGCATGACGCAGTATGACGCAACAATGCCTAATGTTCATGTTGCTTTCAAGCCTCAGACTCTTGAAAACACACTCGGCGAATACCTTTCAAAGCTCGGCAGAACACAGCTCAGAATTGCCGAGACAGAAAAATATGCTCATGTAACCTTCTTCTTTAACGGCGGCGTTGAAAAGCAGTATGAGGGTGAAGACAGAATTTTAGTTGCTTCACCGAAGGTCGCAACATATGACCTTCAGCCCGAAATGAGCGCTTATGAGGTTACGGACAAGGTTGTTGACGCAGTTAAGAGCGGAAAGTATGATGTTGTTATTCTCAACTTCGCTAACTGCGACATGGTCGGTCACACGGGCATTTTCGAAGCGGCAAAGGCTGCTGTCGAAGCTGTTGACACATGCGTGGGCAAGGTCTGCGACGCTGTAAAATCAATGGACGGCGTAATGCTTATAACAGCCGACCACGGCAATGCTGACAGAATGATTGACACAGACGGCACTCCGTTCACAGCTCACACGACAAACCCCGTTCCGTTTGTTGTTGTCAACTATGACTGTGAACTGCGCAACGGCGGAAGACTCTGTGATATTGCACCGACAATGCTTAAAATTATGAATATCGAACAGCCCGCAGAAATGACAGGCGAAAGCATTGTGAAATAATTCATTTAATCAATACTATGAAGCTGCTTTGCGGGAGACCGATAAAGCAGCTTTACTTAAATCAAAACAAAAAAAGGAGAAGCTAATGATTCAGCTTATATGTGAACCTAAAATACACAAATTTGACTCCTGCGGCGAATTCATTGAAGCGTTTAAACCCGATGAAGACGACCTTATGATAGTCAATCCGTCCGTATATGAGCCTTATTTTGAAAAATACGGTCTTAAAACGAGAGTGATTTCACCTAATAAATACGGCAGGGGAGAGCCTACAGATGTTATGGCTGAAGCCATTATGAAAGATATGGGCGACAAAACCTATAAGCGCATTTTTGCTGTCGGCGGCGGAACGGTTATTGACCTTGCGAAAGTATTTTCAGTCAGGAGTGACGGCAGGGTTGACCCTATCTATGACGCAATGCCTGATCTCGAGAGAAGAAGCGAGCTTATTGTTGTCCCGACAACCTGCGGAACGGGCAGTGAGGTCACGAATATCGCCATACTCACAAGAACAAAGCTCGGCACAAAAATGGGTATAGTCAGCCCTGCGATTTATCCCGCTCACGCTGTGCTTATTCCCGAGCTTTTAGAAAATCTTCCTCTTGAGGTCTTTGCCACAAGCTCGTTTGACGCTCTGACTCATGCCGTTGAGTCATGTCTGTCACCGAGTGCTACGCCGTTCACAAGACTATTTGCATATAAAGCGATAGAAATATTAGTTGAGGGCTTTAAGAAAATAGCTAAGGAGGGCAACACACCCGAGAGCAGAAGAAAACAGACCGAAAGCTTTCTTATCGCTTCTTGCTTTGCCGGTCTTTCCTTCGGCACTGCCGGCTGTGCCGCCGTTCACGCTATGGCATACCCTTTAGGCGGAATTTATCATGTGCCTCACGGTGAAAGCAACTATGCTCTTCTCACGGGCGTGTTGAAAAATTACTATGAGATGAAGCAGGACGGCGAGATTGCTGTGCTCAACACATACCTTGCAAAGCTTCTCAGATGTGAAGAAGAAAAAGCGTATGACGAGCTTGAAAAGGTGCTCGATGTAGTTTTGCCGAAAAAGCCGCTTCGTGAATACGGCGTGAAAGAAGCCGAGCTCATAGACTTCGCTGAAAGCGTCATAAAAAATCAGACAAGACTTATGAAAAACAGCTTTGTCCCGCTTGACACAGAAAAAGTGCTAAAGATTTATAAGGAGCTGTATTGATGATATGATGACCGTCCTTTTTCGGGGCGATTTTCACATATAATATAAAAATGTTAAGAATTTTTTTATTAAGAGCCTGTGAACATATTGACACAGAGAAATTTAAAAAGTATAATGTTTCTAAAGATGTCTGTTTAACAGAATATCCGAAATACTATAAAGGGGTAAAACTATGAAAAACTTTAAAAGAACATTAAGCATCGTCCTTGCGCTTATTATGATTATAGGGCTTGCGGCGTGCACACAAGAAATCAATGTCACGGTCAACTGTGATGATGCGATTATTCAGGCTCTTTCAGGCAACGGCTCGGCATCTCCCGCCGGCACAACAGTGCCGACTGCTCAGCCGACAACACAGCCGGTAGCCCAGGACACAACGGCGGCTCCCTCGGGTGATGACAAAACAGAAGCTCCCTCAGGTGATGACAAAACAGAAGCTCCCTCAGGTGACGACAAAACAGAAGCTCCTGCCGGCGACGACAAAACGGAAGCTCCTTCAGGTGAACTCACCTCTTCATCATCACTTGAAGAAGTAGTTGCAAAGTACGCAGAAGTTTATGAAAAGACAAAGGCAACAGGCACCTTCCTCGGCAAGAGCAAGACAACCTGCACATCCGTCGCTATCGACGGTAAGGAGAACGGCGCAGTCAAGGCAATAGCCGACAAAGCCGTCGGTTCAGAGGGCGACGGAACAACTCCGCTTTCACCCTCAAGAGACGATAACCCCGGTATGAAATGTGCTGTCAAGCCTGAAGATATCCAGAGCTATAAGTTCACCGATAACGGCGACGGAACAGCCACTATAAGACTTGAAGTCAAGCCGACAGAAAACTCAAGAAGATTTGAGGACCCCGCAGGTGATATGCTTGATGTTATGGAAGATGTCAAGAGCGCTCTTGCAAGCATCAGCGCACTTTCATGGTCAGAGGGCGACGCAAACTCAAATGTTGTTCTCACGAGCAGCGGATACTGCGAGATTACATATGACAAGTCAACGGATATGATGACAAAGGCAGAATATATGCTTTACACAGACGCCGTTGCTCAGCACATGAATATTCTCTTCTTCAAGGATAAGAGCGCAGCCGCGTCATTTGAATATATAGTTCAGTATCCCTCAGCCTGATGACTTATCATTTTTTCGCGTTATATTCGAGAATGAAACACATCAACCGCTGGGCTCTGATGAGAAACACTCAGACAGAGAATCTCTCTCAGCACAGTTGTGATGTGGCGGCGATAGCCCATTGCCTTGCGACAATAAAAAATGTCAGATTCGGCGGCTGTCTGAATGCCGAGAAAGCGGCGTTTTTCGGGCTTTACCATGATATGCCCGAGATAATAACAGGCGATATGCCGACGCCCGTCAAATATTATAATGAGACTATGAGAAGTCAGTTCGGGCTGATTGAAAAGAACGCTTCAGAGCATCTTTTAGGTATGCTCCCCGACGACCTCAGACCTTATTATGAACAGGCGCTTCTCCCAAAGGAAGAGGACGCATATCTCTGGAAGATAGTTAAGGCGGCTGACAAGATTTCGGCGCTTATCAAGTGCATTGAAGAAGAAAAGGCGGGCAACCGTGAGTTTAAAGAGGCTTATGAATCGACCCTCGAAAGCATCAATAAAATGCAGATGGAGGAGGTCAGCTCATTTATGAGCGACTTTATAGAAAGCTATCGTCTGAGCCTTGATGAACAGAAATAAACCTTACCACCGATTGCTTGTGACAATCGGTGGTTTTTTCGTGTTGACAACATAGGTCAATAATGATAAAATTATGTGTCAAAGAGGTGACTTAGAATGAAAACGGCAATAATCGGCGGCGGGGCGTCAGGTCTTGTCTGCGCTATATCGTTAAAGCGTGAGCGACCTGAAGACACGGTGACGGTGTTTGAGAGAAACCCCCGTGTCGGCAAGAAAATTCTTGCCACAGGCAACGGCAGGTGCAATCTCACAAATATCAGGCTCACGGGTGAAGAATACCGCAACTACGCTTTTGCAAGGTATGCGCTCAGTGAGTTTTCACCTCAGGATAATATTACTTTTTTCAATTCACTCGGGCTTTATACAAAAACCGATTCTTCAGGCAGGGTTTACCCTCTGTCAAATAAGGCTGAAAGCGTTCTTGCCTGTCTTCGCAACGCCGCTTCGGCATACGGCGTTCATCTGGTTACGGATACTCTTATTGAAAGAATAGAGCGCAAGGGGAACGGCTTTTCGGTCGGCGGCAAATTCTTTGACAATGCAGTAATTGCCTGCGGAGGTAAGGCGGCGCCGAGTCAGGGCACTGACGGGAAAGGATATATGCTTCTAAAAGCGATGGGGCACAGAATAATTCCGCTTTATCCGTCGCTTGTTCAGCTCGTGACAGGCTCAAGCGCATACCCCAGACAGCTTAAAGGTATAAGATGCGATGTAAAGATGACTTTTGAGGGCGAAAGTGAAACAGCGTCAAAAACAGGCGAACTTCTTTTCACCGACTATGGTCTGTCGGGTATAGTTTCAATGGAAATGTCAGCCTATGTTTCGCCGTTTCTCCTTTCGGGTAAAAATAAAGCCGAACTAAAAATCGACTTTGTCCCCACAATGAAGAGCGCCGAGCTTAAAGCGGCAATGCTCCCGATAACGCAGAACATGCCGTCACTCACAGCGGCGGATATGATGTCGGGTTTTCTCCCGTCTGCGCTGGGCAGATGCATACTTAAAGAAAGTTTTGTCTCACCTGAAACAAAACTTAAGGATATCAGTGGAAAACAGATTGCTTCAATAGTCAAAACAATGAAATATTTCAGCTTCTTAGTTACCTCGGTCAGGGACTTCTCAAACGCTCAGGTTACGGGCGGAGGAGCAGATGTCAGAGAGTTTGACATGACAACTATGGGGTCAAAAAAGGTGCAGGGGCTTTATGCAATAGGCGAGGTTCTCGACGTTGACGGCGACTGCGGCGGATATAATCTCAACTGGGCGTGGTCAAGCGCAAGACTTTGCGCAAGAAGCATAATCAATAGGTAGGTTTATGATCAGAGTTAATGAAATAAAAATGCCCCTTTCTCACACGAAAGAGGATTTAATAAAAAAAACAGCCCGTGCGCTCAAGCTCAGCGCGGGCGATATAACCGAGCTTTCTGTCTATAAGAAAAGCATTGATTCACGAAAAAAAGATGATATTTATTTCGTCTATGCCGTTGACGTCATTCTATCCGTCAGTGAGGATAAGGTTCTTTCCAAATTGCCCGAAAATAAAGCGTCAAGGGTAGAAAAATATGAATACGAAATGCCTGAGAACAAGCGCCGCTCTTCTTTCAGACCTGTCGTTGTCGGCTTCGGTCCTGCGGGGATTTTCGCCGCTCTGACGCTCGCAAGGGCAGGGCTTAAACCGATAGTTCTTGAACGGGGCAGAGACGTTGAGACAAGAACAAAGGATGTCAAATGCTTCTGGGCGTCCCGTGAGCTTGACGTTTCGTCAAATGTTCAGTTCGGCGAGGGCGGCGCAGGCACATTTTCTGACGGAAAGCTGAACACGGGTACAAAGAGTCCGCTTATCCGTCACGTTCTTCAGGAGCTTGCGCTTCACGGCGCACCCGAAGAGATAACCTATGACGCCAAACCGCATATCGGAACGGATAAACTTGCGGGAGTTGTAAAAAATCTGCGTGAAGAGATAATAGCTTTGGGCGGTGAAGTGAATTTCGGCGCAAAGCTTACAGACATAATAGTCTATAACAAGTTCATTCAGGGAATAACCTATGAACAGGGCGATAAAAGCTATGACCTTGAAACCGACTGTGTTATTCTCGCTATAGGTCATTCAGCTCGGGACACTGTGAGAATGCTTCACGCAAAAGGTATAAACATGCAGCAGAAAGCATTTTCCGTCGGCACAAGAATTGAGCATAAAAGAGAATTCATTGATAAAACGCAATACGGAAAATTTGCTTCTCACCCTGCGCTCGGTGCCGCCGATTATAAAATGGCGTGTCATCCGCCCCATTCAAGAGGGCTTTATACTTTCTGTATGTGCCCGGGCGGAACTGTTGTTGCGGCGACAAGCGAATATCACGGAGTTGTTGTCAACGGTATGAGTGAATATGCCCGTGACGCAGAAAATTCAAATTCAGCCTTGCTTGTCGGTATTGAGCCCGAGGATTTAGGCTCTGACGATGTCCTTTGCGGTATTGCGCTTCAGGAGGAAATTGAGCATAAAGCGTTTAAGGCGGGCGGGGGAGACTACACCGCGCCGTGTCAGCTTGTCGGCGACTTTATTGAAGACAGAAAGTCAACAAGGCTCGGTCATGTCACTCCGAGCTATCCAATAGGCGTTCAGCCGAGCGACGCAAGACTGGTTTTGCCCGAAAAGGTGATAAAAACTCTTGATGAGGGGCTTCGTAAAATGGGGCAGATGTTTGAGGGCTTCACAATGCCCGAAGCCGTGCTGACCTTTCCCGAGTCAAGAAGCTCTTCTCCCGTGAGAATACTCAGAGATGAATTTTTTCAGACAAATGTCAGGGGACTTTACCCCTGCGGTGAGGGCGGCGGCTATGCCGGCGGAATAACGTCTGCGGCTGTTGACGGAATAAAATGTGCCCACGCAGTTTTGTCGGATGAAGTGTAAAGTGCAGAAAATGAGGTGTATAAAAAACAAAACCGCCGTTTGGTGTTCTCATAAAGAGAATGACAAAAGGCGGTTTACTTATACATTCATTAGTATAATTATTTTCTGAACACAAATAAATATTCGTGTGCAATCAGTAAAAAGTTGTATTTCACACTGTTTGTTTTCCAATACCCTGTTGCTTTGCAGTTATGTTGCTCTTTGATTATCAGTTCTTTAAGCGTAAATCCCGCCTCCTGAAATATTTTCATCACTTCAAAGGACAGTGGTATCATACAGCCCTTTTGCCTTGTGTCGCCCATCAGAACGGCACAAAACTTGCCCTTTTTAAGAACACGATAACTTTCAGCCGCAACTTTTTTCATTTCCTCAAGGAAGTCCTTAACTTTTAACAAGGATAAATCTTCGGGTATATCCTCACTGTAGTGAATTATATCTGCATAAGGTGGGTGAGTACAAATAAGGGCAATGCTGTTATCAGACACAAAATCAAGATTTCTTGCATCGCCTTTATGGAGATATACTTTACCGTTTGCACCCTCGTGATCAAACTCAGTTTTTTCTTTACATCGTGCAAGAGCAATATCGTTTACATCAACACCGATAATATCGCGGTTCAAGAGTTTAGCTTCAACAAGTGTAGTTCCGCCGCCTGCAAATTGATCTAAAATCAAATCGCCCTCTTGAGAATACCTCAATATAATATTTCTCGGAATATACGGCGACCAATTGCCGCGCCATTTTGCGTCGTGGGTTGCCCAATCGCCTCGTTTCGGGAAAGACCAATGCGTAGTCATTTCGAGTTCAAAGTCTTCCGGCTCCCATTTGGTTATTTTTTTGTTTGACATAGTTATTCCTCTACATTAGGAACCGGCAAACCAAACTTATACAGCGGAATATACTCAAAGTAGTAATCGCAATTTACATTGTGTATATAATCAAGAACATCTTTGTATTTAGGATTTTTAAACCATTCGTCAAGCAAATACACATATTCCACATCTAGATTTGCCTTTGAAAGCAGTTTTTTATATTCTTTCTTTTTAAAATCACAAGTTTGCAATTTTTCATCCACAGATCCTCCTACCTGCTGATGTTTACATTCTATGATAAATACCGTGTTTTTTATAATCACAAAAATAGAGTCATCGGGCAAAAGTTTTTTGGAAATATATTGTTCCCATTCAATATTTAATTTTTTTAACAAGACAGCATAAAACTCATTCTTTTTGTAAAGCTCGGCAACTTTATCAGAATTGTAATAAACATTTCTAACGGTTATTATCTGATTTTCACCTTTGAACATAACTGTTTCTTGTTCAGATTTAATGCTGTACCCGTTTTGCTTTGACAAGAAAGTCGCCAAATCGGTCTTGCCCTCAAAAACAAGCCCTGTCTTGGTATTTCCTCCGCCTTTTCCATTGAGTATCATTGATTTTCCTCCTTAAAAATTAGAAATAAGCAATTCTTTAATTTTACCTCTTGCCTCACTGTTGCAGTTAATCATTCGTGTTGCTTCGACTCGTTTGATTTTATGAGCAGAGTAAATGTTATCAAAGAAATCATCTTCTGTGTTTGAGTTTTTAGGATCAGAATTACTGACAACAACCTTAGCACCTTTTCTATGCATATCATCAACAAATTTTGCAAGTTCAATCTGTTCTTCATCATCAAACAGATTTTCGGTGTAGGCTGTAAAACTTGCGGTATCGGTAATAGGCCTGTATGGCGGATCAAAATAAACAAAGGTGTTTTTGTCAATAAAGTCTGCGGACTTTCTGTAATCCCCGCAAACAATAGTGACTTTTTGTAATTTCTCCGAAACTGAACGCAGATTATTTTCATCGCAAATCAAAGGGTTTTTATAAGCTCCCATAGGGACATTGAATAAACCTTTTTTATTCACTCTGAACAAACCGTTGAAGCAAGTCTTATTTAAAAAAATCATCAAAGCCGCTTTTTCAATGTTTATGTTCTCGTTGCCATTAACTTTCAAATCGTTAAAACGCTCACGCTTCTTCATATAATACACTTTACGCTTGTCCGTATCTAAGGGTATAAAATTGTTCTGCAATACATTGAGTGTTTCAATTAAAGCGTCAATATCATCACGAATGATACAATATGTGTTGATAAGCTCAGCGTTAATGTCACTGATATAAACTTCTTCCAAATCATATTTGCTGAGTATGTCAAACAAAACAGCACCCCCGCCGACGAATGGCTCGGCATATTTTGTAATACGACCGCCAGAAAAAGGATAATAGCGTTCAATTTCTTTAAGAAGTTGACCTTTTCCGCCTGCCCACTTCAAAAAAGGCTTAACTGCTTTTTCTTCGCTTTTGCTGTATCGGGTACTTCTTGCATCTGTTGGTTTTTCGGCAGTAGTGGGGATAATCCACATGTTGCCCACCATTGTTGCATTATCTATTCTGTTTTCAGAGCAAAGAACGGCTACTCTTCTTTGAGAAATCCCCCATTTATCAGCGGCATCTCTTGCAGACATAAATTCCATAACAACCCTCCGAAGTATAATGTGTTTATCTTATTTATGCAATCATTATATTCTATAACTCGAACAATAGCAATATCATTTTTGAAAATCAACATAAAAATTTAAAGAGGCTGTCACAGCAATATGAAGTGACAGCCCTTTTGGCTTATGTTTTATTTTGATTTATTTTACTCCGAAAATCCCTTATCACCGAAAAATCTTCTTATGATATTATTCACAATTTTCATAATAAACGAGAAAACTTTTTCGAAAAAGTTTTTCTTCTCTGTTTCTGCCTTTGAAGAGGCGTAGTCTTCATCGAGCATCAGAATTTCTTCACGGACAGCGTAGAAACTCTCATACGCTGCGTTATATTTTTCAAGGTCAATGTTTGTCATAGCAAGAGCTGTTTCAGCTTCTTCTATAGCTTTTTCGACCTTTTCGACATATTCTTCGGGAATATTGCCGCTTAAAAGAAGTCTCTTCATAGCGGCGACATCGCTTCTGAAGCCCTGCATTAAAACAAAATTATTGAACTGTGAATATTCTTCGGGGTATGAATAAACACTTGTGAAGGTTTCATCAATAAGAAGTCTGACTGCGAGATTTATAATTGTGTCGCATCTTCCTGTTGTTTCATGGTTCTGACCGTAAAAATAGAATGTGTTGTCGGGGAGAAGTCCCGTTGAAGCGTCAACCATGAAATACGGGTCGATATGGTTGTGAGAGGGGTCTGAACAGGTTCCGTCGGCGATATGCGTGTTCTGCTGAACGTATCCGTCTGGGAGCTTTCCGTTAACGGGTGCGCTTGTTGAGCCGAGCGAGGTTGAGTCAAGCTGAATTATTCCGTCGGCATTTTCCTTATCCCAGCTTTTTGCGATTGAATACAAAGTCTTGTTATAGCCGCAGATATCAAATACGGTTACGCCCGCATTTCTTGCGTCGAGAATGTTCTGATATGCATTAACCTGAGCCTGATAGAAGAGATCGGTCTGCCGTCTTATCTCGTCGTGCTCCTGACCGAGAAGATATTTTTCTCTTGCTATAAGATAGCTGTCCTGAGGGATAAGCGCCCAGATAGCGGTGGTGTTAATCAGATAATCAGAAATAAGTTTATCAACCGCTATGTCAAGAATACTGTTGAGCGTCTCTTTCGGGAAAAGCCTTAAAAGCATATTTGCAAGATAACCGAGCCACTCCTGATCTTTCAGAAGCGACGGAAGCATATAACCGTAAAGAGCGTCATCAGAGTCATTGAGACCGTATGCGTATATGTCGCCGATAACATCTGAGCCGTCGATAGCCGGCACAATATAGATGATTCTGTTGAGGTCATTTATAACCTCCTTGTGAAATTCAAGAAGAGCATTGAAAACAGCGCCGCCCTGACTTATCGGCACGATATTGACTTTATCGTGCCCTGTTTCTGCTTTAACCTGCTGAATGAGGTCATAGAGCTCGTCGGCGATATCAATAATATTGCCGAAAGAGTTATATGAGAAGAAATAGAGATGGTCTTCGCCAGCCTGTGCGGCATAGCCCTGAACGGGAATAGCGCCGTATGCCCATTCTCTGTCGTGCTGTGAAAGCTCAGCCATGCTCGTTTCGTATTTCACTGCCCCGCAGTTGTGAACGGGTTTTCCGTTTTCGTCAGATCTGACCTGATCCATAAGAGCTTTGCCCAGAACATCGCCCAAGGCGTTGCCGAACTTGTTTTCGCCGTCCTTCTGAGTGATAAGCGTTTCGGCGAGTGGAAGAAGAGCGGTCTTGATTGCATCGATGATAACCTCGTTTGTGTCCATAAAAAACGGACCTGTTCTTACATTTCCGTCAGAGTCAAGAAGCGGATTACCGTCATCGTCGAGCGCATACGTCTCTGACTGAAAAAGTCCGGGAATAACTATGCTCGGCGCAGTGTCGCAATTTCCGCTGCCGCCGCAGGTCGTTTTCACGTTGCCCGCAAAAGCAAAAGGCGAAACCGAGAACAGCATAATCACGCTCAGAAACAGAGCCGCATACTTTTTGAATGTTTTGTTCATAAAAAATCATCCTTTTTATAAGAGTTGATTTTATTTTACATAATTGATACACTTATTTCAAGTCTTTTAATAATTTTTCAGACATTCTTTCTGCATAAGTATAAATTAAAAAGTTTCACAAACAAAGTAAAAATCTTGATTTTATGTACTTTTGTGTAGTATAATCTACTTTGTATATTTTTATCTTTAATCGGAGGGATTAAAATGCAGAGAATTGAAATCGGAAAGCTCTACGAAAACGCCGGCGCATACACTGACGGCATTATTACCGTATGCGGTTGGGTAAGGACAAACCGTGACTCAAAGGCGCTCGGCTTTATGGAGATAAATGACGGCAGCTGCTTTAAGGGATTACAGGTCGTTTATGAGGACGGCAAGGAGGAAAACTTCTCAAAGACAACTCACCTTAATGTCGGCACCGCTGTTGTAGTTGAGGGTAACCTTATCCTTACACCCGAGGCGAAACAGCCGTTTGAAATAAATGCAACAAAAATCACTGTCGAGGGCGAGTCAACACCCGACTATCCTCTTCAGAAAAAGAGACACGGCGTTGAATATCTGAGAACCATAGCTCATCTTCGGCCGAGAACCAACCTCTATTCTGCGGCTTTCAGAGTCAGAAGCGTTGCCGCTTATGCTATTCATAAGTTCTTTCAGGATCAGGATTTCATCTATGCCCACACACCCATCATTTCATGCAGTGACTGTGAGGGCGCGGGCGAAATGTTTCAGGTCACAACCCTCGATATGGAAAATCCCCCGAAGAATGAGGACGGCTCAATAGACTACAGTCAGGATTTCTTCGGCAAGAAAGCCTCTCTGACCGTTTCGGGTCAGCTTCAGGGCGAAATCATGGCTCAGGCTTTCGGCAAAATTTATACCTTCGGTCCGACATTCAGAGCCGAGAAATCATACACACAGCGCCATGCGGCAGAGTTCTGGATGGTTGAGCCCGAAATTGCGTTTGCCGACCTGAACGACGATATGAATCTCGCCGAGGGAATGATAAAATTCGTTATAAAATATGTTATGGCTAACTGTCAGCAGGATATTGCTTTCCTCAATCAGTTTGTTGACAAGGGTCTTATCGAAAGGCTCACCGCTGTCGCAAACTCGGATTTCGGCAGAGTGACATACACCGAAGCGATAAAGCTTCTCGAAGAGCATAACGACGAGTTTGAATATAAGGTATTCTGGGGCTGTGACCTTCAGACAGAGCACGAAAGATATCTCACCGAAAAGATTTTCAGGCGCCCTGTTTTCGTTACGGACTACCCGAAAGAAATAAAGGCGTTCTATATGCGCCTTAATGACGACGGAAAGACCGTTGCCGCCTGTGACTGCCTTGTTATGGGCATAGGTGAAATAATAGGCGGCTCACAGAGAGAAGAGAGACTTGACGTTCTCACTCAGAGAATGAAAGAGCTCGGTCTCAAAGAGGAAGATTATTGGTGGTATCTTGAACTGCGCAAATACGGCGGAACAAAGCACGCGGGCTTCGGTCTGGGCTTTGAAAGACTTGTAATGTATCTGACGGGTATTTCAAATATCCGTGATGTTCTTCCGTTCCCGAGAACAACAGGCTCGGCGGAATTCTGATAACAAGGGAGGGTAAATATGAAAAAATTGACTGATTTTTCAAGAGAAGAGCTTCTTAGCTTTAAGGCGGAACTCGATAAAAAATATAACGAATATAAATCGAAAAATTTAGCCCTCGATATGTCAAGAGGCAAGCCCTCGAATGAACAGCTTGACCTTTCTAACGGGTTACTCGACGCTCTTTCAAGTGAGGAGTATGCAAAAACGGGCTTTAAACCGGACTACAGAAACTACGGCATACTTCTTGGTATTCCCGAGTGCAGAGAGCTTTTCGCCGATATTCTCGGTGTAGAAGCTAAAAATGTCATTATCGGCGGCACGGCGAGCCTCACTCTCATGTTTGACTTTATCGCTCAGTGCTTCTCAAACGGAATAGGCGGATGTGAAAGCTGGTGCAGACAGGGCGGCGTTAAATTTCTCTGCCCCGTCCCCGGTTATGACAGACATTTCGGAATATGCGAATATTTCGGCATTGAGATGATAAATGTTCCGATGAATGATGAAGGCCCCGATATGGATAAGGTCGAAGAGCTTATAAAGGACGAAAAGGTCAAGGGAATGTTCTGTGTGCCCAAGTATTCTAATCCAACGGGCATCACTTATTCGGATAACACGGTTCGCCGTATAGCTTCAATGAAGCCTGCGGCAAAGGATTTCAGAATTGTATGGGATAACGCATATCTCATTCATGACCTGACCGATACCCCTGACACGCTTCTGAATATATTTGATATTCTCCCCGAATACGGTAACGAGGATATGGTTGTCGAGTTCTGTTCAACAGCTAAGATAACATTCCCCGGCGCAGGTGTTTCCGCTCTTGCGGCTTCGGATAATAATATAGCCGAAATTCAGAAACGAATGAATTATCAGTTAATAAGTCATGATAAGATAAATCAGCTTCGCCATGTGAAATATTTCGGCGGCAAGAAAGAAAATATTCTTGCTTACATGCAGAAGCATAAGGCTATAATGGCGCCGAAGTTTGACGCTGTCTGTGAAAAATTCAGCGACGAGCTCGGCGATTACGGCATAGCTTCATGGCATAAGCCAAACGGCGGTTATTTCATTTCTCTCGATGTAATGCCGGGCACGGCTAAGCGTGTCGGTCAGCTTTGCAAGGAGGCGGGCGTTGTTCTTACAACGGTCGGCGCAACATATCCCTACGGAAAAGACCCGGAGGATAAGAACATAAGAATAGCTCCGTCTCTTCCGCCCGTTGAAGAGCTTATGACCGCCGCAGATCTTCTCTGCGTATGCGTAAAGCTCGCCGCAACAGAAAAGCTACTGGGATAATAATAAATGAAAGTGGGAAAATTCAGTGTCAACACCAAAAGAAAATATACGGAATTTTTCAATAATTGCACATATAGATCACGGCAAGAGCACTCTTGCCGACCGTCTTCTTGAGCTGACGGGCACGGTCTCAAAAAGAGACATGACCGCTCAGATTCTTGATGATATGGACCTTGAAAGGGAGAGGGGAATTACAATCAAATCCCACGCTGTCAAACTTGAATATAAAGCAAAAGACGGCAAGGATTATGTTCTCAACCTGATAGACACGCCGGGTCATGTTGACTTTAACTATGAGGTTTCACGTTCTCTTGCCGCCTGCGAGGGCGCAATTCTGATAGTTGACGCTTCACAGGGCGTCGAGGCTCAGACCCTTGCAAACACCTATCTTGCGCTTGACCATGACCTTGAGATAGTGCCTGTTATCAACAAGATTGATTTACCCGCCGCCGATCCCGACAGGGTATGCGCCGAGGTTGAAGACGATATCGGGCTTGACTGTTCGGACGCACCGAGAATTTCGGCTAAAACGGGCGAAAATGTTGAAGCGGTGCTTGAAAAAATCGTCAAGGATATCCCTGCCCCGAAAGGAAACGATGACGCACCTCTCAGAGCGCTGATTTTTGACTCGGTTTATGACAGCTACCGAGGCGTTATTGTCTATGTCCGTGTCATGGAGGGCACTCTTAAAGCGGGCGAGACTATGAGAATGATGGCGACCGGCGCAGAGTTCAATGTCGTTGAGGTCGGCCATATGAAGGCTACTTCGCTTCAGCCCTGCTCTCAGCTTTCAGCGGGCGAGGTCGGTTATATAACCGCTTCGATAAAGACGGTTCGTGACGCTAAGGTCGGCGACACCGTCACAAAGGTTCAGCGCCCCGCTCAGGAGGCTCTGCCCGGCTACCGAAAGGTCAACCCGATGGTTTTCTGCGGTGTATATCCGGCTGACGGAGCAGACTATGAAAATCTCCGTGATGCACTTGAAAAACTTCAGCTCAATGACGCCGCTCTCTCATATGAGCCCGAAACCTCGGGCGCTCTGGGCTTTGGCTTCCGCTGTGGCTTCTTAGGTCTTTTACACCTTGAAATAATACAGGAAAGACTCGAAAGAGAATATCTTCTCGACCTTGTTACAACCGTTCCGTCGGTTGTCTATAAAATTCATCTGACAGACGGCTCTGTTATTGAGATTGACAACCCGACTCATTACCCTGACCCCGCTTTAATAGACTATAGCGAAGAACCCGTGACAAACGCTCATATCTATGCTCCGAGCGAATATGTCGGCGCCATTATGGATTTATGTCAGGACAGGCGAGGCGTTTTCAAGGATATGCAGTATCTTTCCTCAGACAGAGTTGATATTCACTACGAGCTGCCTCTCAATGAAATTATCTATGACTTCTTTGACGTTCTCAAGTCAAGAACAAGGGGCTACGCTTCATTTGATTATGAGATAAAGGAATATGTCCGCTCAGATGTTGTCAAACTTGATGTTCTTCTCAACGGAGACATGATTGACGCTCTTTCATTTATCATTCACCGTGACAAAGCTATGTCAAGGGCAAGAAAGATAGCCGAGAAGCTCAAGGACAACATCCCGAGACAGATGTTTGAAATTCCCGTTCAGATAGCTATAGGCAGTAAGATTATAGCCCGTGAGACAATAAAGGCTATGAGAAAAGATGTTCTTGCCAAGTGCTACGGCGGTGATATCACGAGAAAGAAGAAGCTCCTTGAAAAGCAGAAAGAGGGCAAAAAACGTATGCGTTCCTTCGGCACTGTCGAGGTTCCGCAGGAGGCGTTCATGGCGGTTCTCAAACTTGAGGATAATTAAAAGAAATAAAAGGTGAGAAAAATGAGTGAACTGCTTGAATACAAATGCCCGAGATGCGGTGCGGCTATCAGCTTTGACACATCGTCTCAAAAAATGAAATGCCCTTATTGCGACACCGAATTTGATATTGACTCAGTCAGACGCTCGCAGGAAAATCTCGGCGAAGACGAAATGAAGTGGAAAAATGAGGGTCAGGAGTGGACGGACAGTCACATGAGAGTCTATATCTGTAACTCATGCGGCGGCGAGGTCATAGCCGATGACGTTACTGCGGCTTCACAGTGCCCTTATTGCTCAAACCCTGTTATTATGAAAGGCAATCTTTCGGGCGAACTCAGACCGGATTTGATTATTCCGTTTAAACTTGATAAAAATGCTGCCGTCGAAAAATTCAAGGAACATCTTTCGGGAAAAAGACTTTTACCCAAGATATTCAGAACAGAAAGCAAAATCAAAGAGATAAAAGGCGTTTATGTCCCGTTCTGGCTATATGACACGGGCGCAGATGTGTCCGTCAGCTATAAAGCCGAAAAGGTCAGACATTGGTCTGACGGCGACAGCGACTACACCGAAAGAAGCTACTATACAGTTTATCGTGAGGGAATGATAGACTTTGAAAACATTCCCGTTGACGCTTCAATAAAAATGAACGATGCGCTGATGGATTCTATAGAACCGTTTGACTTTTCGGAAGCCGTTGCGTTCACAAGCGCATACCTGTCGGGATTTTTAGCCGATAAATATGACGCTTCAAAAGAAGAGTGCTCACAGAGGGCTAACCTCAGAATAAAGCGCACAACCGAAAACGCTTTCCGCTCAACGGTTCAGGGCTATTCGAGCGTTGATAGGTGCGACAGCAAAATTATTCTTTCGGGCGGAAGAATAAGATACGCTCTTTTACCTGTGTGGATTATGAATGTCAGATGGAAAGGCGAAAAATATACCTTTGCCATGAACGGTCAGACAGGTAAGTTTGTCGGCAATCTTCCGCTTGACAAGGGCGCATATGCAAGATGGTTCCTTCTTCTCACTGCGGCTGGTGCGGCGGTGACTTCGGCGCTTATGATGCTCATGCAGATGTTTTTCTGAGGAGGGGATACATGAAATGAAAAAAGTATTATCATTTTTACTATCTGTTATCCTCTTATTCATGCTTTCTCTGACGGCTTTTTCGGCGAAAAACAGAGTTGTTGACAATGCTCAGCTTCTCAGCTCAGAAGAAAGAACAGAGCTTGAAGCCCTGCTCAAAGAAAAACGCAAAGAGGATAAATTTGATATCGTTATTCTGACCGAGCATTATGTTGACGACCTCGAAAGCTATGCCGACGACTATTATGACTATAACGGCTATGGAGTCGGTGAAGATAAGGACGGACTTCTGCTTCTTGTCACAGAAGACGGCTGCTGGCTTTCGACAACGGGCTTCGGCATTGACGCTGTTGACCCTTATCTTTCCGATTTGTCTGAAAGTTTTCATTATGACATCGAAAGCGACGGATATTTCTATGCGTTTGAGCAGTTCGTTCTCAGCGTTTCTGAAATCGTAAGCTATGAACGCGATCTTTTTGAAAACGGATACGGTGACGAAACCGATGACTATGAAGACGAATATCCTTTTGAAGACGGGGACTTTTATTTCGATTCGGATTATTATGATTATTTCCCGTCGGATTCAGGCGGATTTTATCTGCCGGATATTATAAGACTCATAATTATCCCTCTTGCTTTTGGCTTGATATTCGCGCTTATCGTCACAACCGTAATGAAAAATAAGCTGAAAAGCGTGAGAATGAAGAACGAAGCGAATGACTGCATAAGACCGGGCAGTATGAGAGTGACAAAAAGCTCTGACAATTTCCTTTATAATACCGTCAGCAGAGTTCAAAGACCTCGTGACGAAGACCATCACCACACGGGCTCTACAGGCGTTCACCACACCGCAGGAGGCTCAGGATCAACACATGTCGGCTCATCGGGTACTACTCACGGCGGCGGAGCATTCTGATAAAATAAAAAATAAGTATGGAATAAATGCATAACGCAGATATTCCATACTTTTGTCTTATATGAGATAAATTTACTTTAAAATTCCGCTGATAAAGATTTCAAGACCGATGCCGATAAGTATTACGCCGCCGAGAATTGACGCCTTGCCTGCGAGCTTGTTGCCGAATTTCTTACCGATAAACAGACCTAAAATGCATATGATAAAGGTGACGCCGCCTATAATGACAGCTTCGGTGAGAGCACTAATAAAATTCAGCTTCGAAATTGTGAAGCCGACCGAAAGAGCGTCTATAGAGGTTGCAACGCCCTGAACAAGAAGAGCGCCGAGCCCTATAGCCGGTTTTTCTTCAGCTGAGTATTTATTCTGAATACCCTCTTTGAGCATACTTCCGCCTATATATAAGAGAAGACCGAGGGCGATAAACGGAATGAACTTCTGAAACGAAATGAAAATATTTGCTACCGTGTGGACGCATACCCAGCCAAGAAGCGGCATCGCAGTCTGAAATAAAGCGAAAATTCCTGCTATACCGCACATTTTGTTTGCTTTCATTTCAGGCTCGCCTAAGCCGTTCGCCATTGAGACCGAGAAAGCGTCCATAGCAAGACCGACGCCGAAAAGTGCGGCGTTGACGAAAAACATGAAGCCTGTGTTCATATAATATCCTCCGAAAGAGCGACATTAATTTCTTTGCGCATTCTATCATATATGGAGGACAAAGTCAATATTACCGATAATGACCGTTTATTGACCTAAAGCCGTTATTTTTCCGCCGAAACCGATATTTTCGGCGAGGGAAGCAGTGCAGGTGCATACGGCAACGATATGAACACAGATAAATGAGAGCTGTTATCTGAAAAAGGCTTCAAAAAAGCTCTTCTTTTTCGGCTTGTTATCACATTCCTTACATTCAACACAGACAAGAATAGTGTCTTCGCCTATGACCTCTATGTCCTCCCACTTTATCCTGATGTCTTCGCATTTGCCGAAAAACGGAAAGGAGCGACCTCTGCCGAAGATTATGATTGCGACAACCTTGCCGGTGCAGGAGTCTATCTCAACATCGCATACATTGCCGAGCCTGCATGCATTTTTTGAATTGATGACTTCTTTGTTCCTTAAATCGTACAGGCAGCAGTGCATAATAGTATCACCCCGTAAAGATTTCTCAAAATATTATATGATAAAATCAAAAAGTATGTTACAATAGAAGCAGAAAGGGTGATGATATGTTTCATTTTGTTTTAGGCAGAGTGTCGTCTGGCAAGACGACATATCTTCACAAAAAAATAGGTCAGGCGCTTGATAAGAATGACAATAACGCCGTTCTCATTGTGCCCGAGCAGTTTACTTTTGAAACGGACAGGGGAATTCTCAACACACTCGGCGCTATGAAGTCAAACAGGGTTGAGGTTTATTCGTTCACAAGACTTGCCGAGACTCTTTTTGAGGAGTACGGCTATGAAAAAAAGCCCGTTATCACCGAGCAGGGCAGACTTATCTTTATGTCCCGTGCGCTTAAAAGCGTTCAGGACAGGCTCGTTATCTATAAAAACCACATTGAGGACAAGGCTTTTATAAGCAAGATGATTCTTGTTGTCAATGAGTTCAAGCAGTCTGCAAACGACAAAGAGCATATGCATGCTGTCACTGCGCTTTTGCCCGACGGGCTTCTCAAGGATAAGATGACGGAGCTTATGCTCATATGCGACGCATATGAAGCGGTTATAGCTCAGAGCTTCATTGACACGGGTGATGTTCTGACAGACCTTTATAAACTTCTGCTTGAGAAAAATTATTTTTCGGGAAAAACTGTTGCGCTTGACGGTTTTGCCTCGTTTAACGCTCAGATTATGAAGATTATCGGCGAGATAATGACTCAGTGCGACGACCTTTATGTCACGCTGACCGCCGACTCGGTTTTCTACAGCGAGGGTCAGAACGATGTTTTCGCTTTCACGAGAAGAACCTCTTCCCGTCTTTATGCGCTGGCTCAGAAAAACAATGTGGCTGTGGCGAAGCCCGTTGTGATTGATGAAGAGCTGACCTCTTTTTCGCCGTATGCGTCCGAGGCTCTGAGAAAACTTGAAAATAATTTTTACAGACCCGTTTTTGAGGTATGCGAGGACAAGACGGAGGATATAAACATCTACTGCGCCGCCGACATTGAAGAAGAATGTGCCTTTGCGGCGAGAAAAATAAGACAGCTCAACCGTGACGGTATAAGGTGCAGGGATATTGCGGTCATTTATCGTGATGAAGAGAAATATGAAAACAGGCTGAAAGCCGCTTTCAGAAAATATGATATTCCCGTTTTTGAAGATAAGCGTGAGCCTATCGCCAATCAGCCCTTGATACTTTTCACTCAGGCTACGCTTAAAATATGCGCAGAGGGCTTTTCGACCGAGGGCGTAATGAAACTTCTGAAAACAGGACTTTCACCGCTTTCGACAGAAGAGATATGCGAGATAGAAAACTACGCCTATATGTGGCAGATTGACGGCGCAAAATGGAAGAGCGAATGGAAATATAACCCTCAGGGCTTTAGCGATAAAGAAGTCGATTACGACACTCTTTCAAGGCTCAATAAAATGAGAGAAGCAATAGTTTCACCGCTTCTTTCTCTTCGTGAAAGTATAAAGAACAAGGACGGCGAAGAGATTTCGAGGGAGCTTTATGAGTTTTTGAAAGAAACAGGCGCAGACGAAAGACTCAGGGAGCTTGCGATTTCTCTTGAGGAGGACGGCGAATATTCACTTGCACTTGAGCAGGAGCAGATATGGGATATACTCATGGAAACTCTGAGCGAGTGCGCCGTGTCGCTCAAAGGCGAAAAGCTCTCCGCTTCACAGTATCTTGATATGTTCGAGCTTTCTTTGTCGGCACGTTCACTCGGAAAAGTGCCTAACGGTATAGATGAGGTTACTGTCGGTGCGGCGTCAAGGATAAAGACGAGAAACACGGACGTCGTGTTTGTTCTCGGTCTTTGCTCGGGAGTTTTTCCCGCCGCCGCAGGCTCGGGAGGAATACTCAGCGATAAGGATAAAGCTATACTTCTTCAGAACGGTTTGGAGCTTTTTGACCTCAACAGATATAAATCGGTCGAAGAACGCTTTATTGCATATAATGCGGTTTGCAGGGGGAGAAAGAAAGTCTTTCTTTCTTATCCGCTCAGGGGCGCAAATAACGAAAAATTTCTACCGAGTGAAATAATAGGCTTTGTCAGCGCTCAGTTCCCCAATGCTGTTTTCAGAACCACGCAGGAATTAACGGTTGAGGAAAGAGCGGAGGGTGAAGAAGCGACGTTTGAGCTTCTGGCTGAGCACTTCAGAGAAAACGGATATTATTCAAAAAATCTTCTTGCCTATTTTTCAAAAATGCCCGAATATGAGAAAAAAATAAACAGTCTAAGACGTTCCTGCGGCGATCTTGATTTTAAGTTTGAAAACTCCGAAAATTCAAAAGAGCTTTTCGGGCTGAATATGTATCTTTCGGCTTCACGGGTCGAAGAATTTCAAGTCTGCCCGTTTCGCTATTTCTGCCGCTACGGAATGGGGGCAGAGCCGAGGCAGAAAGCTGTTCTTGACCCCGCTCAGAGCGGAACCGTTATTCACCATGTGCTTGAAAACTTAGTGAGGCTTTACAGCGACAGAGGGATAAGCAACGTGCCAAAAGAAGAAAGAAGCGAAGCTGTCAGAAAGAGCCTTGCCGAATATGCCGACAGGGTAATGGGCGGTCTTGCTGACAAGGATTTGAGGTTCAGATATCATTTTCAGAGGCTCGCCAAAATACTTGATACCTTGCTTGACCGCCTTGCTGCCGAGTTTGAAAATTCGAGCTTCACGCCCTGCGATTTTGAACTTAAGATAGGCGACACAGGTAGCGTTCCCGCTTATCGGCTTAAACTCTCCGACGGTGGTGAAATAAAAATTCACGGCTATGTTGACCGTGTTGACGAATTTATACACGAGGGCAAAAAATACCTGCGTGTTGTTGATTATAAGACAGGTAAAAAGGAAATGGCTCTTTCAGATGTTTTAAACGGTCTGAATATGCAGATGCTTATTTATCTTTTTGCTTTAATAAAAAACGGTGAAGAGCATTTCGGCGAAAACATCGTGCCCGCAGGAGTTCTCTATTTCCCCGCAAGATATTCGGCCTTCAGCGCCGAAAGAACAGAGGGCGAGACCGAAATCAGGGGAAAGATAATGAAAAACGGGAAAATGAACGGCATTATCCTTGACGACAGCCGTGTCATAAAGGCGATGGATGAAAGCGGCGACTGTGTTTTCATACCCGTTAAAATGAACGCAAAAACGGGAAAAATGTCGGGCAATCTCATGAGCGCAAAACAGTTTGAGCTTCTGAATAAGCATGTTGACAAGGCTCTTTCGGATATGGCACTTTTGCTTCACAGGGGATATATCAGTGCAAACCCCGTTTCGGGTCAGGGGCACGAGCATACCTGTGATTATTGCCCATATAAGACAGTCTGCGGTCACGAGGAGGGCGGAAGATACCGCCGCATTGAACACGAAAAATTCGGCGACAGCCTGAAAAAATTAGAGGGAGGTGAAGAGTGATGTCAAGGAACTGGACGGAAAAACAGCGTGACGCAATAGAGTCGAGAGACGGTTCGATTTTAGTCTCTGCGGCGGCAGGCTCGGGCAAAACGGCTGTTCTCGTTGAAAGAGTTATCAGGCGTATAACGGACGAAAACAACCCATGCCCTGCGGACAGGCTTCTTATTGTCACTTTCACCAAAGCGGCGGCTAATGAAATGCGTGAGAGAATAGCTTCTTCACTTGAACAAAAGGTCAGGGAAAATCCCCAGAGCAGCTATTTCACTCAGCAACAGATGCTTCTGCCCGACGCAAAAATATGCACTATTGACAGCTTTTGCAACCTGCTTGTCAAAGAGAATTTTCATGCGCTGGGTATTTCTCCCGAATACCGAATAGCCGATGAGACAGAACTCAGGCTTCTTGAACAGGAGGCTGTTTCGCTCACTCTTGAGGACTTCTATAAAGAGGGAGACAAGGATTTTCTTGACCTTGTGGAGCTTCTTTTTAAGGGCAGAGACGACAGCGAGCTTGCTTTGTCGGTTATAGAGCTTTTTCACTATTCGAGAGCCTACCCTTTCCCTGAAAAATGGCTTGACAATATCGAAAAGGGCTATGACCCCTCGGTGCCGATAAAAGACAGTCCGTTCGGTCAGATTATACTTGATTATGTATCAAATGCGGCAAAATATTGCCTTTCACTCGTGACACGAATGAGAATTACGGCGAGTGAAAATGAATACATGAGAGAAAAATACACCGATTATATTAATGAAACAGAGGTCAGTATAAGGAGCTTTCTTGAAAAATCCGAAAGCGGTCAGTGGGACAGCGCCGTGTCGCTTGCCGAAAACTGCATACATAAAAAGCCCTCTGCCAAAAGAGGAACAGCGGGCGACAGCGACGAGATTATCGTGAAATCCTGCCATGATGCAATCAAGGACACGTTCAGCAAGGTAATAATCCCGAAAATGTGCGTGACGGAAGATGAAAACAGAGAGGATAACGAAAAGCTCTTGCCTTCGGTCAGAATGATTATTAAGTGCGTCAAGGCTTTTTCTCAGAAGCTCATTGAGATTAAGAGGGCAAAGGGCTGTTTCGACTTTTCGGATATTTCTCATATGGCTCTTTCTCTTCTCGTCAGAGATAATAACGGCGAGCCCGAGAGAACCGAGCTTGCGAAAGAACTGAGTGAGCGTTACGCCGAAATTCTTATTGACGAATATCAGGACACGAACGTTCAGCAGGATATGCTTTTTACGGCTGTCTCTAAAAACGGAGAAAACCTCTTCCGTGTCGGCGACGTCAAGCAGTGCATATATGCTTTCAGACAGGCAATGCCCGATATTTTCATTTCAATCAGAGAAAAGCTCGGTGAATTTCACGGTCAGTATCCTGCAAAGATTACGCTTGACAGAAATTTCAGAAGTAGAAAGGGCGTCACAAGCTATATAAACTTTGTTTTTTCACAGCTTATGAGCAGTGAGAGCGCAAACATTGAATACGGCGAAAGTGAAGCTCTCGTGCCTCAGGCTTCTTATGAAGAAACAAGCGACCCTCAGGCTGAATTTCATATTATAGACCTCGGCAGTGAAAACATAGATATGGGCACCCAGGAGGCTCAGGCAAACTATATCGCTTCGCTTATTAAAAAAATGGTCAGCGACGGCAGAATGATAAACGATAACGGTAAGTTCAGAAAAATAAAATATAAAGATATATGTATTCTTATGCGTGCCGTCAGCTCTTCGGGTATAGTTTTCGCCAATGTTATGAGGGAGTGGGAAATCCCTTGCTTCACAGATATCAGCGAAGATTTCTTCTCAGCGCCCGAGGTCGGCGTAATGCTGTCGCTTCTTCGTGTCATAGATAACCCCGCTCAGGATATCCCCCTTATGAGTGTAATGCTGTCGCCGATATTCTCGTTTTCACCCGACGAAATGGCTCGGATAAGAGTGGGCAACAGAAAAGAGAGCCTTTACGCAAGGCTTCTGAGCGTTGAGGGCGAAAACGAAAAGGTTGCGGCGTTTCTGAAATTTTTCAGACGTATGCGCTTTATCGCTGCCACATCTTCGTCGGCGGGACTAATAAGGCGCATATATGAGGAAACGGCTTATACGTCTATAGTTCAGGCGATGAAAAACGGCGATATAAGAAAAGGCAATCTTATGCTTCTGATAGATTACGCCGAAACGTATGAAAAAAACGGCAACACAGGACTTTCGGGCTTTATCCGTTTTATAGACAGACTTTGTGAAAACAGACAGAAGCTTGACGCTTCAAATCTTGTCAGCGAAAACGCAGATGTAGTCCGTATTATGACTATACATAAGTCAAAGGGTCTTGAATTTCCCGTATGCATACTGGCAAGAGCCGACAAGGATTTCAATGAGCAGGAGGAAAACGGCAATATCGTTTTCAATCAGAAACACGGCTTCGGCTTAAAAAGACGGGATATTGAAACGCTTTCCGAATATGAAACGCTCTCAAGAACAGCGTCAAAAATTGCCCTCAATGTATCTTCCCGTCAGGAGGAAATGAGAGTTCTTTATGTCGCTATGACGAGGGCAAAAGAGGACCTTATAATTGTTACCTCGGTGAAAAATGTCGAAGATAAGGTTCAGAAGCTCTCAAGTGACATTGACCTGACAAAAAAACAGCTTCAGCCGTTTTCTGTTCTGAGCAGGAAAAAATACAGCGACTGGCTTATAAAGACGCTAATGCGTCACAAGGACTGCGGTGAGCTGAGACGTATGGCGGGCATTGACAGCGATTATGTCATTAAGTCGGATTTTGACCTCAGGCTTCAGATAGTCAGAAAAATACCTGAGCCGTCGTTTGTTCACACAACAGAATTTCACGATGACGAGATAAGCGAGAGCTTTCAGCGCTATATTGACGAAAAGGTGAAATACAAATATAAATATTCGTCTCTTATCGGTATTCCGACAAAAAGGGCGGCTTCGGAGCTGAAAAAGGAATTTATCGACAGAGAAAACTTTGCTCAGTCAAAGCCTGCTTTTATGCAGGGCGAAGAACTCACTGCCTCACAAAAGGGCACGGCGATGCACCTTTTCTTTCAGCGAGCGGATTTTGAGCGTGCTTTAAAAGATGTTGAGGGCGAAATAAACCGTCTGAAAGAAGAGAACCGTCTGAGCGAGCTTCAGGCGAAGTCGATAAACAGAAAGAAAGCCGCAGAGTTTTTTGAAAGCAGTCTGTGCAAGCGGATAATAAAAAGCGAAACCGTGCTTCGTGAGAAAAAATTCACAGTCGAAATTCCTATAGAAAAAATGTACCCCGACATAAATGACGGCTTCGGCGAGAAAGTCATGATAATGGGTATTATTGACTGCGCTTTTCTTGAAGACGGCGAATGGGTGCTTGTCGATTATAAGACCGACAGGGTGAAAACCGGCGATGAGCTGAGAGAAAGATATACTTCCCAACTTTCAGCTTATAAGTATGCCCTTGAGATGATAACCTCGTATAAAGTCAGAGAAGCATATCTCTATTCATTCGCTCTTTCCGAGCCTGTGAAGCTCGAAATTCCGTCTGACTTGTAAAATCTGTCGAATTATGATATAATAAGCGGCGTGACATTCATATGCGCTTTTTGGCGAAAATGAGTGACACGCTGTATTATTATTTGGGGGATTTATATGAAAAAGAGAATTTTATGTGTTATCTTAGCTTGCGTTACGCTTTTTATCTGCGTTAATGTGGGAGCTTTCGGCGCTTCTTCTGCGCCCGATGTCAAAAATTTCAAACAGACCTCGGCTACGGCTTCTTCCGTCACTTTGAAATGGGATAAGGCTTCAAAGGCAAAGGGCTACAGATTATACATGTATGATAAGAAAAGCGGAGAATATAAAACGGTCGGCTTTTATTCGTCAGCCTCGGCGACGGTTGAAAAGCTCTCCGCCGCTAAAAGCTATAAGTTCAGAATTAAGGCATATATAAAGGAAAACGGCAAAAAAATCTACAGCAAAAATTTCACCTATATCACCGCTGTGACTGCGCCCGATAAGGTGACGGGGCTTAAAGTCGGTGAGAAGAAAAAGAGCTCCTTCGTGCTTTCGTGGGATAAGGTCAAGGGTGCCGACGGATACATTATTCAGAAGCTCAACACAGAGACCGACAAATGGAAAAACTGCGCTTCAACCACAGCTCTTTCAAAAAAGCTCACGACTGAGGGAAAATACAGGGTTTTAAGCTATAAGCTCAGCGGCGATAAAAAGATTACCTCAGCCGCTTCGTCAAAGGTAACGGGCAAGTTCAAATATGTCTATTCTGAAAGCGGAACATTCACCTTCACCGTCTATGGCTACGGTCACGGCGTGGGGCTTAGTCAGACGGGCGCAATATACCTCGCCGGAAAGGGCTGGTCTTATAAAAAAATTCTCAGACACTATTTCACCGGCGCGACAGTGGTTACGGATAAAGCTGCGCCCGATAAAGTGACCTACGGCGGCAAGAAATATTCGCTTAAGCAGTATCTATACCGTGTCACTCAGGCTGAAATAGGCTCGGCGGCTGACATTGAAGTGATAAAAGCGCAGGTTGTTGCGTGTTATTCATACGCTAAATATTATAACTTTAAGCTCGCTTCATATGAACACGCTTTCAGCGACAAGAACAAGGTCAGCGATAAGGTCAAAGAGGCGGTTGACGCTGTTATAGGTCAGTATGTAAGCTATAACGGCAAAGTGTGCCTTACGCCTTATTTTTCCATAAGCGCAGGCAAGACGGCTTCATGCGAGTCAACATGGGGCGGAAAGCTACCGTATCTTTCGTCTGTTAGCAGTTCATGCGACAAGAAAGCATCGGGCTGGAAAACAACCTATAAAATTTCAAGCGAAGATTTCAAAAAAAGATTTCTTGAAGCCTATGACATTGAACTCAAGGGCGACCCGTCAAAGTGGATAAAAATTATTTCTCACGACGACGCTGTCAGCAGTTCGATAGGCTATGTCTCACAGATAAGAGTCGGCGACACGGTGATGAAAGGCGACAGATTCCGCTCAAGAGTGATGAATTATTCGCTTCGCTCACACTGCTTTACGGTTTCTTATAAAGCCGATTAAAAAATTGTGAAAAATACTTGCAATATAAAAAAGGTTATGATATAATACTCGAGCTATATAACCAAGATTATGTAAGCTTTTGAAAGAGGTGTATAAACATGAAAGAAGGACTTCATCCCAAGTATTCACAGACAACAGTTAAGTGTGCCTGCGGCGCAGAATATGTCACAGGTTCAACCAAAGAGGGTTTAAAGGTTGATATTTGCTCAAACTGCCACCCCTATTTCACAGGTAAGCAGAAGTTCGTTGACGCCGGCGGTCGTGTTGACAGATTCAATAAGCGCTTCAACCGCAACAAGTAATTTGTTGAATATTTCGGAGATAGGACGGTGTAATATTGCACCGTCTGTTTTTCTATTTTTCACCCGGGGTGAAAAATATAATCCGACCCAGCCTTAAAGCAAGAATTT
>JBJEOI010000033.1:5815-51950 GCA_051880635.1 Acutalibacteraceae bacterium | reverse complement strand
CTGATTTAACTTTGATCCAGTTATCAGATTACATATATTATATCCACAATTATCAGTTATGTACTTTACTCAACAGCACCACACTCTCCACATGAACCGTTCTCGGGAAAAGGTCAACGGGGGTCACTTCTTTCAGCTCATAGCCGAGACTTATAAGAATTTCGCAGTCTCTTGCTAAAGTAGCAGGGTCGCAGGAGACATATACAATTCTGTCGGGGCTCATCTGTGCAACCGTCTCAAGAACCTCTCTGCTGCAGCCCTTTCTCGGCGGGTCCAGAATAACAACGTCAGGGTGTATGTTTCGCTCAAAAAGAGTGCGGGCGGCGCCTTTTGCGTCGTCGCAAATGAACTGAGCGTTTGTGACTGAGTTCAGCTCTGCGTTTATTTTTGCGTCCTCAATCGCTTCGGGGATAACCTCAACGCCGATAAGCGTTTTCACGCTGTCGGACATAGAAAGTCCTATCGTGCCCGCCCCGCAGTAAAGGTCGAGAAGAGTTTCGCTGCCCGTCAGACACGCATACTCACGGGCTTTGGCGTAGAGAATCTCTGTCTGTGCGGTGTTGACCTGATAGAACGAGAGAGGGGAAATGCGGATTTTCTTGCCGCAGAGTATGTCGGTGATATATCCGTCGCCGAAAAGGTGAACGCATTCCCTGCCGAGAATGACGTTCGTCTTTTCTTCGTTAATGTTGAGAAGTATGCTCTTTATGCTTTGGTCGGTTTCGAGAAGAGACGAAACAAGAGCCTGCTTCTTGGGGACACTATTTGAGTTAATGACAAGGCAGACCATTGTTTCGCCCGTGCGGTATGCCCGCCTGATATAAATGTGTCTGAGAGTGCCTGTGCCGCTGTCTTCATCATATATTGTGACGCCGCTTGTGAGAATCCATGAGCGTATGCACCTTAAAATCGCACTGAACTGCCCGGGCTGAAGAAGACAGTCATTTGAGTCTGTGACCCTATGGCTTTTCGGCGAATAGAAGCCGATAACCACATCGCCGTCTTTTGACAGAGAAACAGGGTATTGCGCCTTGTTTCTGTAGCGTTCGGTAGCTTCTGCGCCGATGATTTCGCAGGGCTCAATGTCAATGTGACCTATTCGATTTAGAGCGTCTTTCACTTTGTTGTATTTGATTTTCTTTTCCGCTTCATAGGTAATGTGTCTGTAGGCACAGCCGCCGCAACGCTCAAAGCTTTCACAGCTTTGCGGCGCTCTGTCCTTTGAGGGGGAAAGAATCTTTTTTATCTTTGCGACCGCATAGGTTTTCTTGACCTTTATAATGTGAGCGATAATGTCGTCGCCTGCGGCAGTGTTTGAGACAAAAACCGCCATTTCGCCGTAGTGACCGACGCCGCTCCCTAAAGATGAAACGGATTCTATTTTAAGTCTTATTTCGTCATTTTTTTTAAGAGGCAACTTAATCACCTTATTTAACAAGTTTTAGCTTAATAACAATAGAAATACCGCCGTATTTCGACCTTTCGGCATAAATTGTACCGCCGTGACTTTCGACGATTTCCTTGCATATCGCAAGACCGAGACCGGCGACCTTTCTGCCTTCGTCCGAGGTATAGAGAGGCTCGAATATCACCTCGAGCTTATCTTCGTCAACGCCCTCGCCGTTATCTGAAATTTTCACTGTCAGGTTTTTCGAGTCGCTGAAGCACTCTGTCTCTATAATTCGGTCTTCGCTGTCGAAATGCTTGGTGGAGTTTGAAATAATGTTGCCGAAGACACGCCGCATTTTTATTATATCGACATCAACATATTCTTTTATCTGCGTGCCCTTCCAGATGAAACGGACATCTAACTGAGCGAGTTCTTCTTCATAACCGTCGGTGAGCTTTTCCATCATATCGGAAACGGTCATTTTACTCTTGCGAAGAGAGCTTTCCATATTATAGCTCAGATATTCGTCAAAGTCGTCGATAAGGCTTTTTATATCGACCGACTTCTGATAAACGGTGGAAAGATAACGCTGTTTTCTCTCCTCTGAGAGATTTTCTTTTTTCAGAAGCTCCGTGTAGCCCATAATTGAAGTCAGAGGCGTTTTTATGTCATGAGAGATAGATGCAATTATACGGCGCTGATTCTGCTGCTGCTTGTCTATGGTTTCCGTCATGTCAACAAAGCGGTTCTGAAGCAGACCTATCTGTGAACGGCTGCTGCTTCTTTTCGGCTTGATACCGCTTTCATATCTTTCGATATTATCATAGAGCCTGTAAATAGGGCGCAGCATGAATGCGTATATAATGCCGACAATGAGCAAGCCGAAAAGAAACACGATTGACAGAATTGAAATAACAAGACGGAAAAGATAGTTTGAGTCGGTCAGATAGCCCCTGAGAAAATAAACGGAGGAGCGTATCATGTATGCGTCGTCGCCGTAGCGGAACGGGCTCTGAATTTTCACATCGAGGAGAGACCATTCTTTGTCGGTTGTTGCGGCGACAAGATTGCTCGAGCTGTCTTCGATATGAATAATAATTTCATCATATGAGTCAACTATTTTCTGCCACTCGTCAATGCTTTCCGTTTTCTGGAGCTTGTCAATGATTTCTTCGTTATATTCACGCAGAATATGCTCGTCACGCTGTGAGAAGGTTTCTATCTCGTTTGTGAAGAGATTATAATAATATTTTCCGCAGCCGATAATTGCGATAAGGGTGAACGCAACAAGAACCACGCTGAAAGTCCTGCTTCTATACATTATTACTTGCCTGCCGTTCTGACGAATTTATAGCCAACGCCCCAGACGGTCTTTATGTATTCGTTCTGCGGGTCTATCTTGTCACGGATACTCTTTATGTTGACCGCAACAGTGCCCATGTCGCCGTATTCGGTGTCCCACACGCTTGAGAATATCTGTTCTCTTGTCAGAACCTTACCCGCGTTTTCCATAAGATATTGAAGAAGCTGAAATTCTCTTGTCGAGAAAGGAACGGGCTCTCCGTTTCTGAAAACCTCAAAGCTGTCTGTTCTTATTTCAATTTCGCCTATCTTTATGGTTTTGCCGATAGTAACATCGTTGCGTGACTCACGCCTTAAATGAGCCTTGACTCTTGCGACAAGCTCTTCAACGACAAAGGGCTTAGCTATATAGTCGTCTGCGCCGACCTCAAGACCTAAAACAGTGTCAACTGTCTTTCCCTTTGCGCTGATAATTATTATCGGGAACGATACGTCGTTTCTGACTTTTCTGCATATTTCAAGACCGCTCATCTCGGGCATCATGACATCGAGAAGCAGAAGCGATATATCGTCTGAGTTTGATTCAATAAAGCTGAATGCGTCAAAAGCGTTGTTTTTAACTATGGTTTCAAAGCCCTCGTCCTCAAGAGCGTCCGCCACAAGTGTTGAAATGTCAATATCATCATCAACAATAAGAATTTTTTTCATTTAGGTCATCTCCTGCATTTTATTATTTCATAACTATATTAAAAACTTCGTCGGGCGTCTGCGCTATATAGTCAGCGCCCGCTTTTTGGAGTTCTTCACGGCTGCCGTAGCCCCAGATCACACCGATTGAAGCGGTGCCTGTCTTCTTTGCGCCCCAGATGTCATGCTCTCTGTCGCCGACCATGATAACTTTTTCAAGGTTTGTGACGCCGCAGCTTTCAAGGGCATATTCTATAACCTCACTTTTGCCCGTTCTTGTTTCATTCATGTTCGAACCTGCGATGTATTCAAAATACTGCGAGAGTGAAAAATGATCGAAAATTTTCCTTGCAAAAAGCTCGGGCTTTGAGGTTGCGACAATTATGCGTTTTCCGTTTTCTTTGAGCTTTCTTAAAAGCTCCTCAATTCCGTCATAGACTTCATTTTCAAAAATCCCTTTCTCTGAGTAATACTCACGGTAAACATGGGTTATCTCAAGTGCTTTTTCGGGGGAAAAGCCGTAGAATTTTTGAAATGACTCCACAAGCGGAGGACCGATGAAGCGAAAAAGCTCGCTCCTGTCATTGACCGTTATGCCCTCTTTCTCAAGCGCATACTTAACGGAGTTTGTTATTCCGAGACCCGAGTCGGTGAGAGTTCCGTCAAGGTCAAAGAGAATTATATCATACATTTTTGAACCTCCTTTGAGGGCATAATCAAGCCTTTATCTGAGAGCAAGAATTTCGTCTATAACGCTTCTGTAAGGCTCGGGGAAATTGTTCTCTCTGCTTTCAAAGTTATTGATATATGAGCCGAAGATGTGAAGCTTGATATCATTTTTCATCTGGAACTTTGAAATTGCGTCTATAAGGGTTTCTTTTGTGTCAGCGTTCTTTTTCGCTTCGTAGTTAACAAGCTCAATCTGAACACCCGAAGAAGCCGAAACCGAGAGCGAAAGGCTGACATAATCCTTTGTCAGGCTCTTATATTCCTTTGTCTTTCCGTTCGCTTTGACAATAATCTTTTCGCAAGCGGCGACGTCTCTGAAAGACAGAGTGTAGTTTCTCTTTTCGGGGATAACCGAAAGGTCGCCCTCAGCCTTTGAAATTTCAAAAAGAAGCGAAGAGCCGCTTTCGAGAACACGGTATTCGGTGACGGCTGACTTGCCCTTTTCATAGTCGAGCGTTTCGCCGTCATCCTCATACATCGGGAATTTGCCGTTGCCTCTGTAAATGAGAAGCTCCATATCCTCGGGGTTCTTCCAGTTATTGTCGTATGCATTCTGTGAGAGGGGAATAATTGCGCCCTCTTTAGCAAATACGGGGATTGAACTGAGGTCACGGCTGAGGATATATTCTCTGCCTCCCTGATAAATTCTGCCTGTGAAAATATCGGTGAATCTGCCCTTGGGGAGCCAGACCTTTACCTTTGCCATGTTGGTTTTGGGGCTACATTTTTCGGTTATCGGCGCCGCAATAAGCTCAGAGCCGAAGAAATATTCGTTTTTGTATTCATAAGCCTTTTTCTCTTCGGGGTACTGATAATAAAGAGGCTCGCATATTGCTATACCGTCCTTATGAGTGCGGTAGTTCATCGAGTAGATATACGGGAGCATTCTGTGGCGAAGACGAAGACAGTCAATTGCATACTGACCTATTTCGTTTCTGAATTTCCACGGCTCCTTGCCCATAAACTCGTTGCTTGTTGAGTGAAGTCTCATAATAGGGCTGAAAAGACCGAACTGAACCCAGCGAAGATATAATTCGTCATCCTTTGAGCCCCAGTGGTGACCGCCGATGTCGTGACTCCACCATGTGTAGCCGACATTTGCGGCGTTGGCGGTGAAGTAGGGCTGAAAGTCAAGACAGCTCCAGTTGATTGTTGTGTCGCCCGAAAAACCGAGAGGATAGCGGTGGGAGCCTATCTGAGCGTATCTTGAAAGAATAAGCGGACGCTTGTTGTCCTTTTTTGAATAGAGATAGTGGTAATGATTGAGCGCCCACAACGGGTCAAGCCCTTTTATAGAAGTGGTCTTGCCCTGCTGCCAGTCAATCCACCAGAAATCAACGCCGTCATTTTCATAGGGTTTATGTAAAACCTTGAAATAGTTTTCGACATATTTTGTGTCGGTGATATCAAAATAAAAGGGCTTTTTTTCTTTCGGGTCTTCGCCCATTCCCTTTGCAAAATCGGCATACATATCTTCAAACGGGCGGACGCCCTGAGCGGGGTGAATATTCAGTGTGACCTTGAAATTACGCTCCTGAAGCCATCTGAGAAAGCCTTTGTAGTCGGGGAAAAGGTCCGTGTTCCAGCTATAGCCCGTCCAGCCGTCGCCCCAGACAAACATGAACGGGTTAAGTGTTTTGTATTTGAACTTTCCGTCGTCGCCGAATTTTTTAAGGTCAACCCAGTGCCAGTCCATATCTACGGTAGCGACAGTTATGGGAATCTTTTTGTCAATGAATTTTGTCATAAGGTCAATATATTCCTGCTGTGAATATGCCTTATAACGAGACCACCAGTTTGAGAGGCAATATCTCGGCACAAGGGGCACTTTGCCGCAAAGGGAATAAAGAGCGTTTATTGCGCCCCTGTAATCGTGACCGTAGGCAAAATAGTATTCGTCTTTCTGAGTTTTGCGTCTTTCTTCAAGCTGACCGTCTGAGGTAATAATGTGCGAATGAGAATCGTCAAAAACTGCAACGCCGTTTGTCGAAATAAGACCGTCCTCAAGTCCTATTTTGCCGGTGGTGTTGTCAAGCGTTCTGTATGTGCCCTTGAGATTGCCCGCCTTATAATCGGTGACGGTTTTTCCGTTTGAAAGAGTGACGCTTTCCATTTTATGAGAAGCCGTGTTATAGGTGAAAACGGTTTTTGAGGTTATAACCTTGACGAGACTTTTTTCCTTTTCAATTCTGAAAGCGGGCTTGTCAAAATTTCTGAACCACACGCACTGCGTCGCTTCGTCGATAAAGCGGGAGCTTTTGTCATATTCAACTCTCAGAAGCCTGTCGGAAAGAACGCTTATTCGTGTTTCATCTATTATTATTGTGTATTCCGGTAAGGTTTTGCTGTCGGCATTAATGCTGAAATGCTCTTTGAAAAAGTTGTTTGCCATGTTTTTCTCCTTTGAAATAATTATTTTCCATTTAATACTATACAATATTTACTAAGCAATTTCAAGAAAATAAGAATAATTAATTCTTTATAACAGGGAATTAATGGTTTTGCCGTGTTGAAATTTTGAAAGCAGAGTGCTATAATGATGAAGTTAATCACAAGTGCATACGATAAAATAAACGCAGATGATTAAAATATAAGGGATTTTACCCGTCAGGAGATCAGCTATGAATATTATCATTGTCGGTTTCGGTAAAATCGGCTCAAGCCTTGCCGATAATCTTACAAGAGAGGGTCACGATGTCAGTATAATTGACCGCAGCCCCGATGTTGTGCGAAAAGCAACCGAAGCGCTTGACGTTTTCGGTGTTGTCGGCAACGGCGCAATTCACAACGTTCAGATTGAAGCGGGCGTCAGAGAGGCGGATTTATTTATCGCCGTCACGCCTTATGATGAGCTCAACCTTTTGTGCTGTCTTATTGCAAAGAAGAACTCAAACTGTTCAACTATTGCAAGAGTCAGAGACCCCGATTATCTTTCCGAAAGAGGATTTATCAAAGATAAGCTCGGTCTTTCATCAATTATCAACCCCGAATATGAGGCGGCGGCAGAAATAAACAGACTTTTCTGTATTCCGTCCGCAATATCGGTTGACACCTTTGCAAGAGGCAAAGTTGAGCTTCTGAGAATGGAACTGC
Organism: Acutalibacteraceae bacterium; assembly: GCA_051880635.1. GTDB lineage: Bacteria > Bacillota > Clostridia > Oscillospirales > Acutalibacteraceae > UBA6857. Next base: position 44,749 of record JBJEOI010000033.1, on the reverse strand, counting down.
CCAAAGGCTCGCCCATTGTCGGCAACTCCATTGTCAGCGCACTTGGAAAGCTCAGCGGTAAAATGCTTATCTGCGCAGTCGAAAGAGACGGAGTCGTTACCATTCCGACAGGCTCTTTTGTTCTCAAGGAGGGCGACGAGATTTCTTTCATCACCTCACACTCGGACGCAGAGGTCTTTTTCAAAAAGGCGGGCTTTGATTCGGGCAAAATCAAGAGAGTTCTTATCGCGGGCGGCGGCAGAATTTCTTTTTATCTTATTCATATGCTTCTTGAATACGGCTTTAAGGTCAAGGTTATTGAAAAGGATAAAAAAAGATGTGAGGTTCTCTCTTCTATCTTCCCCGGCTCGGTCACGATAATTAACGGCGACTGCTCAGACCAGCAGCTTCTCTTTGAAGAGGGGCTTGACAGGGTTGACGGCTTCGCTTCACTGACTGAGAACGATGAAGAAAATATTATGCTCTCTCTCTTTGCGGGGAGACACTCAAAGGCAAAGCTTGTCACTAAGGTCAGCAAGAATAATTTTGACGACATTCTCGACGATCTCGGCGTCGGTTCGGTTATCAGCCCGAAAACCATTACCTCGGATATGATTATGAGCCACGCAAGAGCCTTAAACAACTCTCAGGGCAGTAACGTTCAGACGCTTTATAACATAGTCGGCGGAAAGGTCGAGGCGCTTGAGTTCTACGCAAGAACGGAGTCGGAGGTTACGGGTATTCCTCTGAGCGATCTCGAAACGAAAGACGATCTCCTTATCTGCTGTATCTCAAGAAACGGAAAGACAATAATACCCAACGGTATGACAACAATAGAAAAGGGCGACACGGTTATCGTCGTCACCACACAGACAGGTCTCGACGACCTGACGGATATAATCAAGTGAGGGCACCGAAATGAATTACTCAATGGTTGTTTATCTGCTCGGTTGTGTGTTTGAGCTTGTGGGCGCTTCGCTTCTTGTTCCTTTCGGAGTGGGGCTAATATATTCCGAAAAAGAAGCGTGGAGCTATCTTATTGTTGCGGCAATTTCGGCGGCGCTCGGCACTGTTCTTATTCTTAAAAAGCCCAAAAACAACAAGATTTTTGCAAAAGAGGGCTTTGTCACAGTTTCGCTTTCATGGATACTGATGAGCGTTATCGGCGCTCTTCCGTTCGTTATCTCAAAGGATATTCCGTCGTTTATGACGGCTTTCTTTGAGACGGTTTCGGGCTTCACGACAACGGGTGCGTCAAATCTCACTGAGGTTGAGAGCCTTTCTCACGCCAGCCTTTTCTGGCGAAGCGAGACCCACTGGCTCGGCGGCGTCGGAGTTATCATTTTTATCCTTGCCGTTGTCAGAATGACGGGCGGCTACAGCATTCAGCTCATGAGAGCCGAAAGCCCCGGTCCGTCAACGGATAAGCTCAGACCAAGGCTCAAAACTACAGCAATAATACTTTATTCCATATATACCGTTCTGACGGTTCTGGAGGCGGCGGCTCTTCTTATATGCCGTATTCCCGTTTTTGACGCAGTCACAACGGCGCTTGCCACAGCGGGCACGGGCGGCTTCTCAGTCAGAAATGCCGGCATAGGCGCATACGGGAACCCTGCGGCTGAGTGGGTTATCGCCGTATTTATGGTTCTGTTCGGTATAAACTTCAATCTTTATTATCTGATAATCAAGAAGCGCTTTAAAGAGGCGATTAAAAACGAAGAGCTTATATTCTTCCTTTCGCTTATATTTGTCACAACGACAGCAATATGCATTAATATAAAAACGACCTTCCCCGATATGTTCGCCTCGGCTCATGACCTTGTCAGAACATCGTTCTTCACAGTCAGCGCCATTATTTCATCGACCGGTTTCGGCACAGCCGATTTCAACAACTGGCCCGAGTTCTCTAAACTGCTGATTATGCTTATTATGTTCTGCGGAGCGTGCGCGGGCAGTACCGGCGGCGGAATGAAGGTTATCAGAATAATAATTCTTATCAAGGCGGGCTTTAAAGAAATCGCCCACGCAATACACCCGAGAAGCGTTAATGCCGTCAGAGTTGACGGCAAGAAGGTTTCGGGCGAGGTTGTCAAGAGCGTGCTGGCATACTTTGTTATAGAAATGCTGATAATCGCAGGCTCGACGATTGTTCTGTCGCTTGAGAATTTTGATTTGACCACGACGGTCACTTCGGTTATCACATGTATGCATAACATCGGTCCGGGGCTTAATATGGTCGGACCTATGGGCAACTTTGCGTCATTTTCAGCCGTATCAAAGGTCGTGCTCGTATTCGATATGCTTGCGGGCAGACTTGAGATATTACCAATACTTGTTCTTCTTTCGCCCGCCACCTGGAAGAAGAATTAAAAAAGGAGAAATATTTTATGGCAGGAATCTATGTATCAATCGCACTGGGCTGTGCGGCACTCTTATCGTTTCTGATCACATGCAGAAAGCAGAGATCGGTTATCGGTGTTTTCAACAAGAATACTGTTTCGGTATTCTTTATTGCAACTGCGTTCTTCGGTATTTTGAGCGCACTTAACGCAGGGAATACGGGAATGGCAAAATACGGTGTCGTTATGATGTTCGGTCTTGTTTTCGGTATGCTCGGCGACATATATCTTGATCAGAAGTGGGTTTATCCCGATGACATGAAGAAATATCTTTATGCGGGATTTATTACGTTCCTTATCGGTCACTGCTTCTATATCTCGGCAATTTTCTCAAAACTCTCGGAATATGTCAGATTAAAGCCCGTACACTTTATTATTGCCGCCGCAATAGCCACAGTAATAGATATATTCAATCTCATTCTTGAAAAGCCGACGAAACAGCATTACGGGAGCTATAAGTTAATTGTCACGGTTTATACATTCTTCGTCGCAGGCACATTCGGCTCATCGCTCACGGCGGCAATCTTCACAAGGGGAACCGAAGCCTTTGTTCCTTTCGTTATTTATGCGATAGGCGCCGCTCTGTTCCTTATTTCGGATATCATTCTTTCACCGATGTATTTCGGCGACAAGAGCAAGAACAACCCGACAAACTTCATACTCAACCATGTTACATATTATCTCGGTCAGTATATTTTTGCACTGACGATAGTTTTGTTCAAATAAGCACAAAGACAACGGGCTGTCCTGTGCCGAGCACTGATAAGGAAGTGTTTGTTTCTCGGGCAAAAATTCTCCGTATTATTGCCAAAAGCCTCACAAGGCGACAGCCTTGTTTCGTTTTGTGGCTTCAATACAGAAAATTTTTGCACCTACGAAACTGCGAAGCACTTTAAAATATAAATTTTGGATGCAATAATGCGTTAAAAGTTCATATTTTAAAGAAATACTGCCTTATCAGTACTCGGCAAAAGGACAGCCCGAGAAAAATTTTCGGGAAAATATAAAAAAATTTTTAAAAAGTGTTGACAAACCGATTTCAAAGTGATATTATATCCAAGCTGAATGACACAGCCGATGCGAACAACACGGCAAAGTCGGTGTTAATGGTGATGAGGGTCCACCCGTTCCCATCCCGAACACGGTAGTTAAGCTCATTTACGCCGAAGATACTCGAGGGGCAGCCCTCCGGGAAAATAGGTCGATGCCGACACTCAGCTAACCGTCTCAATAGAGGCGGTTTTCTTTTTTGAAAAATTTCAGGGCTGTCGCTCATACGCTTTCTGAGTATGAGTGACAGCCCATATTTTTGGTTATTTGTTAAGAAGAGCTTCCGTTATTCTGTTCATAGCTTCTTTAAGCACAGAAAGAGGCGAAGCGATGTTTATTCTTATGTGACCATCTGCGTCTTTTATGAAGTCTGCGTTGCCGTATTCTATGAAAACTCCGTTTGCGGCTATTTTACGCTTCAGCTCCTCATCCGAGCCGTAAGCCGAAAGGTCAATCCACGCAAGATAGGTTCCCTCAGGGTATCTGAAAACCGCCTTTGGCAGGTTTTCTCTGAGAAAGGCTTCGAGAAAGCGAAAGTTATTGTCAAGGTATTCTTTCAGCTCTTCGAGCCAGTCTTCACATTCGTTATAAGCCGCCTGACAAGCGTCAAGAGCAATAGGGTTCGGCATACCGCCGATATGATGCTCTTTCCATTCTTCGGCAAAATCGGTGTCGGGAATGATGATGTTTGAAAGCTGATTGCCGGCGATATTGAAGGTCTTGCTCGGGGCAGTGCAGGCGATGATATTCTTGCAGTCGGGGTAGAGCGTAAGAGCGGGGATATATTTTTCGCCTTTTCTTATAAGGTCGCCGTGAATTTCGTCGCTGACAACAAAAACACCGTTTTCAAGGCAGATATCAATGACCTTTCTCAGCTCGTTTTCTTTCCACACTCTGCCTGTGGGGTTGTGGGGATTGCAGAGGAAAAACAGCTTGTTTTCCTCCTGACGGGCAAGGCTTTCTATCTCATCATAGTTAAACGTATAGTACTCGCCGTCATTGATGAGTTTTGAGAAAACGGGGGTTCTCCCGTTATTGACGCAGGCGTAATAAAACGGAGCGTATGCAGGGGTGCAGAAAATAACGCCGTCGCCGGGCTTTGTCTTTTGCTGAACAATTACATTGAGTGCCGTGACTATACCGCTTGAAAAAGCGACGGTCTCTTTTTTAATATCCCAGTTATGGCGGCGCTTCATCCAGCCTGTGACGGAGCTGTAATACTCGTCCGAATAAGGCATACTGTAGCCTATTATTCTCTTATCAATTCTCGCTTTCATTGCGTCAAGAACAGGCTGAGGGCAGGCGAAATCCATATCGGCTATCCAGAGGGGAATATGGTCTTTTCTCAGACCGTCAACTGTCTTTCCCACTTCTGTTTTCATGCTGTTTGTTCCGCTTCTGTCGATAATTTCATCGAAGTCATATTTTTTCATTGAGTTCACTCCTTTTGTCGAATTATAACGCAGAGGTATGCGCTTGTCAATTATCACATTTATGATAAAACGGTGTTTTTCTTGATAAAAAACATATTATCTGTTATAATCAATTAATCTTTTGTTAGGGGAGAAAAAGATGTTCAATTTTTTTGTTGACGACAACAGCCGCCGGGGTGATATATACATAATAACAGGCGGTGACTATAATCATATAGCGAACGTTCTTCGGATGAAAAAAGGCGAAGAGCTTCTTATAAGCGACGGCTCGGCGAGTAATCTTTGCGTTATAGAAGATATTTCGGAAACGGAGATAACGGTCAGGGTTCTATGCGAGAACTATAAAAACGCAGAGCTTCCGATAAAGATATATCTTTTTCAGGGACTGCCAAAGAGCGACAAAATGGAGCTTATTATTCAGAAAGCGGTTGAGCTTGGTGCGTATGCCGTTGTTCCGACCGAGATGAAACGCTGTGTCGTAAGGCTTGATGAGAAAAAGAAAAAGTCGAAGCAGACAAGGTGGCAGGCGATTGCCGAAAGCGCCGCAAAGCAGTCAAAGAGAAGCATTATTCCCGAGGTCTTCCCCGTTATGTCATACTCTGAGGCAATAGAAAAGGCGCAGAGCCTCGACCTGTTTATTGTCCCCTATGAAAACGAGAGAGGGATGGAGGCGACAAAGGAAGCTCTTTCAAAGATAAAGAGCGGAATGAGCGTCGGCGTTCTTATCGGTAGCGAGGGCGGCTTTGAGCCTTCTGAAATTGAAAAAGCGCAAAGCGCAGGCGGACTTACCGTTTCGCTCGGTGAAAGGATTCTCAGAACAGAAACAGCGGCAATAACCGCCGTGTCAATGCTCATGCTTCACACTGAAATGATGAATAACACGGAGGGAGAATGATGATAAATCTGCCCGATAAATTCAGTGAAAGAATGAAAACGCTTCTCGGTGAAGAGGGCTACGGGAAATATCTTGAGTCGTTTAATGACAAAGCGCAAAGGTCGCTCAGAGTAAACACTGAAAAAATGACGGTTTCTGATTTTCTCAAGAGCGAAAAGTTTGAATGTGAAAAGGTGCCTTACTCGGAAAGCGGGTTTTATTTTGACTCAGAAAAGGTCGGCGCGCACCCTTATCATCACGCGGGAATAATATATGTTCAGGAGCCTGCCGCTATGGCTCCTGCGGAATGTATTGATATAGAAAAAGACTGGTTTATTCTTGACACCTGCGCCGCACCGGGCGGAAAGAGCACACAGCTTAAAAACAAGCTCGGTGAAAACGGGGTGCTGGTTTCTAACGAGATTATTCCGTCAAGGTGTAAGATTCTCACGGGTAATGTCGAGCGGCTGGGACTTCGTAATGTCATAACGACCTGCGCCGATGTCAAAAGGCTCAGCGAGCTTTTCCCGAAATGCTTTGATTTAGTATGCGTTGACGCTCCGTGCTCGGGCGAGGGAATGTTCAGAAAAGACGAAAACGCCGTCAATGAGTGGAGCGAAGAAAATGTCATAAAATGCGCCGAAAGGCAGAAAGAAATACTTTCTTTTGCCGCCGACGCTGTCAGGGACGGAGGATATATTCTTTACGCCACCTGCACATTTTCTTTAGAAGAAAACGAAATGCAGGTTGACGGGTTTCTTTCATCTCACCCCGAATTTGAAATCATACCGCTGACAGACAGAGTCGGGGCGGTCACTCAAAGAGGCATACGCTTTGACGGCTGTAAATGTGAAAACATAGAATACGCCGGGCGGTTCTACCCCCACACGGGCAGGGGCGAGGGTCAGTTTATGGCTGTGCTTCACAATAAGAATGAAAAACAAAGCAGGGCATACCCCTCAAAGAATATATTGAAGAAAGCCGACAATAAGCTCGTGTTTGACTTTCTTGACGATACGCTGACCGAATATGACAAAAATAAGGTGCAGATGTATAAGGACACGCCCGTTTATTTCACAGACGATTTTGCCCTGCCTGCTCCCGTTGCCTTTTCCTGCGGCGTGACCTTGGGGGAAATAAAGAAAAACTACATTCTGCCGCATCATCAGTTCTTTTCGGCAATGGGGAAGGATTTCAAAAGAAAAATTTTTCTCTCTTCGGACAGCACCGAGTGTGAAAAATATCTCAGGGGCGAAACCTTTTCGGCTGACTGCGAAAACGGCTGGGCGGCGGTCTTTATAGACGGCGCACCCGTCGGCGGAGCAAAGGTTGTGTCAGGTGTGATAAAAAACCACTACCCGAAAGGACTTCGTAATTTCTGATTGACTTAAAACAGATTAAGTGATATATTTACTAAAGATTAATATGTAAGGAGATAACGATATGCTGACAACAAGCAGATGGGTGTTTCACATCAATAATATGTTCATGAAGCAGGATTTAACGGCTCAGATCAATGTTGACGAGAACGGAGAATATACTTTCTACGCCGTCACCTCAAAGGGGCTAAGACCTCTCTCGGGTGAGCTTGGCGGTGAAGTCAAGGTTGAGGGCGACACCTTTAAAATGTTTATAGAAAGCCCCGAGCCGCCTAAGATGAAGGTTGAGATTTCGGTCACATTCGGCGAAGATACTGCCGAGGGTTATTTCAAGCTCCCGATTTTAGGCAAGATGAAGTTCGGCGGCGAGAGGGTCGAAATGACCGACCTGCCCATAGTTGACGATAAGGTCACTCTTGACGACGCAAAGGAAAAGCTAGAAGAATAAGAAAACAGAAGCCGTCTCATTCGGCGCAGACAAAAGGGAAATATTGACATTGTTTTGCTTCAAAGCTATAATGTAAGCAATAAAATCTTTAGGGAGAACAGTTATGAAAAAAGTAATTTCGTTAGTTTTGTGTTTTGTTATTCTTATGGGCACTTTCTGTCTCAGCGCAAGCGCATTGAGCGTCAAATCGTCAACCGACGAACTCAACGCACTTTTTCTTGACGGAGAGTATGAGGGCATGGACTGTGTTTATTATTCGCCGGCAAAAAACGGCGACACAACGAAGTACCCCCTTTTCGTGTGGCTTCACGGTAATGCTTCGGGCACCGAGTCCCGCCGTCAGCTTAAATACAGACGCTTTTGTAATTGGGCAAGCGACGAATTTCAGGCTCGTTTCAAAAATGCAGGTGGATGCATTCTTTTCGCTCCCCGCTCAAACGGAGCGGCACATTCGTGGAGTGAAATAACCACGGCGCACCTCAAGAGAATGATTGACGCATTCATCAGCGACCACAAGGATAATATTGATATGTCGCGAATCTATATCAGCGGCTATTCCGTCGGCGCCGATATGACATGGAGTATGCTTCTTGCTTACCCTGATTTTTTTGCCGCCGGTATTCCCTGTTCTGCCGTCTCACCTCCGACTGCCGCAGAGGTTTCAAAGCTCTGTGACACTTCTGTGTGGATGATAAACTGCGATATAGATTTTTGGGCAGGCGCTATGACAAGCACCATCAAGCCTGTTTTCAACGCTCTCAAAAAATTCTCCAACCGTAAGGACGGCGTCAGACTGACAAGTCTTTCTCAGGCTGTGCTCGCTAACGGTAATAAGCAGGGCAGTTATCAGGAGGAGCACTACACGTGGGAGACGGTCACTTATGATATGCACATGAGCGATCATGTTACGCCTTATAAGTACGCAACCACCGTTGACGGAAACGGTAACACAATCAGCTTTGATAACCCCGAAGAGGGCGTAATCTCATGGCTTTCACAGCAGACAAACGAAAAAGCACCTGACGAAAGCGACGGAGAATCGGGCTTTAAGGCTTTCATAAACAAGATAATTCAATTTTTCAAGAATCTTTTCAGTAAATTATTCAAATGATTTCAAAAATCAAGGGCTGTCTCAGTGAGACAGCCCCCGTTTTTTGCCCTAAAAGATAGCTTTGAAGTTTTTCGGGCAGTGGGTTATATAGTTAATTTTTCTCTTCTTTTGTCGGGATAATTCTGAAACTTATAACGGCTGTGAACATATCGCCGTTTATGAATAAATCAAGTTTTCCGTTCTGGAGAGACATAAAGTCTTCGGCTATCGCAAGCCCCAGACCGCTGCCCTCTGTGCTTCTTGACTTATCGCCCCGGACAAAGCGCTCTTTAAGCTCAGAAGCGGGAATATTGAGCTGCTGCTCGGATATATTGCTTATACCGATACAGCCGTATTCACCGTCGGCGAAAAGCCTTATATATACCCTTGTGCCGGGCATAGCGTATTTTCTGATGTTGACCATAAGGTTATCGAGCACCCTTGAAGCGAGCTTTGAGTCTGCGCTGACGGTGATGTCGCCGCTCTTTTCTTCAATAAATACCGTCAGACCTTTTTTTGAAAAATCGTCTTCATATTCGCCCGTTATCTGTGAAACAAGCTCGTGAAGGCTCATTCTGACAAGGTTCACGCTGACATTACCCGCCGAAGCCTTTGAGGCTTCTACAAGGTCTTCTATAAGTTTCTTGAGCTTTTCGCTCTTTTCGCCGAGAACGGCGACATATTTCTTTGCCTCTTCGTCTTCTATAGGTCTTTTTGAAAGAAGGTCAACATAGTTGATAATTGATGTCAGAGGCGTTTTTAAATCGTGTGAAACATTTGTGATTAGCTCTGTTCTTGTGCGCTGTTCCTTAGTGGCTTTTTCGACGGCTATGGAAAGCCCTTCGCTGACCGAGTTGACATCGTTTGCGTACGGCTTGAGCGAGGAGGGCATTTTTCCCGTGTCGGCGTAAACGTCGGCTTTGCCCTCACGCATACCGTGTATTGCGTCGAGAATTGATTTTATTCCCATAACCCGGCGCATACCGTATCTTATTATGAAAAATTCGGCGGCGGCAATTATCGGCAAAAGAAGCAGGAACGCTCCGTCATAGTCTGAGAGGAACATTATAAGAATAAGGAGAATAATATTCCCGACGATAAGAACGGGCACGGTAACACGCAACAGCTTTTTCCTGAAATCCGTATATTCGGGCGTTTCACTCAGACGCTTTTCTTTTTTCTCTTTAACCTTTCTTCTGATAAAGGTTATCAGACGGACAACCGATATGTTTTTCAGAAGCGTACGGTTCTTGATGTGACGGGAGAGATAAAGCACCCAGTCCGTAAGAAGCAGAGAGCTTATACCGCAGAGGGTGTAAACGGCAAGAAGTATGATCGGTGAAAAATTGTGAGTGCCGGTTTGAGTGTATTTATCATAATTATATCCGTTTTCAAATATCATCATAAACGACGCCCAGCCGGCAAGAGCAATAAGCCCTAAGTTGAGAACTGTTTTTATCTCGGTGAAAATGCCGTCAAAACGACCCATGTGAAGCTCGTTGTCATAGCTCTTTCTGCCGCTCATGAATATCAGAGCGATAAGACAGATTATCCAGCCCAGTGCGCAAACAGCCGTCGGCGGAGCATACTTTTTTAAGTTTTCAACAACCGCCTCCCTTTTTTCATCGGGCTGAGAGAATGCGTCGTCGCCGCCCGAGCGGGTTTCGTCATAGCCCACCCAAAGGGTAAAATTCAGATTTTCGGGAAGACGGCTTCGTATATAGTCTGCTTCCCGCTTGGTGTGGCGCTGAAATGAGTTGTCCCACACATAGTCCGTTTTGGTCGTGTATTTATAATAGTTATTTTTACAGAAACCGCTCATAAGCTCGCCGACATTATCGGCGGTTATTTTTTTAGCCTTCGGCGAGCTGAAGTTTGTGTAAAAGTCACCCGTTTCTTCATCGAGAACGGCGAAGAACATATTTTTATATCCGGAGAGCAAGGTGTCCATTTTGCTATATGAATCGGAAAAATCGCTTTCGGTGACCGAAAATTCAAGCTCGTCGCAGTAGAATATATCGGGGTTATAGATGTCAACATTTTCTTTATTTATGAACACTTCATAAATTCCGGAGTAATGCTTGCCGTAAACGCCGGAGTAATAATCACTGCCATAATAAGCGTTGTTTATCTCAACGACTGTGTCGCATTTAAGGGAGTCTAATTCTTCGGGGTGTTCATTATAGAGCTCCGCGACTAATTTAGCGCCGTTTTTGTTATATGTGACAGAGTACTCCTCGTCGGAATAATCTTCAAATTCATTGTAGTTCTCAAAATAGGTGTCAAACAATAAAAGCCCCGAATCGTATTTCTTACCGGAGCCGGAGGACCCGGACTCAGAAGAAGGCATTGTTGTGACTTCATACTCCTCCTCAAATTCATCATAGTTTATGAAGTCGCACTCGAAGTCGTCGCTTGTCTCCAATGGGTTTTCATACCATACCTTGCAGCTTTCGCCGTTATTATAGTGCAATTCGCTGCTTTTATCGGCTTCATAATCAATATCAAGTTTATTCAAAGTGATATAGCCCTTATCGAGAGCGTAGAAGATGAAATATTCGGATTTCATGGGCTTATAGTGAAGAAGCATATTTTCAATCTCGTCACAGTATTTTTCACGAACCCTTTCTTTATAGAGCTTATAGCCGCTGTCGCTGTCCGACGGATAAAGAAGGCTCTTCAAAACGGCATTTGACAGAAAAATATCATATTTTGACTCAAAGGCATAATAGGCGTCATATCTGTCGGTGTCGGTGAAGGTTTTATAGAGAACAATGCCTGCGTCATCGTATGCGTCGTTCTGATCGAGAAAGCGAATAAACGAAACGAGATTGAACGAGCCTGCGACGGCAAAAACCAGAGAGAGCAAAACGCAAATGAACTTTATTATTGAGAGCTTGTCAAATCTTTTCGATTTTGTATCCAATACCCCACACCACCTTTATATATTTGGGATTTTTAGAGTCAATTTCAATCTTTTCGCGTATGCGTCTTATATGTACCGTAACCGTTCTTTCCGAGGAAAACGCCGCCTCGTTCCACACATGCTCATATATCTGTGAGGAGGAGAGCGTTCTGCCGAGGTTGAGCATGAGATATTCAACAATGCCGTATTCGGTAGCGGTCAGTCTGACCTCTTCACCGTCGAGCGTGACCGAGTGAGCCGCCATGTCGATAGAAAGACCGCCTGTCGTTATCACATCGGGAGTCTGCGCAATACTTCCGAGTGAGACATAGCGCCTTATCTGTGACTTTACACGGGCGAGAAGCTCGAGAGGATTAAAGGGCTTTGTCACATAATCGTCTGCGCCGAAGCCGAGCCCCGCTATTTTGTCGGTGTCTTCACTTTTAGCCGAAAGAAATATGATGGGCACATTGCTTTTTTCTCTTATAGCCATAGTCGCCTTCATGCCGTCCATAACGGGCATCATTATATCCATAATAATGCAGTGAACGTCGTCGCTCTTATTCATCGCATCCAAGGCTTCTCTGCCGTTATAAGCGGTTATAACAGAATATCCCTCGGCGCGAAGATAGATTTCGATTGAGTCAACAATGGCTTTGTCGTCGTCACAGACAAGAACGTTATACATAAAAAGACCTCCGTTTGAAATTGCAGTGTCATTATATGGGGTAATAATTACAAATTCGATACACTGATTATCACAAAAATGTTACAATGCGGAAATTTTGCAGAATAAGTGACAAATTTTGCTTTCCGGCAGTGCTTATCAGAGTTTATATTTCTATATCCAGCTCAACGGGGCAGTGGTCCGAGCCGAAAATTTCAGTGTGGATAATCGAGTCTTTTACTTTTTCTTTTATTCTGTCAGACACGATAAAATAGTCAATGCGCCAGCCTGCATTCTTTTCTCTTGCGTGAAAACGGTAGCTCCACCACGAATAAGTGACGGTCTCGGGGTAGAGATATCTGAAGGTGTCGCAGAAGCCGCTTGACAGAAGCTCATTGAACTTTCCTCTTTCTTCATCGGAGAAGCCGGCGTTGCCTCTGTTTGTCTTTGGGTTTTTAAGATCTATTTCGTTGTGCGCAACATTGAGATCACCGCAGAAAATGACGGGCTTTTTCTTGTCAAGTGCGCAGACATATTCTCTGAACGAGTCCTCCCAGTCCATACGGTAGTCAATTCTTTTCAGTCCGTCCTGAGCGTTAGGGGTGTAGCAGGTGATGAAATAGTATTTTTCAAATTCAAGGGTAATAAGTCTGCCCTCCGTGTCATGGCGGTCTATACCCATACCGTATGAGACGCTGAGGGGTTCTTCTTTTGTGAAAATCGCAGTGCCCGAATAGCCTTTCTTTTCGGCATAGTTCCAGTACTGATGATAGCCCTCGGTTTCAAGGCTGAGCTGACCCGCTTGCATTTTACTTTCCTGAATACAGAAAATATCCGCGTCAAGCTGTCTGAAAATTTCTTCAAAGCCTTTCTGAACACAGGCTCTTATTCCGTTTACGTTCCATGATACAAATTTAAGCATCTTTTTTCCTCCGTATAATTTATACAATAAGACAATTAAATCGCATTTTTAATTTTCTGTCAATAACTTGGTCAAAATACCCGCAAATTCCCACACTTCTTTTTTTGTAAATTAAATAATAGTTCATTGATTTATTTGTGTTTATGAAGTATAATAAAAACTGAATAATTGAGTAAATATACGCTCAATCGCGTTAATTCATAAAATCTGTTACAGAAAGAGTGATGAATATGAAAAAAGCATTGTCTTTTGCACTTTGCCTTGTGATGCTCTTCACGGCAATTCCTTTTCAGCTCAGCGCAGGGGCAGAGGGGGAAAATCCGCTTAAATCGGTTACGCTCCCAAAGGAAAGGACCCTTTTTTTCGACGATTATCACGAGAATGACAGTAAGGAGCTTACACTTAAGATTACAGGTGAAAACAGCTCTGAGCCTGTAACGGATATAAAGTCGATAGAGTGGCGTTCGACTGACAAAGATGTAGCGTCTGTCACACGGAATGATGAGGACCATAAAATTGCTGTAGTTACTGCGCAGGGACTCGGCTCAAATGTCAATATCATTGCCACTGTCGAAACAAATGACGGTCAGAAGTTCAATGCAATGTGCTCAGTCACTGTCAGAGAGAGTATCCGTGTGAGATATGAATCGTTCAAAGCTTTCATGAACAAACTGCCGTCAGATGTTGATGACACCAACCCGGTGAAATACTCTTCTGCGGCTCTGACTCAGCTCGACAACTTCTTCACTGAAGTTAAGTCATTCTTTAATTCAAGCGAATCAGACAAAACATATCTTGAGCGCAAAGACGAAATTCTCAATTTTGTTTCAAAAATGGACGACACCGAAGAAAACTGTCAGCGTATCAGCTCTTGGGAAACGCAGCTCATTAATGTTCTCGCTTCACTGAATAATTCAAGGCTTGCCCTTAAAAGCGACGAAGCCTTTTGGGCACAGTGGAATAGCGCATACGCACTCATGCCGGCGGATATAAGCGCATACACCGATGACACGGCGAAGGCAGTCACAGATATAGTCAATGAATACGAAAATACAGAGTGGCTCGATAACACAAGCTCACAGGAAAAAATAAACGAGCTCGCTCAGGCGCTCAAAAAAGCTATAGCTAACCTCAAATTACATACAACGCAGTTTAAATTCACAGAAAGCGTTATTTATAAGGATTACGGCGCTTCGGCTTTCAAAATTAAATATGAGTCAAACGGATATGATACTATTAAATGGTATTCCAGCGACGACAGAATAGCATATGTCGATCAGGGCGGTCGTGTCACAATTTCAAGCGCAATTCCCAAGGGCTACAGCAAAGAGATCAGAATTTTCGCCGTCTCAAACGGAATAACTGCAAGCTGTCAGCTTATTATAAGAAACCCGATTGTCAGAATTGAGGTTCCGTCGGGACTTGCCGTTTTGATGGGTGAGACGAAAAAACTTACTGTTGACATTCACGGCGCAGATGACAGCTGCCCTGTCACAGACACTCCCGTGTTTGAATATGTGTGCAGCGACGAGAAAATAGCCACGATTGATAAAAACGGTGTTGTTCACCCTGTGAAAACGGGCAAATGCACAATAACAGTCAGCGTAAAGGGCGATAAAACAGTTCCTAAGGTTACATGTAATATCACTGTTTCACCCGCGCAGAAGGTAACAAGCATTGCCCCAACAAAAACGCCCACTCAGATTACTGTAGGCGAAGTTGCCCAGGCAAGGGTTTTTGTTTATCCGACAACGGCAACAAACAAGAAAATAAAGTGGACTTCATCTGATAAGAGCGTTGTAACGGTTGAGGGGCTTTTTACAGATGAGCTTTCCTACGCTTACGCAAACTTAAAGGGTATCAAAAGCGGAAAAGCAGTTATTACATATGCAACGACTGACGGCAGTAACGTCAAAGGCTCTTTCACCGTTACCGTCAACCCGCTTGTTAAAGTTATCACTTTTGATCAGCGAAGCATTGTAACATATATAGGTAATACTGAAAAAATAAAAATAACAGCTACATGTCAGCCTGTCAACGCAGGCAATCAGAAGCTCTCATGGTTGTCGAGCGACGAAAGGGTTGCAACTGTTATCGACGGAAAGATAACTCTCAAGGCAACCGGCTCCTGCACTATAACGGCTGTCGCGCAGGATGGCTCAGGCGTGTCAAAATCGGCTTCGCTTCTTGTTCTCGGCTCGGCAGAAAGCATTAAGATGAGCAATTCGCCGAGCAAGATGAACACAGGCGAAAAGCTTGACCTTGACTGCACGGTCGTAACAAAGCAGGGTATTTCGTATTCTGTTCAGGACTGGTCTGTGAATGATGAGAAACTCGCCAAGGTGTCAAAAGACGGTGTTGTTACGGCGCTTCGCCCGGGCAAGGTCAAAGTCACGGCGAAATATTTCGACGGAACCTCAGCTTCAAAGACGATTACAATAATTGCCCCGCTGAAGGGCATTTCTCTCCCGTCGTCGCTCACAATAGCGGCCGGAAAGACTAAGACTGTTTCACCGATATATACTCCCGAGTATGCGTCAAACAAGGATGTCAAGTGGACAACCAGCGACAGCTCGGTCGCTTCAATCTCGACCAACGGCGTTCTCACTGCGGCGGGACCGGGCACGGCGATCATCTCGGTCAAGAGTAAAGACGGTGGCTATGAGGCGACCTGTAAGGTTCATGTAATTCAGCCTGTTTCAGGCGTTAGTCTCAACAAGAGCAAATATACATTGACAATCGGAGTCAAGGGCAGCGTAAAGCTTTCCGCGACCGTATCACCCGCAAAGGCAACGACAAAATCGGTTTCATGGAAATCGTCAAACACAAAGGTTGCCACTGTCTCTTCAAGCGGCATTGTCACCGCAAAGGGACCGGGCACAGCGACAATCACCTGCACAACAACCGACGGAGGTTATAAAGCAACCTGTAAAATAACTGTCAGACAGCCCGTCAAGGGGATAAAGTTCTCCTCTTCAAAGATAACATGTTATGTCGGTCAGAAGAAGTCGCTCTCCGTAGTGTTCACGCCGTCAAACGCTTCAAACAAAGGTGTCACATATAAGATTTCTGATAAGACTCTCGGAACAATAAGCGAAAAGGGGGTTCTGACAGCAAAGAAAAAGGGCACATGCACAATCACTGCTGTTTCTGATGACGGAAAACATAAAGCCACCTGCACTCTCAAGGTTGTAGCTAAGGTTGATGTTCAGAAAGTAAATATAACAAAAAGCTCGGTGACTGTCACTAAGGGCAAAACAAAACAGCTCAACATTTCATTCACCCCCGACAATGCATCTGTCAAGGACGTTAAGTGGACAAGTTCGGACAAGTCAATAGCAACGGTCAATTCGAAGGGAGTTGTTACCGGTAAAAAGGGCGGAACGGTCACGATAAAGTGCCAGAGCCTTGACACGGGCGTTTATGATAAGTGCAAGGTCACTGTTTATGAGCACGTTGAGGCAATCACTCTGAGCGCAACGTCGGCAACGGTTGTCGCCGGCAAGACAAAAATTTTAACAGCCGAAGTCAGTCCCGCAACTGCGTCTGATCAGAGCGTTAAATGGAGTTCGAGCAACAAGGAGGTCGCAACCGTTTCTTCCTCAGGCAAGATAACAGCGCTCAAGGGTGGCTCCTGTAAAATTGTCGCAAGAAGTAAAGATAATTCGTCTGTGTATGCCGTTTGTAAGCTCACCGTGCTTCAGCCGCCGACAAAGATTACTCTCAGTGAAACAGATATTGAAATAACAAGAGGCGACAAAGCCGTTCTTGTGGCAACGGTCAAACCGAAAGACTGTTTTGATTCAACATTAAAGTGGAAGTCGAGCAACTCTTCCGTTGCGAAGGTTGATTCAAAAGGTGTTATCACGGGTGTCACGGCGGGCAAAGCGGTTATTACCTGTTCAAGCACTGTTGACCCCTCAATCAAGAGAACATGTAATGTCACAGTCTTCCAGCCGGTAACGGGAGTTAAACTCTCGGCTGAAAAGCTGACCCTTACCACAGGCAGAACAAAGACTCTTATCGCTACGGTTCTTCCCTCAAAGGCGTCAAACAAGAAAGTTACTTTTAAGACAAGCGACAGAGATGTTGTCAAGGTCAGCTCAAAGGGTGTTATCGAGGCCGTCGGCCCCGGTAAAGCCACGGTAACGGTGCGCACTGAGGACGGCTTCTACACGGCAAAGTGTGTCGTCACGGTTGTCGAGCCTGTTGTTTCGGTTAAGCTTGACTATTCGAGCACCAGTATTGCTCTGGGAAAGACAAAAGTACTGACAGCGACCGTCAGTCCGAAAAACGCAACGAACAAGGAGGTTTCATGGCGGTCTTCAAATCCGCTTGTCGCAAGAGTAACACAGAGCGGCGTTGTCACAGCGCTTGCAGAGGGCACAGCCGTTATCACCTGCACAACGGCAGACGGTGGCTATAAGGCAAGCTGCACTGTCAAATGTATTGTTCCCGTTGACGCGGTCACGCTGAAGCCTGCTGAACTGACGCTGAAAAAGGGCGCCTCTAAGACGCTCAAAGAAACCGTCTACCCCGAATATGCGACGGTTCAGGATGTCACATGGACTTCAAGCGACACGAGTATTGCCACTGTTGACAAGAACGGTAAGGTCACAGCTAAAAAGAAAGGCGTATGTATCATTACATGCACTACAAAGCAGGGCAAGAAAAAGGCAAGCTGCTTGGTTACGGTCAAATAAAGATACTTATACAATAATATTATAAGAGCAAAGCAGACAGGTTTTATGCCCGGCATATCGCCTGCCTGCTTTGTGCGTTCTGGGCTTTCGGGTAAAATGTCACAACAAATATATATTTATCCGAGCGAAAAAATGAGCAATCATACAAAATTTTCCTCAAAAAACGCATACTTGAAAAAAATATTGACAAAATTCTTTCAGTAGTGTAAAATGTCAGGGTATGCGACTATGCGTATAAATAATTTTTAAAGAAAGGAGATGCACATATTGCCTACCTTTAACCAGTTAGTTCGTAACGGCAGACAGGCAGTGGAGAAGAAAGCAAAGGCTCCCGCTCTTTTAAAGGGTCTCAACTCAAAGAGAAATGTTATGACAGATAACGAGTCTCCCCAGAAGCGCGGCGTATGCACAGCAGTCAAGACAGCTACACCTAAGAAGCCGAACTCAGCTCTTCGTAAGATTGCCAGAGTTCGTCTTACAAACGGAATCGAAGTTTCAGCTTATATTCCCGGCGTAGGTCACAATCTTCAGGAACACAGCGTTGTTCTTATCCGCGGCGGCCGTGTTAAGGATCTTCCCGGTGTTCGTTACCACATCATCCGCGGCACACTTGATACTCAGGGTGTCAACGGCAGAATGCAGGGTCGTTCAAAGTACGGCGCAAAACGTCCCAAGGCAGCCAAAAAATAAGGCTCCCATCTCTTAATAAAGGTCAGATGAGATGTAAAACTATTTTGAATTGACAATTCTTCTTGCAGGCGGCGGCTAAGGCCGTGAATGCAGAGTGTATATATATTTTATTGTATGCCTCGCATTGGCGCCACGGGAAATTGTCACTCGAGTACCTATGATATCATTACTATGAAGGAGGGAAGCGACGTGCCAAGAAGAGGCCAGATCGCAAAACGTGATGTTTTGCCTGATCCGCTTTACAATTCAAAGCTCGTAACACGTTTGATAAACAGTGTTATGTACGATGGTAAGAAGGGTGTTGCACAGAAAATTGTGTACGACGCATTCGACATCGTAAAAGAAAAGACAGGTAAGGAACCTCTTGAAGTTTTCGAGGCAGCTATGGAAAACGTAATGCCCGTTCTTGAGGTTAAGGCTCGCCGTGTCGGCGGTTCAACTTACCAGGTTCCCATGGAGGTTCGTCCCGAAAGAAGACAGACTTTAGGTCTTCGCTGGATAACACTCTATGCCCGTCAGCGTTCGGAAAGAACGATGAAGGAAAGACTTGCAAACGAGATTATGGACGCTGTCAACGAAACAGGTTCAGCTTATAAGAAGCGTGAAGACACACACAGAATGGCAGAAGCAAACAAGGCTTTCGCACATTTCAGATGGTAATTCGTCAGCGGATTTCGTTTTATTAATCAGATTACTATTTTTTACAGGTACAATTGGAGGTAACTATGCCAAGGCAGGTTTCACTTGAAAAAACAAGAAATATCGGCATTATGGCTCACATAGATGCCGGTAAGACAACAACAACTGAGCGTATTCTGTATTACACAGGTAAAACTCACAAAATAGGCGAAACACATGATGGCGCAGCTACTATGGACTGGATGGAGCAGGAGAAGGAGAGAGGTATCACAATCACCTCTGCCGCTACAACCTGTTTCTGGAAAGAGCACAGAATCAACATTATCGACACCCCGGGTCACGTTGACTTCACTGTTGAAGTTCAGCGTTCACTCAGAGTTCTTGACGGTTCTGTCACTGTTCTTTGCGCTAAGGGCGGCGTTGAGCCTCAGTCTGAAACAGTCTGGAGACAGGCTGACGAATACAACGTTCCGAGAATGATTTATGTCAACAAGATGGACATTATGGGTGCAAACTTCTATAATGTTCTTGACATGGTCAGGGACAGACTTAAGTGCAACGCAGTTCCCATTCAGCTCCCGATAGGCGCTGAGTCAAACTTCAAAGGCATTATCGACCTTGTCAGAATGAGAGCAGAGGTCTATTATGACGATAAGGGCAATGATGTTCGTGATGAAGAAATTCCGGAGGATATGAAGGAACTTGCCGAAAAGTACCATTCAGAACTCATCGAAGCTGTTGCTTCGGCTGATGATGAGCTTATGGAAAAATTCTTTGAAGGTGAAGAACTCACCGTCGAAGAAATCAAGAACTGTATCAGAAAGTGCACAATCGCTAATGAAATGGTTCCTGTTTGCTGTGGTACATCATACAGAAACAAGGGCGTTCAGCCTTTGCTTGACGCTATTGTTGACTTTATGCCGGCTCCGACCGATGTTGAGTCAATCAAGGGCGTTAACCCCGACACAGGCGAAGAGGAAGACAGACACTCATCAGACGATGAGCCGTTTGCAGCTCTTGCTTTCAAGATTGCAACAGACCCGTATGTCGGTAAGCTTTGCTTCTTCCGCGTATATTCGGGTACGGCAGAAGCCGGCGCTACTGTCTATAACTCAGTCAAGGGCAAGAACGAAAGACTCGGTCGTATTCTTCTTATGCACGCTAACCACAGAGAAGATATCGAGCGTGTTTACGCCGGTGATATCGCCGCCTGTGTAGGTGTCAAGAACACAACAACAGCTGATACACTCTGTGACCCGAAGGCTCCGATTATTCTTGAATCAATGAATTTCCCCGAGCCCGTTATCAGAGTCGCTATTGAGCCCAAGACCAAGGCAGGTCAGGAAAAGATGGGTGTTGCTCTTGCAAAGCTTGCAGAAGAAGACCCGACATTCCGCTGCTACACAGATGAAGAGACAGGTCAGACCATTATCGCCGGTATGGGCGAGCTTCACCTTGAAATCATCGTTGACAGACTTCTCCGTGAATTTAAGGTTGAGGCTAATGTCGGCAGACCTCAGGTTGCATACAGAGAAACAATCACTCAGCCCGCTGACGAAGACTGCAAGTATAAGCGTCAGTCAGGCGGTTCGGGTCAGTACGGTCATGTCAAGATCAGAATCGAACCCAACCCGGGTAAGGGCTACGAATTTGTCAACGCCGTTGTCGGCGGATCTATCCCCAAGGAATATATCCCCGCCGCAGAAGCAGGTATCAAGAGCGCAATGCTTTCAGGTGTACTTGCAGGCTACAATGTAGTTGATGTAAAGGTTACTCTTTATGACGGCTCATATCACGAGGTTGACTCTTCGGAAATGGCGTTCAAGATTGCCGGTTCAATGGCGTTCAAGAATGCTATGAGAAAAGCTGCTCCTGTTCTTATGGAGCCCATTATGAAGGTTTCGGTTACAACTCCTGATGAATTCACAGGCGTTGTTGTCGGTGACTTTAACTCAAGACGCGGTATTATGTCAGGTATGGAAGCAAGAAACGGCGGCGTGACTCAGGTCAACGCATCAGTACCCCTTGCAAAGATGTTCGGCTATGCAACAGACCTTCGTTCAAAGACTCAGGGTCGTGCACAGTACGTTATGGAGCCCAGCCACTACGCCGAAGTTCCCAAGTCACTCGCAGAAGAAATCATCAGCAAGAAATCAGGCAAATAATAACAAAACACTTGCTTTTTTTCCTGTTTCTTGATACAATAGAAAAGCAGTTTGACTGCACAAACAAAAAACTTATTGAAAATTAATCATAAGGGAGGAAATTTTCCAATGGCAAAGCAGAAATTCGAAAGAACTAAGCCGCACGTAAACATCGGCACAATCGGTCACGTTGACCATGGTAAGACAACTCTTACAGCCGCTATCACAAAGACACTCGCTATGAAGGGCTACGCTAAGTTCGAAGCATACGACATGATCGACAAGGCTCCCGAAGAGAGAGAACGTGGTATCACAATCAACACAGCTCACGTTGAGTATGAGACAGACAAGCGTCACTACGCTCACGTTGACTGCCCGGGTCACGCTGACTATATCAAGAACATGATCACAGGTGCTGCTCAGATGGACGGCGCTATCATCGTTATCGCTGCAACAGACGGTCCTATGGCTCAGACAAAAGAACACCTTCTTCTTGCTCGTCAGGTTGGCGTTCCCGCAATCGTCGTTTTCATGAACAAGGTTGACCAGGTTGACGACCCCGAACTTCTCGAGCTTGTTGAAATGGAAGTCAGAGAAACTCTCGCTGAGTATGAATTTGACGAGGACTGCCCGATCATCAAGGGTTCAGCTCTCAAGGCTCTTGAATATTCAGGCAACGACATCAACGCTCCCGAGCTTGCTTGCATCTGGGAACTCATGGATGCTGTTGACTCATACATTCCCACACCCGACCGTAAGTCAGACTTACCGTTCCTTATGCCTGTTGAAGACGTCTTCACAATCACAGGTCGTGGTACTGTTGCTACAGGTAGAGTTGAAAGAGGTCAGTTAAAGCTTAACGACACAGTTGAAATTGTCGGTCTCACAGACGAAAAGAGATCAACAGTTGTTACAGGTATCGAAATGTTCCACAAGCTCCTCGACTACGCTGAGGCAGGCGACAACATCGGTGCTCTTCTTCGTGGTGTTCAGAGAACAGAAATCGAAAGAGGTCAGGTTCTTGCAAAGCCCGGTTCAATTCATCCCCACACAAAGTTCGTAGGTCAGGTTTACGTTCTTACAAAGGATGAAGGCGGCCGTCACACACCGTTCTTTAACAACTACAGACCCCAGTTCTATTTCAGAACAACTGACGTTACAGGTGTTATCAATCTTCCCGAAGGCACAGAAATGTGCATGCCCGGCGATAACGTTGACATGAAGGTTGAACTTATCACTCCGATCGCTATCGAAACAGGTCTCCGTTTCGCTATCCGTGAAGGCGGCAGAACAGTTGGTTCAGGCGTTGTTATCGAAGTTGAAGAATAATTTCTGAAAAGCTATAAAGAGTGCTTCGAAAGGAGCGCTCTTTTTTTCGTAAAAGCCGAAACTCAGCCGTCCTTCGGGGCGGCTTTCATTTTTTCAAAATTTCAGAATAAACCGACGCATACCTGTTAAAACTAACCGTATAAAACTTAACGATTGGGGAAACTAAAATGAATAAAAGTCCATATGCAGAAAAAAACAGCAGGTTTTTCTACACCGTTGTTGCTCTTTCGGTTCTTTCAATTTTAGCGGCGGCGGTCGGAATTTTTTACACGGCAAAGAAAATCCGTTCTGCGGGGAAGGAGCCCACAAACACTTCTGTTGACTGGGATAACCATTCTGGTACAGTCAGCGAAAATAAAGCTAACAAGGACGAAACGGGCGTAAAAGACGACAGAACGACAAAGGCCGATGAGAGCGAAACGACAGAAAACACAACAGAAAAGCAAAGCGAAAGCACAACAGCGGCGGCTGCGACAGAAAAGGCGATTGAGTGTTCGCTCCCGCTCGGGACAAATGTTCTGAAAGACTATTCTAACGGGACAATGGTCAAGTCAAAGACGATGAACGACTGGCGCACCCACAACGGCGTTGACTTCACGGGCGAACAGGGCGACGAAGTTCATGCGGTATGCGGCGGAAATGTGAAAGAAATAAAGAAGGACGCCTCATGGGGCAATGTGATTGTTATTGAACATGAAAACGGTCTCACCGGAAGATACTGCGGCTTTGACAGCGTTTCGGTCAAAGAGGGCGAAAAAGTCGCTAAGGACGACGTCCTCGGAACACTCGGCGTTATACCGATTGAGAGCGCAGATGTCACTCATCTTCATTTTGAAATGATAAAAAACGGCGAATATGTTGACCCTATAGAAGTCCTTTCAATGCATAGAGAAGAAGATTAAAAAACATTGACAGCCTTTTTTCAGAGTAGTTTCTGTTTCTGATTGGGGCTGTCGTGTTTTTTGCGCCGATATATGCATTACCGTATAAAATAACGCTATAACAAAAGACGATACAGCCGCTAAAGCCGTATCGCCTTTATATTATTTCATTTAAATTTTGTGATAACAAGTTGCTGTATTTTTAACTGTATAATTATTATTTCAAGCCGTTATAAACTTCTCTTCATTTTCAATCAATGATATGTTTTCACATGTGAGCGCATTTTTGACTATAGCCTGAACCTTGTCGTTCTGTGCGGCGGTCACATGACTGAGATTTTTTATAAGAAATGTTGTCTCGGGGAATAAAGCGCATTTTATATCAGGTGTTTCACCGAGCTTTGCACTGATACCCGAAGAAGATTTGAGCGATAAAATTCTGTCCGTCGAGGTTTCATTGTCAAGACTGATTTTGAGAAATCTCTGAGAATAGCCTGCGCATATAATGATATCTGTTCCGCTTTTCTTTGAGTCTGAAAAAATCTTTTCTCTGCGTGTCTGAATTTCGTGATAACGGTCGGTGATTTTCAGAAGCTCTGAATATTCACTGCCTGATAAAAGCATCGCTGACAGCTTTTTATATCTTTCTGACGGCACAAGCGACCACACAAACGGAGAATTTCTCAGAACAGTGTCAATCGCCGTGTCGAGACCCTTATACAAAAGAGCATATCTTACATCCCATGGGGTGAAGAACAGAACCTTTCTGAAGGTGTCGGCAACCTCTTTTGAAAAAATAAATTCAAGAATAGAATACCCCTGTTTTTTATCAACATTTTTTGAAAGGACATCGGCTATAAGGTCTGACCCGTCAAGCGCCGCCACAAGGTAAAATATTCGTCTTATATCGTTTTTACTGCCGTAAAGGTCAAGATAGGTCAAAGCGACCGTTCCGCCGAGCGAATAGGGGAGCAGGTCAACCTTATCACTGCCCGAATCTTTTTTTACAAATGTGATGAAGCTGTCAAGCTCTTTCGCCGTATCAAAGGGACTTGAAAAAAAGTTATATGAAAAAAGATAAATGTTTTCGTCGCCTATTTCTTCAAAAAGTCCGTCAACGGGAGCAATTTTGTGAGCGAAGCGTCTTGTGCTTTCACCTGATTTAGCGAGTGAAGCCTCGTTTCTGACAGTCTCGACATTATATTTCATCTTACCGCTTGGCAGAACCGAAGCGGGCTCGAGAATTTTTTTGAAAATATCGTTCACCGCGTCTGTAAACCCCGAGTCTTTGCGGCTTATAACCGTTCTGAAAAATGCGGGGAGAACTTTTTTTACCGCTCTTTTTGTGTCAAATTTCGCCGGCCATACATTTTTGACAATATTGCCTTCGCCGTCAACAATATTGAGCTTTGACTGACAGAAGCCGGGTATTATTATACATGGTGTGTGACTGTTCATTTTATCACCGCTTTTGCTTATGATGTCTCAGTATAGCACAAAACGGTAAAAATGGCAATAAAAGACAGGATTTTGGGCATAAATCGAAAATCAGAAGGCTTTTTCCATCTCCTTTTTCATTTTTGCGATTATCTTTTTTTCAAGTCTTGATATATAGCTTTGAGAAATGCCTAATATATCGGCGACCTGCTTTTGAGTGTATTCCTTTGTGCCGCCGAGCCCGAAGCGCATTGTCATTATAGTTCTTTCCCTGTTTGAGAGGCGTGACACTATTTTCATAAGGATATCTTTTTCGTCCTCAAGCTCCATATTGCGGTTTATTTCGTCACCGTCACTGCCGAGAATGTCCGAGAGAAGAAGCTCGTTGCCGTCCCAGTCAACATTCAGAGGTTCGTCTATTGAGATTTCGTTTCTTTGCTGACCATTTTTTCTCAGATACATGAGAATTTCATTTTCGATACAGCGTGACGCATAGGTTGCGAGCTTGATATTTTTTGACGGGCAAAAGGTATTGACCGCTTTAATCAGACCTATTGTGCCTATTGAGACGAGGTCTTCAATGCCTATTCCGGTGTTTTCGAATTTTCTTGAGATATAGACGACAAGCCTGAGGTTATGTATTATCAGCGTATCGGCGGCGGATTTGTCGCCGTTTTCGATTTTTGCAAAGACCTCCTCCTCTTCTTCTTTGGTCAGAGGAGGGGGCAGATTTTCTGCGCCGTTGACATAGAAAACGCTTTCGCCCTTGAGTCTGCCTATGAAATTTCTGATTATTTTTTTCAGTTTTTCAAACATTTTTTGCTCCCTCCTTTATAAGGACATGAGGTATTATTGCCCTGAATTCCCCGTTTCTCAGGCGGGTGTTGCTTATTCCTATGTATGCGTCGGCGTGACCTATATCGCAGTCAATGCCTTTTATATGTATGCTTTGCGGCTTGAATATCCTGATAAGGGTCTCACCGCCCGCTGTCTGAGCCGGAATGAGCCTTGTTTTTGTGTTGTCTTCAAAAAAGCTCTCAGGTATTTTTTCTATAAGCTCGGGGCTTATCAGAATAACGGGCAGTGAGGTGTACCAGTCGCACAGAGAGCTTCCGCTGTCAAGAAGCCCCCGACAGAAAATATCGGTGTTTTCAACCGTGATTTTCAGTTCATATATACTGCCCTTTGGCGTGCGCCTTTCGGCGAAAAGAAAAATCAGCCTCACAAGCGCATACGACAAAGCGGTCAGAATAAGGAGCGTCATCGTGTCAAAATTGAAATACACCGTGCCGTTATTAAAAACCATCGAGTTTGGCGCGGCAAAAAGCCACAGCGCAAACATCAGCCCCGCAAAACCGAAGCTGACGCCGAAAAACACTGCAAATGAGCGAAGAAAACCCCTTAACGAGTCAAAGCCGAACGCTATGAGAACCATAAGAACGCTCACCACAGCTTTTGAAAGAAATATTGTGAAGTCCCCTATATTTTCACAGAGGATAATAAGCGAATAAAAACCGCCCAGCAGTGCGCCGAGAAAAATGCGAAGCCGCTTGACCTTGCTTTTGTCAATCAGCGCCGTCAGCCGAAGCAGGGCAAAATTAACATATGTATTGAGTATGACAAGCACGTCGGCGTATATTGTCTGCATTTTCTCACCGCCCGAAATCATTATATTACATGTATAAAACGATATATGTCGGAATTTAGCCGCCGCCCGAAGAATAAAATTAAATGGCTTAAATCCCTTAATTTTCAAGGGGCTACAAAACATAGCGCAGTTCTTTTTTATCTTTGTGATGACTTTTTGATAATTAGATGATATAATTCAGGCAGGAGGTGAAGAAATGAGTAAAATTTCTAAATCAATCAAAAAATTCAGAACGGCGGCAGGTCTGACGCAGAGCGAGCTTTCAGAAAAAATGTTTGTTTCAAGACAAACTATTTCAAGCTGGGAAAACGGCAGAACTCAGCCCGATATAGACTCGCTGACAAAGCTTTCACAGACTCTTTGCATAAGCGTAGAAGAGCTTATCTACGGCGAAAAACCAAAACTCACCGAAGATATCCGAAATGATAAGGCGAGAAAAACGATAATTACAATTTTTTCCGTTGTCGCTTCTCTTCTTGTTGCGGTCGGAGGAGTTCTTATTTTCACAAATTATTGGAGTGAGTTTCCGCTTTCGCTTCAGACGGCGTTTTCAATTCTGCCTATGCTTATAGGTCAGGCGGCGGGCGTTTATGTTTTCACAAAAAAGCGTGAAAAACCGCATTGGCGTGAGGGCGCATCGGTTCTCTGGTGCGCAGGTATTGCGGCGACAGTTGCGCTTTGTGACAGCGTTCTTTCGCTTTCAACAGACTTTTTAGCCTGTCTGCTCATTGACGCACTGCTGTTTCTGACGGTTATATATGTTCTTGACGCAGTGGCTCCGCTTATAGTGTATTATACTCTTTCCGTGACTTACGGGGTGCTTCTGCTTGAAGACAGGTGGGGTGAAACGGATTTTCATAATCTTTTTTGCGTCGGCGTAATCTTTGCCCTCATTTCATTAGGAGCAGTCTATGTCTTTCTTCACAGAAAAGAAACGGAGGACGCAAGACGTGCTTTTGCCGGCTGGGTGACGGTGCTCGCTCTCACGGCGGCTTCTGTGGTCACGGCATTTGTCTGTGAAGAGATGTTTTTCACTCCGTTTATTGCGGCTCTGATGCTTATTTATTCGATGAAGTGCAAAGGCGGTCTTTCTTTACCGTGCAGATCGCTTATGCCCATAGGGCTTGCGGCGGCATCGTTCTTTCTGAGCTATGCACTCAGCCCGAGTATTTATCCGGATGATTATAACAGCCTTGATATGTCAAGCCTCATAATAATTGCGCTGTCCGTTATCGCCGCTATAGCTGCAACTGTAATTCTTCTTAAAACTAACAGCTTCGGCAAAGTTGGAGTAATATATGTGTTATCAATCGCTTCAATGTTCCTTGTTTCAATTATATGTGTCGGAACAAGATTTGAGGGTGAACTCATATCATTTATTATTTCGTATGTTCTTGTCATGGCGCAGGGGGTCTCACTCGTTGTTATCGGCGCAAAAGAGAACAAATTCCTGCCGCTGAATGTCGGGCTTATAACAATTATTGCCCTCATAATGGAAATTCTTTTCGCCGGTGATATTGATATTCTTATTTTAGGCTTTATTATGGTTTTCTTCGGGGTATGCCTTTTTGTGATAAATTACAAATTATCCCGAAAAGGGAAAAAGGAGGCGCAGAAAAATGAGCAGGAACAATAAAAGACTTCTGACAGCGCTTCTTGTTGCCGCTGTATTAGTACAGCTTGCTTTCCCCATAGGCGGAATTATATATAAAAAAGCGTATGACAGAAACTTTGAAAAACAAGGTGAAATATGTAAGATTAAGCTTTATTCTCTCAGCTATCAGTCGTTGGGAGACTCGGGCGCATTAATTTATAATATCCCGGGCTCAGCGGACGAGACTTTCGGCAAAAGATATATGTCGCTCACAACAGGCAGTGACGGCTTCGCCGAATATGAGTTCTTTTCAAAGCGACCCTCAGGCGACAACTATATTGAGGGTGAAAAAAGACATATGTATTTTCAGTTGCCCTATGAAGCAAGCGAAATTGAGGTAAGTCTGTTTGAAAAACTGATTATTGTCAATTTCACCGATATTGAAGGGCAGTTCAGCATTGACGGCGGCGGATATATTGATGTCGGAGCGAAAGAAATTTATCTTGAAGCAAAGGTGTATAAGGGCAGATTTATGCCGATATCCTGTTATGTTGACGGTGTGAACGCCGAAGAAATTCTTTCATTTTATAACGATAACTTTGATAGTCTTTATAAGGACTATATAGGCGGGTAATTAAAATCAATGAAAAACACAAATTTTGAATGAAGGGAAATAATAAGGGGCTGTCTCAGTGCGACAGCCCCTTTTCGATTATATTGACTTAATTTGGAAAACATAACCAAAAAACTGTTTTTTATTTTATATAGCGATTAATTATTGAAAAATATTGATTTATTAAACTCAATGTGACAAAATTAGTTTAAATAAATTTCAGGAGGAAAAAGCATGAAATATTCAGACATCTGTTCGGGCGGTTCAAGACTTTATCTGCCCGGCAACGAAAACTTATTTGACTATTATGTCAGAAATACCGAGCAATACGGCAACATCAACGCTTTTGTCACGTTCGGCAAAAACCACACAAGAAATGAATTTATGGAGGACATAAAGGCACTTTCCGCTTTCTTTGAAAAAGAAATCGGTCTTAAAAAGGGTGACGTATATACCGTTCTTCTGCCGACAAATGTTGAAAGCATTATTCTTCTTATGGCGCTCAACAGAATCGGCGTTATCACAAACCTTGTTCACCCGATGACACCCCCTCCGTCACTTAAAGAAATAATCCGCTTCACAAAGTCAACAGGCATCGCAACACTGGACATGTTTCTGCCGAATTTTGCTTCTGTTATCAGTGAGTGCGGCATTTCGTGTCTCGCCTGCGTCCCTGCTACATATGCGATAGACAATAAGTGTGCGGCGCCTGTAAGCCCCGCCGCTCTTGAAGCCGCTTCGGGCATAAAGGTGTTCAATTCATACCCCGAGGCTCTGAAAAAATATGAGGGTCAGGACGCTGAAAACCTTTCACACTGCAAGGATGATGTCGCTATATATATGAACGGCGGCGGAACAACGGGCGTAAGCAAAACAATTAAGCTGACAAACTATAATATCAACTTCGTCACATGGATGACATGCGATGACAACTATCCCGTCAGTGAGCCGGGCGTTGAAACAGTTGTCTGCTGTCTGCCGCACTTCCACTGCTTCGGACTTATCTGTTCAGGCTTGTGCCCGCTTCACGAGGGTGCAAAGTGCGCATTCCTCCCGTCTTTTGACGCGGATAAATTCGTTCAGATAATGAAAACCGAAAAAGTGCATGAGTTCAACAGCGTGCCTAACATGTACACAAAGCTTCTTGCACACCCCGAGTTTGCAGGTCCTCATATAGCTAATATAAAGACAATATACATCGGCGGCGACGCGCTTCAGAAAGATGTTTATGACAAGCTCAAAAGCGTGCTCAAAGAGTATGGCTCAAAGGCACCGGTATGTCAGGGCTACGGTCTGACGGAATGCGGAGCTGTCAATGTCGTCAACAGACCTTGGGATAATAAGCCCGGCACGGTCGGTATAGCTCAGCGCTTTATGGAGCTTACAATCCGTGATGATGACTTCAACATTCTGCCTGACGGCGAAATCGGTGAGATTTGTATGTCAGGACCCAATGTAATGCAGGGCTATCTGACTGAAGATGGTCCGATAGATGAAGGCATTACCTATGACGAAAAGGGCAACAAGTGGGTCAGAACAGGCGACCTCGGTTATCTCGACGAAGACGGCTTCCTTGTATTTGTCGGCAGAAAGAAGAGAGTTGTTATCATTTCAGGCTATAACGTTTATCCCCGTGATATTGAAAATATTGTTATCAACTATCCTGAAATAAAAGAAGTCTGCGCTGTTCAGGGCTATGAAGGCGCAAGCCCTATTGTGCGTATCTTCCTCGTTCTTGAAGACGCAGAGAACACCGACAAGGCGGCTCTTGAAGAAAAAATCAAAAAGGACTGCCTTGAGAATATTTCGAAATTTGCAGTGCCGAAGGATTTCAGATATATCGACGCTCTCCCCAGAACAAAAATGGAGAAAATTGACTTCATGTCACTTTCACAGTTCAAACCCGAATGAAAACTTCATTTATGCGGCGCAGTCTTATAAAAAGGCTGCGCCGTCTTTCGCTGATATAAAGGCTTGTCAACTTAAACATAATAAGCCGACGAAAAAATACTATTTTTTCATATTTTTTCATATTTACAATTGACAAGCTATATGATAAAATAACTTTTGGTGTATTTTAGTTTATTAAACTTACCACATATATTATTAAGGAGGATTATTCCAATGGCAAGAAAGTTTAAAACCATGGACGGTAACAATGCCGCTGCTCACGTTTCGTATGCGTTCACGGAAGTAGCAGGCATCTATCCCATCACACCGTCAAGCCCGATGGCAGACTATGTTGACCAGTGGTCGGCACAGGGCTTGAAGAATATTTTCGGCACAACAGTTGATGTTGTCGAAATGCAGTCTGAAGCGGGTGCTTCGGGTACTGTTCACGGCTCACTCGCAGCAGGTGCTCTCACCACAACCTACACAGCTTCACAGGGTCTTCTTCTTATGATTCCCAACATGTATAAAATCGCCGGTGAATTACTTCCCTGCGTTTTCCATGTATCAGCCCGTTGTGTAGCGTCACACGCTCTTAATATCTTCGGCGATCACTCAGACATTTATGCCTGCCGTCAGACAGGTTTTGCAATGCTCGCTGAAACAAATACACAGGAGGTTATGGACCTCGGCGCTGTAGCTCATCTTGCGGCTATCAAGTCAAGAGTTCCCTTCCTCAACTTCTTTGACGGCTTCAGAACCTCACATGAAATTCAGAAAATTCAGGTCTGGGATTTTGATGACCTCAAGGAAATGTGCGATATGGACGCTGTTGAGGCTTTCAGAAAGAGAGCTCTCAACCCCGAACGCCCCGTAATGCGCGGTTCGCATGAAAACGGCGACATCTTCTTCCAGCACAGAGAAGCCTGCAACAAATACTATGACGCAGTTCCCGCTATTGTAGAAGAATATATGGATAAGGTCAACGCAAAGCTCGGCACAGACTATAAACCGTTCAACTACTACGGCGCTCCCGACGCTGACAGAGTTATCATCGCTATGGGTTCAATCAATGACGTTGCAGAAGAAGTTATTGATTATCTCACAGCTATGGGCGAAAAGGTCGGTCTTGTCAAGGTTCGTCTTTACAGACCGTTCTCAGCCGAAAGACTTTCAGCCGCTATTCCCGCTTCAGTCAAGAAGATTGCCGTTCTCGACAGAACAAAAGAGCCCGGCTCACTCGGCGAACCCCTTTATCTCGATGTTGTTGCCGCTCTTTCAACAATGGGCAGAGGCGACATTAAGGTTATCGGCGGCAGATACGGTTTGGGTTCAAAGGATACTCCTCCCTCAAGCGTATTTGCAGTATATGACGAGCTCAAGAAAGACGCTCCCAAGAGACAGTTCACAATCGGTATCGTTGATGATGTCACAAATCTTTCACTTGAAGAGAAAGAAGCTCCGAACACAGCGGCAGAAGGCACAATCGAGTGCAAGTTCTGGGGTCTCGGCGGTGACGGCACAGTCGGCGCAAACAAAGACTCAATCAAGATTATCGGCGACCACACGGATAAATATGTTCAGGCATACTTCCAGTATGACTCAAAGAAGACCGGCGGTGTAACAATTTCACACCTTCGTTTCGGCGACAAGCCCATCAAGAGCCCCTATTATATCAATAAGGCTGACTTTGTTGCCTGCCACAACCCGTCATATGTTGAAAAGGGCTTCAAGATGGTTAACGATGTTAAGCCCGGCGGCGTATTCCTTATTAACTGTCAGTGGACTCCCGAAGAGCTTGAAACAAAGCTTACGGCAGACGCCAAGAGATATATCGCTAAGAACAATGTTCAGCTCTACACCGTCAACGCTATTGACCTTGCGGCTAAGATTGGTCTTGGCAAGAGAACAAACACAGTTCTTCAGTCAGCTTTCTTCTCACTTGCAAACGTTCTTCCCCGTGAAGAAGCTATCGGCTATATGAAAGAGAAAGCACAGAAGTTCATGAAGAAGGGTATTGAAATCGTTCGCATGAACGAGGCGGCTATCGACGCAGGCGCAACAGCATACGTCAAGATAGATGTTCCCGCTTCATGGGCTGACGCTGTTGACAGCGCAGAAGCAGTCAAGACAGAAGGCGCAGCGAAGCTCGCAAGCATGGTTGACACAATCATGAAGCCTGTCGGCAAGATGGACGGCGACTCACTCCCCGTTTCAGCTTTCGAAGAATATGCAGACGGTACATTTGAACAGGGCGCTTCAGCTTATGAAAAGAGAGGCGTTGCCGTCATGGTTCCCGAGTGGGATTCAGAGAAGTGCGTTGGCTGTAATAGCTGTGCATTCGTATGCCCGCACGCTACAATCCGCCCGTTCGCTCTTTCTGAAGAAGAAAAGGCAGCCGCTCCCGCTATGACTAAGTATGCCGAAAAGGCAAAGGCGGTCACAAAGTTCGGCTATTCATACACTCTCGCTGTTTCACCCATGGATTGTATGGGCTGCGGCGTTTGTATCGGTGTTTGTAACGCAGGCGCTCTCAAGATGGTTGCCCGTGAATCACAGGACGCTAAGCAGGAGGTATTCGACTACTGCGTAGCTAATGTCACAGAAAAGCCCGAGACAACAAAGGCTCTCACAACAATCTCCAGCCAGTTCAAGAAGCCTCTCCTCGAGTTCTCAGGCTCATGCGCAGGCTGTGCAGAAACATCATACGCAAGACTTATCACTCAGCTCTTCGGCGACAGAATGTATATCTCAAATGCTACGGGCTGTTCATCAATCTGGGGCGGTCCTGCTGCTACATCACCCTACACAGTGAACGCTAACGGTCACGGTCCTGCATGGGCTAACTCACTGTTCGAAGACAACGCTGAGCACGGTCTCGGTATGTTCTACGGTCAGAAGGCTATCAGAGACAGACTTATCGCTAAGGTTAAAAATATCGCAGAGAGCGAAAAGGCTCCCGAAGATGTAAAGGCAGCCGCTAACGCATACCTCGAAACACTCGAAGACGGTGAAAAGAACGGTGCGGCAACAGAAGCTCTCGTCAAGGCTCTTGAAGCATTAGACTGCGACTGCGAAAATAGAAAGGATATCCTTACTCACAAGGAATATCTCGCCAAGAAGTCAGTCTGGATATTCGGCGGTGACGGCTGGGCATACGATATCGGCTTCGGCGGTCTCGACCATGTTCTCGCTTCAGGTCAGGATGTAAATGTTATGGTCTTTGACACAGAGGTTTATTCAAATACAGGCGGTCAGGCTTCAAAGGCTTCTAATATCGGTCAGGTTGCTCAGTTCGCAGCAGCAGGTAAGGAAGTCGCTAAGAAGTCACTTGCAGAAATCGCTATGAGCTACGGCTATGTTTATGTTGCACAGATAGCTATGGGCGCAAGTCAGGCTCAGACCCTCAAGGCTCTTCAGGAGGCTGAAGCATATCCCGGTCCGTCACTTATCATCGGCTACTCACCGTGTGAAATGCACTCAATCAAGGGCGGTATGGTCAACTGCCAGGCTGAAATGAAGAAGGCTGTTGACTGCGGTTACTGGAACCTCTTCAGATATAACCCGACGCTCAAGAAGGAAGGCAAGAATCCGTTCACTCTCGATTCAAAGCTTCCCGCAGGCGGATACAGAGAATTCCTTATGAACGAAGCTCGTTATTCGAGACTTACAAGAGAATTTGCTGACAGAGCCGACGAACTCTTCACAAGAAACGAAGAGGCGGCTAAGGCTCGTTATGCACATCTCCTTAAACTCAAGGATCTCTATGCTCCCGACGCAGAATAATCTTTTATAATAAAATATCGGACAGATCTCAAAATCTGTCCGATATTTTTTAGTGAGAATTAACCTACATCTTTGCTGTTAGCATATATCTGATGCATTCTTGAATCGTCAAAATGATTATCAAGATATTGAGAGACTATATTTGTTGCCGGAACACCAGCATTTCTCTGATCCATTCTGAAAGCCGCCGCACCTGACAGCATACAGTCAAACACAAAGAATATGACAAAGCATTTCACAAAAATCTTGCTGAAGTTTTTGGGGATCTTTTCAACAAATTTTGACAGTAACGGATATATGAACTTAATCCAGCCTATCCCTAAAAATCCCCAGAATAAGGAATATATAAGGCAAACTCTTCCGTTGATGTTCAGCGGCAAATGGCTGTAATCCCACGCCACAGAGCCGAAAAGTATTTCCTGCCCGAGTGAACAGATATATTCCGTCACGGTTCCTGCAACAAAAGATGTTAAAAATATCGTTGTCAGACGGGAATTCTGAAGCCTGTATAGAACCAATGTTATCACAAGTGCACCTAAGCCGTATGCGACGGAAAGATGACCGTAAACCAAGGATTTTCTTGATTCTATATAGCCGTTCTTTATTAAGCACCATACGGTTTCAACAAGAAAGCCTACTTCACAGCTTATAAAGAATATCCAGACAAGTTTTTCAAACGATAAGCTGTCCTGTTCAGCACCTTGCTCTTTTTCGCCTATTGTTGAGTTTTCAGTTTCATTTTTCATTTTTCCATCCTCCGTATTTTTACTTGAAAATTACTCATATGTGTATTATAATACAGTTGTGTAACAAAATAGTCAATTACCAAATACTTTCGATTTGTGTATAATTACACAAACCGACAAAAGGTGAGTATTATGTCAGAGGACAGAAGAATTAAAAGAACAAAAGAGAACATAAAAAACACGCTGATTAAGATGCTGGAGAGCATGCCGATAACAAGTGTTTCTGTGACGGAACTTGCAGAAAAAGCAAATATCAGCAGAAAGACTTTTTATCTTCATTATAATTCCGTGTATGACGCTGTAGAGGATATTGATAATGATTTATCTGATTTATTGCAGAACCTTGTTGACAGAATGGAGAGAGACAAGGAAAAAGTTGACGCTTCGCAGTTTTTCAACGAGCTGAGTGAAGGAATAAAACATCATAAAGAATTAGTTGAATATTTTGTGTTTTCGTCAAATCATTCGGCGCTTAAAGAAAAGGTCAGCAAAATATTAAAAAATGCATTGTTAGAGCGGATAGAAAGCTATGACCCGAAACAGGATAACGAATATATCGCAGAGTTTTTAGTCGGCGGCATTCTATCAACATTCACACATTGGTATAAAAATCAAACGATATCCAATGAAGAACTGATGGATATTCTGACAAAATTCTGCAATCTGGCGAAAGAATTGATTTAATGTTATGCGTTTATTGCCCGGTGCGGCGAAGAAGAATACGAGCTCCATATTCCGCCGTATGAGATTGATGTTTTCAGCAGACTTACGAGAATTGAATACAGTGAATGATAATATCGGGCAGATTCAGGGTCTGTCCGTATTTTATTCCAAATTTTTTTGAAATTCACAAGTGAGAAAAACCTATCTTCGAGCAAGAATAAACGAGAAAAAGAGAGATAATGAAATCTAAATTAAAAAATCGGAAGAAAGGTGTTGACAAAGCAAAAGAGTTGTGATAATATATCCGAGCATTAAAAATATCTAACGGAGGATGTAACTATGTCAACTTACATGGCAAAGGCAAGCGAAGTTGAACGCAAGTGGTATCTTCTTGACGCAGAAGGCAAGACACTCGGCGACGTAGCTGTTCAGGCGGCTGTACTTCTTCGCGGCAAGCATAAGCCCACATTCACACCGCATGTTGATTGCGGCGACAGCGTTGTAATTATCAATGCTTCAAAGATTGTTCTTACAGGCAAGAAGCTCGATCAGAAAAAGTATTATCATCACACAGGCTATATCGGCAACCTTAAGGAAGTCGGCTACAGAAAGCTCATGGCTGAAAAGCCCGAGTTCGCTGTAACAAAGGCAGTTAAGGGTATGCTCCCTGACAACACACTCGGCAGAAACGCTCTGACAAGACTCAGAGTATATGCAGGCGCAGAGCACGGTCAGGCAGCACAGAAGCCCGAAAAAGTTGAATTCTGAGAAAGGAGATTAAAATAATGTACGAAACAACACCGTTCTTCTACGGCACAGGCAGAAGAAAGAAGTCAATCGCTCGTGTTCGTGTATATGCAGGCACAGGCAAAATCACAATTAACGACAGAGACATCGACGATTATTTTGGTCTCGAAACTCTTAAACTCATCGTTCGTCAGCCCCTCGCTCTCACAGAGACGGCTGAAAAGTTTGATATCGTATGCCGTGTAAACGGCGGCGGCGTAACAGGTCAGGCAGGCGCTATCCGTCACGGTATCGCAAGAGCTCTTCTTCAGTATGACGAGAGCCTTCGTCCTGTTCTCAAGAAGGCAGGCTTCCTCACTCGTGACCCGAGAATGAAGGAAAGAAAGAAATATGGTCTCAAAGGCGCAAGACGTGCACCGCAGTTCTCAAAGAGATGAGAAACCATCAAATTCAGCTCCCGTTTTTCGGGAGCTTTTTTCTTTGTGAACACACCTGAAAACATCTAAAAACCCTTGCAAACAAAGGCTTTTCAGGAGTTTTGGAGCACAAAAATCCGGGTCACGACGGTTACCCGTGAAAACACGAGAATTCACGAGAAAGAGCCCTCATATGACCCAAATTTTTGCTGTTTTTGACTCAGTTTCTTTCTGTGTAGTTTCTTTCCATATATTTTCTTTTTTTATAGTTTTTGTTTGGGTCACGAAAACAATAATTAAATACCGGTTAAAAAGCACTGATTGCAATGTATGTTTAGTTGTTTGTTTTATTCCTCCGTAATGCTTTCTGCTCTGAAATCACAAACTATAAGCTCTGTTTCAAATGAAAGCTCGTCAGCGAATATATGTATTTCAGAGGTTGTTCTTAAACAGGGCACCTCTTCGAAAAGTGCACGATATTCACATTCTATTGCTTTTTCAATGGCTTCAGCTTCATTTTCGGCAATAACCTCTTTGATAACTTCATTTTTTCTTTCATTTTTCTCATATTCTTCTTTTGTTACGACTGAGTATCTTATTCTGTATTTTTTCATAGTTTGTCCGACTCCTTTATTATTGTGCGTATGCGATCGAGTAAGCTGAAAATACAGTTTTCGCATACAGAGTTTTCTTCTGTGAGTATCTGACCATTTCTTTCACATGAAAAATATCGCCTGCCCGAGTTATCATAGTCAATGTTTTCTGTGCAGTATTCGCAGGATGTGTTTATTCTGTTTCTCATTTCATTGTTCCGCCTTTCTTTGATTTTTCAATATAAATGAAAATGCATCCGCAAAGAGACAAACTTTGCTATTCGCAATAGTGAGAATGTTCACCAGTGCCTTATGTATTTTATTAAGCATTAAATCAAAAAGGTTATGGCGACATCAATGTTTAAGCTGTCACATTTCAGAAACGATGTCACTGTGAATAATTATTTGGCTATATAAGATAAATCTCAAGACATTTATTATTGCCCGAAGCACTGTTCGTCGGGTCGTTTTTTATATGTTTATTGACTTTATTTTGATAAAGTGATATTATTGAAACAGAAATATATGTTCGGAGGAAATGTTATGAAAAAAGTATTATCAAAAATCATATCAGTTTTTCTTATTATTGTTATGATTATTGGCTCGGCACCGCTGCAGGGTTTTGTGGGGCTGGAACTGCCGGAGTGGTCGGAGATGTTTGCAACAAAGGCAAGTGCTCTAAGTGATGGGTATTATACATATACTGTTTCAAACGGCGAGGCGACTATAACTGATTGTGATGAATCAATCAGCGGTGATATTGTGATACCCAATACCCTTGGCGGTTATCCGGTAACAAGTATAGGCGATGGTGCGTTTGATTATTGCACCAGCTTAGCCGGCATAACGATTCCAAACAGTGTAACGAGCATAGGTGATAGTGCGTTTTGTGCGTGCTGGTCATTAACTGAGATAACGATACCAGATAGTGTAACCAGTATAGGCGAAGATGCGTTTCAGGGTTGCCGCAGTTTAACCGAGATAACGATCCCGGATAGTGTAACGAGTATAGGCGAATGTGCGTTTCAGGGTTGCGACAGTTTAACCAGTATAACAGTAGATAGTGCGAATAAATATTATTCAAATGATGGGTATGGCGTGTTGTTTAATAAGGATAAGACAACCCTGATTCAACATCCTATGGGCAATAGTCGATCATTATATTCGATTCCATACAGTGTAACTAGCATAGGGGAGTATGCGTTTTGGTTTTGCGGCAGTTTAACCGAGATAACGATCCCGGATAGTGTAACGAGTATAGGCGAA
>JBJEOI010000033.1:0-5715 GCA_051880635.1 Acutalibacteraceae bacterium | reverse complement strand
TTGCGGCAGTTTAACCGAGATAACGATCCCGGATAGTGTAACGAGTATAGGCGAATGTGCGTTTTTTTGGTGCACCACTCTAGAAGATGTCTATTACAATGGAACCGGAGAACAATGGAATGCCATAAGAATTGGTCACAGCAACGAGTGTTTAACCGACGCGACTATTCACTTTGCTGGCCCCGCTTCAGGTTTGTTAGAATACGGCTCATATCCCCAAAGCAAAGTAACAGATGATATATTAATAGCTGAACTTAATTCACGGGTTCCAGCATGGGAAAATTGGATTAGTTATAATTATTGTATTGGTGACGGAAGTGAAGGCTCTGCTCAACCAGGAGATTGGATTCGATATTATGATGTTGAACATAATAACAAAAAATATAGAGCTGTAAAATTTTTAAAATATATTCCTGGACATACAGACGCTGAAGAACCGGATGAGTCAATAGCAGGCCAAGCTGAAAATGGATATACAGTTAATAATATTTATTGGTTTGAATTTCAACCATTAATTTGGCGTGTTTTGGATATTGATACTGGCTTAATAATGTGTGAAAATATTATTGATTCACATCCGTTTTCTTTTAAAACATACCAAAATGGTACATATACTGATGGTTTTATTACGTTGTATAATGATGAGGCGTGTACTACTTATTCAAGCGACTATGCCACAAGCTCTATTAGACAATGGCTTAATAATGACTTTTATAATATTGCATTCAACAACTCCAAAAACGGAGACATATTGGAAACTGTTTTGGATAACAGTTCTCCTAAAAATTCTAAATACAACAGTACGACGACAACAGATAAAGTATTTCTATTATCTTATAATGATATAATAAATAGGTCTTATGGCTTCAGTAGCAGTTCTTCTAGTTATGATACAGCTAGAAAAGGAAAAAGAACTGATTATGCTACCGTTTTAGGGGTAGACGAATATTCAGGATATTCTCCTTGGGGGCTTAGATCGGCATACAATGCAAATTCCTATTGTCAAGTTGCTAGTGATGGCAAAGCTGACTATTGGGGATCTGGAACCACAAATTATGAGGGTGTTAGGCCGGCAATATGTATTCGTTCTTTTGATTTAGGTAAGGCTTTAAGCATCAGTTCAATAGATACAAAAGACAATAAAAACCAAAAGATCACAATTACACCTAAAGATGCTTCAGGGAGTTGGCTTGATAGCACAGCATCAATGAAAGATTTTCTTAATAATGCTTTTGAAAGTATAACAGGTGTAAAAATTACATCTGCTGTCGGTGAAAGCATTTTTGACGGATCACTTACAGTCATGAAAAACGATGTAAAGGATCAAGATATAGTTTTAAGCCATGATGGTTATTACGACTACATAATTCCTAAAGAAGTGATATCAACATGGTCAACATCAAATGGTACGGCATATAAATTTGATGCACTTATGGTAAAGAAAAAACTTGATAACAAACCATATGTGTCAACTGTTTTTGGTAGGGAATCAAAATCTGCCGGGACAGATTATTTTGAAATCCGTTCTTCAACTCTTGATGTTAATGAGTTGTACAAATATGATATTATAATTTCTGCAGGAAATACAGGAAGTAATACCACTTATTATATATCCCAAGATAACAAGAATCCTATATCTAATTCTACAGGCATATTTTCATCAATTGATATTGCCAAGAACTTTGCAAGTGGTAAATCTATTTATGCTTATATAATTAGTAACGGGGTTGTCTCAGATCCTGTAAAACTAAATATAGAAATCGCTGCATCCTTGCCTGTGAATATCGGTAACGCATTAAGAAATTCTACTTTGAGCTTTTTGGGCCCGAATTCACAAGGGATAAAGGTTGCGGATAGTGTGCCTATCCTTGGTGGTTCAACCATCAGCATGGACATGTTTACTTTCCCTATTGGTGTTGATGTAACAGGTTCACGTGTCAGAATTTCTCTCGGTTTTGATGCTTTCTCCTATGAATCAGGAGGAACGGTTGGCGGAAAGCAGAAAAAAGAGACTGAATGGATGAACTTGAAAAAGCATGTAAAAGGTATTTCAGACAATCTTAAGGGTTCAAAAGATGCATGGAAGGATTATAAAAAATTAGTTGGCAATAAAGTCACAAAAGATAGACTTAAATCAAAAGTTGGATTTAATGTCGGTGTACTCGGATACATAGAACTTGATGTATCTAATGGTGTTTCTGTAACTGACATATTTGCTAGCATTAACGGCGAGTTTTCGTTTTCGTTAACACAACAATTTGCCGCTTGGGTTGTTCCACTTTATGTGTCAGCCACTGCAAAAGCAAACCTTGGAGTTGAAACTCAACAGGCAAAGGTTATTGATGATCCAAACTTACCGCTTCAGTTCAATCTGACATTGTTAATCGAACCAAGTTTAAAATTAAGTGGTGGCGTTGGCGTTAAAAAGGCAGTTTCAGTTGGTATTTATGGAAAAGGTTCGCTTCCGTTTGAAAACAATTTCGCTACCAAATATCGAAAATTTGCTGTAAAAGGTGAAGCAGGTCTTGAGGCTGAGTTCTTCTTATTAAGTACTGAAATATCTTTGATCGATGGTGAATTTGTTGTCTATGACGGTTATTATGGTCAATCAACATACAGGTTGCTACGCTCCTTTGAAGATGATCATATAAACAAATCAACTTCACAAATACAGACCAATGTATCTGTAATTTCTCGTGATTATGCTGACGACACATCTGAATGGCTTGGCGAATATCCGATTTCACTTTATTCTCTTGCTGATAACGGTGTAACTTTCAATGTTCTTCAGACAAGTATTTTTGATCAGACTAATCCTCAACTTGTATCGTTTGGTGACAATGTAATGATGGTTTGGGTTCAGGACGATGCCTCAAGAGATACATATAACAGAATGAGGCTTGTTTATTCACTCTATGATGCAGAAAACGACAGTTGGAGTGAGCCTAAGGCTGTTTACGATGACGGCCATAACGATGCATATCCTTCTCTTGCAACAGACGGTGAAAATGTATATGTAGCGTGGCAGAAGATAGACAAAACTGTTACAGCAGATGATGCAACTAGCATTGATGTATTCCTTGAAAACAGCGAAATTTTTGTTGCAAAATATGATGCAACTAACGATTGCTTTGTTAATGCAACTAAACTTACAGACAACGAAGTTTATGATTACATGCCTTCTGTTGTGGTAAATAACGGAAATGCAGTTGCTTATTACGCCACGAACAGTGACAACAACCTTATGGGTACTGATAATAATACATTACACCGTCACGAGATTGGCGAAACTGCTGAAGTTCTTGCTAATAATCAAAGTTATATCATTTCAGCAACTCCTGAAATAGTAAACGGAACCGAAAAGTTATCCTATTCAATTGATACTGACGGTGATATGTCAACGTCAAATGATATTACTGTTTATACTATTTCGAATGGTGCAACTACATCTTTTGGCAAAGATGAAAATGAAGTTTCATATACATTTGCGGATTACAGTATGCTTGACGGAACAGAAACACTGTTTGTAAGTGATATGAATAATATTTACTACGAACAAGATGGTGAGACAAAGTCTGTTTTCAGCAGTTCAAGATTAATTGAGGGAAATATTAGTTTTATTGAACAGGAAACAGGACTCTCAATTCTTTGGACTGAGAATAACGAAGTTGGCGGTAATGAATTCTGGACAACAAGTTATGAGGACGGTGCTTGGACAGAGCCTGTAAAAATCAGTAACATTGGTGCTTTCAAAGTGTCAAAAGTTGATGTCGCAATGCTTGGTGGTAAACTTGTCGGCGTATGCAACATGAATGAAATGACACTGGATGAAGAAAGCGGCACATATACTGAAGGTGATGCAAACCTTTGCTCATTCACAGCAAATGAATTCACTGATATCTCTCTTGATATTTATATGGTTGATGAATCAAAAATCATACCCGGTGAAACAAGTTCAATTGATGTGTATGTTAACAATGTAGGTACAACTGATGTAACTTCAATAGAATTTCTTCTTTCTGACACCTTGGGAACAAATACAACTGTTACAAAGGAAGTTAACATTAAATCAGGTGCAACTGAACTTGTAACTCTTGATTATCTCGTTCCTGAAAACTACGCAGCAACCACTCTTGCTGTTTCTGCTTCAATACCTGATGTTGAAGAATCGGATACAGAAGATAATACCGAAAGCATTGAAATAGGTAAGGGTGACCTTTCTATCGTCGAAAGTGAACTCGTTAATTTTGGTGATAACTATATTCTTAAAGCTGTTGTTGAAAATAACAGTTCAGTTGATGCTGACGGTGTAGTTATATCGGCAATATTCAATGATTCAGAGGAAGAGCCTTTTGAACAAAGCGAAATAGGTACACTTGCAAAAGAGCAGTATGTTGATTATGAACTTGCTTTCAATAAAGAACTGGTTGAATTTGATGAAAACGGTGTTGGTAAACTTTTTGTTAAGGTAACAAGTTCATCGGATGAATCAGCAGATGGTGATAATCAGATTTGTGTTGCTGTTACATTGCCTCAGGAAACAGAATGTGCTCACCCGTTAACTGAAACAATTGAAGCAAAAAAATCTACTTGTACCGAAGTCGGATATGATGAATACACCGTTTGTAATGGATGCAATGAAAAGATTACTGAATATGTCGAGTATCCTATGATTGACCACGAAGATGAAGATAGAGATAATCTGTGTGACTCTTGTGGAAAAACAATGAATGATATTTCTGTTGGAGTCAAAAAGAGGGTTTCAGTAAGTGCAGGCGAAATCGTATATTTGAAATTTGTTCCTTCGGTGACGGGTGAATACACATTTGCTTCTGACTCTGATGATGATACATATGGTTATCTGTTTGATGGCAATAAGGAACAGATAACCTGTGATGACGATGGTGGAAGTGACGAAAATTTTTCTGTCACTTATAAATTGACTGCGGGCGAAACATATTATTGGGGAGCAAGCTTCTATGATGAAGACGAAAGCGGATCGTTTGATGTAATGTTAACAATGAAAGAATCTTGCCGACATGAAGACACTGAAACTGATGATGGAACATCGGCAACATGCACTTCAAAGGGTTACACTGCAGGCACTTATTGCCCTGACTGCGACACTTGGATTTCCGGTCACGAGGAAATTGCCGCAACTAACCACGCAAACGCAGTTAATAAAGAAGCAGTCAAAGCAACCTGCACGAAAAACGGCTACACCGCCGGTGTATATTGTGCTGACTGTCAGACCTGGATTTCGGGTCATGAAGTTATAAAGGCTCACCACACAAATATAGTTACAGACGCTGCTGTTTCTGCTACCTGCACATCAGAAGGCAAAACAAAAGGCTCGCACTGCTCGGTATGCGGGGATGTTATTGTCGCTCAGACAACAATTCCTGCTAAGGGTCACAATTGGAGCAAATGGACAACGGAAAAACCTGCAACATGTAAAGAGACCGGCTCACAGAAGAGGGTCTGCTCTGTTTGCAAGACTGTGGATACAAAAACAATAGCTAAAACTACAACTCACAGCTATAAGACAACCACAACAAAAGCAACCCTCACAAAGAGCGGAAGCATTGTCACAAAGTGTACTGTCTGCGGCAAGGTTTCAAAAACAACAACCATTGCATACCCGAAGACAATTTCACTCTCGGCTACAAGCTTTACCTACAC
This sequence comes from Acutalibacteraceae bacterium, assembly GCA_051880635.1. GTDB lineage: Bacteria > Bacillota > Clostridia > Oscillospirales > Acutalibacteraceae > UBA6857. Next base: position 33 of record JBJEOI010000033.1, on the reverse strand, counting down.
CGGTAAAGCCATAAAACCGACAGTCACAGTCAA
>JBJEOI010000032.1:0-125439 GCA_051880635.1 Acutalibacteraceae bacterium | reverse complement strand
AGGGCGAAAATATTCCGATAAAAAACTGAGTTCGGATTATACTTCTCACCCTAACCGGAAACGCAGTTAAAAACTTTTTACCTTTCAGCTTTATTATCGCTAGCGAAAAGAAAACCGAATACACGGCGGGGTAAATGAAGTCAAGCGGAAGCTGTTTATGAAGATATGTGTCAAGCCCCTCAGCCGACAGGAGAGAGACGAATTTTTTCGCCGTTTCATAGCTGTAGCCGAAAGAGTTCATATCAAACATTCTTATCCCCTCGGTCGGGCTTTCTATAATCGGTATAAGACAGAAGTTCATCACACAGCAGATTATCACTGTCAGTGCGCCCGAAACTATGAGCGCTGTTTTTATTGCGTTTTGTTTTTTCATGGGCGTCACCTCAGACAAAATTATACTCTTTAATTATTTATATTGTCAATATCGTTGTAATGCCCGGGTTTTTGTGGTAATATATTAAAGATATTTTTTAAAGAAACGGATGAATGATTATGCCCAGAATAAAGCTTAAAAAGCTCGATAACACCCGTGACCTCAGCCACATTGTGACAAAAGACGGCAGACACATTAAAAAGAAGTCACTTATCAGAAGCGAAGCTCTTTTCAAAGCGACAAAGAAAGACCTTGAAAAGCTCAGAAAAAAATATGGCTTAAAGACCGTGATTGATTTCAGAACGGATATAGAATGTGAGCAGAAGCCTGACCCGACAATAGAGAATGTGCAATATATTCACAACCCGATATTAAAGGCTGAAACTCTCGGTATAACAAGAGAAAAAGTTGACTACTGTGATATGCCCGGGCTTTTTGAGAATGTCACAGTGCCACCGCTTGAATACATGCAGTCGCTCTACAGAAGTCTTGTTCTCGACGAACACGCTATAGAGCACTACAGGAATTTCTTCGATATTCTTCTGAGTGGTGACGGCGCATTTTTATGGCACTGCACAGCCGGAAAAGACAGAGTCGGTATAGGCACTGCGCTTTTGCTTTCGGCTCTCGGCGTTGACAGAGAGAAAATCATTCTCGACTATCTCATGACCGACTATTATTTCAGAAGAGAAAACAAAAAGCTCAAATTTCTGATAAAGGTCGCTGTCAGAAACAAGAATGTGAAGATGTATCTTCGCTATCTTCTTGCGGTCAGGCGTGAATATATATGCGCCTCGTTTGACGCAATAGAGGAAAACTACGGTTCTGTTGAAAACTATCTTCATCAGGAGATGGAGCTTAACGAAGAAAAACTGCTCAGGCTGAAAGATAAGTTTTTGGAGTGAAATTTTTTCCGGAAAAGTAGTGCTGATAAAAACATGATTTGCTGTTTTGCAGAAAAACATATTTTCGTCCTCCCTTTAATCGGGGAGGATTTTTGATTTTGGTACTGAAAGTCCGGGAGAGCGGTCAGCGTAGCTGACTGAGGGAATAAACCCTCTCCGAAAAATCCTACGGATTTTCCACCTCTCCCAAAGGGCGAGGCAAGTGCTTTTTTCTCGGCTCTCACCTGAATACTTTCTTGAAAGAGATGTTATCTTCTTGGCTCTCCCACTGGGAGAGCTGTCGAACGCAGTGAGACTGAGAGGGCGTTATCAGGCTCCTTCTCTGAGGGAGCTGTCAGCTTGCTGACTGAGGGAGCTTTTCATATTCCCTTGCCGACTTTTTTTGTGCTTCTCTAACCCAACATTTTTTTACGCAGAAAAAATTTTTTAATTGTACTTTTCTTTCTGCTCGCCGCAGGGGCATTACTTTGTCAGCAGTGACAAAGTAATCAAAACACCGGTCAGGAGGAAAGAGGAGGCTTAAAGCAGCCCCTATTCCTCCCGACACCCACCATCACCCCGCATTTTTCAGATGTCTTTATCCGACTGCACAGACACACTCCAGCCGTTTGCACGCCTTTTTTCACTATCCCTGTCTATTGTAATTTATATTCACTATCTCAGCCCGTGCGTCTGCGCCTTTCCATACCTAACGAATAAGAGGGCAAAAGAAACATCTTTCTTGGCTCTCCCACTGGGAGAGCTGTCGAGCGTAGTGAGACTGAGAGGGGAAAAGCGAAACTGACTGAGGGATTAACCCCCCAATAATTAAAACATTATAAAAAGTAATATAATGTTTGACAACAGAAAATAAAAGCGTTAAAATAATTGCGCACTCACTCAGGGGATACGCCTGAGTGAGTGCGCAAAGCGCATATTAAATTATAAATATACAGGACAGATAAAATATGAAAAACGGGTATTTCAAAAAAGGTATAAAAGACGGTCTGCCGATATGCTTCGGCTATCTTTCCGTTGCATTTGCTTTCGGCATTTTTTCCGTCGGCAACGGTCTTTCGGTAGGGGAGGCTCTCACTATTTCAATGACGAATGTCACCTCGGCGGGTCAGCTTTCCGCAGTGCCTATAATAGTCGGCGGAGGTTCGCTTTTTGAGCTTGCGCTGGCGCAGTTTGTCATAAATCTTCGCTATTCGCTGATGTCTGTTTCTCTGTCTCAGCGGTTTGATAAAACAATACGGCTTATTGACCGCTTTGTTCTTGCTTTTGTCAACACAGACGAGGTATTCGCCGTCGCTTCATCACAGCCTGAGAAGCTCAACCGCTCATATATGTATGGTCTTATTTTGACGCCCTATGTCGGCTGGAGCGCAGGCACGCTTATAGGCGCAGTCGCAGGCGACATTTTTCCGCCGATGCTTATTTCTGCGCTCGGCGTAGCTATCTACGGAATGTTCATAGCGATTGTGCTTGTGCCGTCGAAAAAGAGCAAATCCACAGCGCTGTGCGTGCTTTTTGCCGTTGCGCTCAACTGTGTTTTTTATTACACGCCCTCGCTCAAAAAGATTCCGCAGGGCTTCACGATAATAATTTGCGCAGTTATTGCGAGCGTAGTATTCTCAATAATAGCGCCCGTTAAAACCGAAACGGAGGCAAAAGCAGAATGAAATACAGTTTTCCGATATACATACTTGTCATGGCGGGCGTGACATATCTTATCAGAATGATTCCGCTTGTGCTTTTCAAGAAAGAGATAAAAAACAGGTTTATTCTTTCGTTTCTCTATTATGTGCCGTATGCGGTGCTTGCTGTCATGACATTTCCCGCAGTGTTCTACGCAACCTCGTCGGTGGCTTCGGCAGTCGTGGGGGTAATAGTGGCGATTGTGCTTGCTTATTTTGAAAAGAGCCTGACCGTCATAGCGTTTTCTTCATGCTTCGGCGTATTTATAACAGAGTTTGTGATGAAATATCTGCTGAAGATGTGAAAAAATATAAAAAAACGGATACCCTGTAAAGTATCCGTTTGCATACCCTTAAAAATTAAATGGTATATCGTAATATTCAAAAATGCTTTTTGCTATTGCCCGCCCGATTTCATTGACATTATTCTGAATCCACAGCGCGTCTTCAAGATTGTCGTGATACGCCACCTCAATGAGCACGGCGGGGGCTCTTGTGCGCAGAACCTCGCCCAGATAATCGGTCGTTCTTATATCGACCTTTGACGGGTCGGGGTATATATCCTCGAAGTTTTCTTCAACCAAACGAGCCATACGAAGACCATTTCGGCTGTTCGGGGCGTAGTAAATATCAGTACCCTGAAGAGCGCCCTGGAGCGATTCGGGTGCGGCGTTTGAGTGAATTGCAACATGAAGATCCGCTCCGACGGCGTTGCTCTGCTCAATAGAGGTTCTCGCCGTCATGTCGGGCGTGTTTCGCACAAACGGAATACCGCCCTCAATAAGATAACCTTCTACCACGTCGGCTATTGCGTTCATCCACTCTTCCTCAGTGCCGTAGTTGACAAAATTGTTGAACTCCTGTGTTGACGGGCTGAGATAAACGAGAGGCATAGGCTACCTCATTTCTTTTCAAGGCTTTTGAAACCGCATTTGCAGTCAAAAGACGGGTTGAAGGCGTAGAAGTTTTTCTCGTTCATCTTATCTGTCGCTATTCTCAGACCCTCGCCGAAACGCTGATAGTGAACTATTTCTCTTGCACGCAGGAACTTTATCGGTTCTTTGACGTCGGGGTCGTCAACAAGACGGAGAATGTTGTCATATGTCGTTCTTGCTTTCTGCTCAGCCGCCATATTTTCGTGCAGATCCGTCAGAACGTCACCTTTTGACTGAAGGTATGCCGCTGTGAACGGAACGCCCGCCGCAGAAGACGGGTATATGCCCGTAGTGTGATCAACAAAGTATGCGTCAAAGCCGCCTTTCTTCAGATCTTCTTCAGAAAGATTTCTTGTCAGTTGATAAACGATAGAGCATATCATTTCAAGGTGAGCAAGCTCTTCTGTGCCTAAAGAGGAGAAAAATTGCACACTTAAAATTTATTTATTTTTAAATGTTATTATTCAGTATTGCAACTGCTCAATAAGCGTGATATAATACCCACGAAATAAGGCATACCATAACGGTAGGCGGTTTGTCCTCGATTTTTTAAGAGGGCACTTTCGCCCTCTTGGAAAGGGGGGCGGTGCTTATGGTTACATACAGTGAGTTGTTTTTACTTCTTACTTTAATCGTTGCAATTATAGCACTTGTTATTGATATAACAAAAAAGAAATAACCGCCCACGTCAAAACAGCGGCTATTTCTTAAACCAATGTTAAGACAAACCGTCTATCGGTGTGTCTTATTTCATCTCTATTATATCATATTTATTTTATTTGTCAAGCATTCCCGAGAGCGTGATTTTCAACATAGATATTCTCCTTTCTATTTTTCTTTCTATAATAATATGAAAGATTTAACAAATAAAAAAAGAAAAACAAGGGATTAATACATCCCTTGTTAATATTTAATGAGAAGCTTTATAATGTGTTCTTGGATGACAAGTGCCAGCGTCTATTGTTTTTTTACATGTTACACAAAAATAAGGTTTAGTACTTTGGACACATGTTGATTTTCCGCAAACATAACAAATATTAGCATCATAATGTTTTGTTTCACCTGCTGTATCACTGGTGTCAATGGGCCATTTATTTCCATTTGCATCAATAAGGTATTCTTGACCATCCTCTACAACGATTTTTGTTGTTGGTTCTTCTCTTTTTTCTGTGGTCAGTTCAGTCTTTGGTGGTTTAGTTGTAGGTTCTTGTTTCTGTGTAGTAGGTTCGGTTTTTTCAGTTGTAGGAACTACAGGCTTAGTTGTTGTTAAGGCATCACTAGAAACATAACGTGTTTTTCCATTATAGCTTACCTTACTCCAACCATTATCACCTTTAGCGAGTCTTGTAACACTCTGATTTTTATCAAGATGTCCAACAATATCATATGACTTTCCGGCCCCTGCTCTTACATAAACATAAGATGTTGCATATACAGTTTCTTTCTTTTCTGTATATTTAGCCTGTTTCTGTGTTGTAGGTTCAGGTTTCTGCGTTGTCGGTTCGGGTTTCTGAGTCGTAGGCTCAGGCTTCTGAGTTGTCGGTTCCGGTTTCTTAGTTGTGGACTCTTCTTTAGTTGTAGGCTCCGGTTTTTCTGTAGTTGGATCTTCTTTTTCTGTTGTATTGTCCTTTTTCGTTGTCGATGTATCCTCAACAGATGGTTCAGTTGAGTCATCTGTGACGACGACTTCTGATGTTGAAGGATCTATAGGCGGATCAGTTATCGGATCATTACCACCGGGTTTATTGCAGCCAACAAAACAAGCTGCTACCATGATAGAAACAAGAATAAGTGCTATTGCTGTTTTTAAAGTCTTCAATTTTTTGTCCTCCTTGTAAAAAAAGTGCATCATAGAGATGCACCGAAAAATGTATCTCTACTGCTGCGACACAACTATCCGGCTATCGTCCTAAGAAAGATATAGCAAAATAGAGAGAACACATTTTTACCAAATGTTTCTCTTAGGACTTGGGATATGAAGTTATGTCGCAATAATAATTTATCATAATTATACTATTTTTTTCAAGGAGAAAATAAGAAAAAGTTTCATAATTTTTCTCTCATTTTTCTTGTTCTGTTTCTGAAATGCTGTTTTCTTTTAATGCTTCATACTCCGCTCTGAGATTTTCAAATTCAATTTCTTTATTTATCAGCTTTGTTTTGTAATAGTATTCATTTCCTCTTAAATCGTATTTCAGAAAGTTATTTATTTCATTGACGCATTTGTTAATTTTTGTCGCTTGCTCTAACAATTCTTCCCGCTTCTTTTTGATAATATAGTTTTCTCTGACTAAATGTTGTCGGCTCTGATTACCGCAGACTATCTCAATTCCATAATTCTTTGCAATATTACGTAACTGCTCTCTTTCGGAGTTCTGCCACTTTTCAACGGCGAGTTGCTTTTTGTGTCCGTCTGTTTTTTTCTCATCTGAAGTATAACCCATATCCGCTAATGCCCGGTTAAGCGAAACCCTGCGGCTCAGTCCTGTTTTATAACTATCAGAGTAAAAAATAACATCAAGGTGTGCGTGAATAACGCCGGTTTCATCCTTGTGAATACTACCGAGATAAAGATAGGCGTTTTTATTTCTTAACTGAAAATTTTTTATATATTCATCAAGAATAGCCTCTATCTTGTTGCAATTATCACCGCCGGGCATAAAGTCCGGATTTTGCTGAATATTTCCAAGCGATACAATTATTTCATAAGCTGACTGCTTCGCTTTTTTATATTTTGCGATTTCTTTATAGCTTGCTCCCTCTGCTCTTTTCTGAGCAATTATTTTTTTCTGTTTTTCTTCTGCTTCCTGAATTTTTTTCAGGTAATCTTCTATTTTTCTGTCATTTCTCTTTTGTTTTTTATTGTATTCATTGACTGCCTCATCAAACAGAAAATTAAACGCTTCTTCTTTTGTCTGATTGACATAATATATATTTTCTTTGCTCTTTGTTTTATCAACATAAGGAACGTTTATTTTTCTGAGATTGTGGCGTTCATTCATTTTTTCACTCATATGAAATGATAGCGTTGATTTCATAGTCATCACCTCTGATAATCAGCAGATAAACAACAGAAAAAAACTTATTCATCAGTTGGAAATAACCAAGTTGTTCCGTCATCATTTATATGTATCTCTTCAAGTTCTGTGTTTTGTAACCTTAAAAACCCATATATAAGAGAAGAAGCGAAAACTTCAACACTCAGACCGCTTGCTTTTGCATACCCGATTAAATCCTCGTAAGCGTTATTATCAATATTCACATTTATACTAATTATTTTTTCTCCCATTTTTCATCTGTCCTTTCCTTTTTGATTTCAATATTATTATGACAGATAACAGAAGAAATAAAGGAAAAATTAAACAGAATAGTATTCATATAGTTGCTTAATATACACGCCGTTTTTATACTTCTTTTCAAATATACCGCTGTCTATCATTTTTCCTGACTTTATCATTTCAGAGGCGTCTTTATATGACATAGTGCTAATAACGGCTTTTTTCATTTCATTACTGTGTGAAATAATGCGTGAATATGCTGGAATGTCTTCTAATCTTGCCTGTTTAATAGCTCCTTTTTCATCGTTTGATTTTGCTATATCAGACTTTCGTTTTTCTCCTTGTTCTGCTGTCAAACCGTCAACAAAATAGGCAGCAATAAATAATATATCCTCATTGTGCTTTATTGGCTTAAAATAACATTCGCCGTATTTCCAAAGGTCTTTAATAATATCAACTGAATAATCAGGATATTCTTGATTCCAATACAACAATATATGAAAATGAAAAGAACCGTCAAAGTGGGTTTGATTTAATCTCACATAGTTTATTTTATAACCCTCTGTTTTGAACTTTTTTCGTATGCTTCTAATAAAATTCTTTATGTCCTTTTTTGATTTATCTAAACGAAATTCTTTATCATAATATTTTAATGTGAAATATTGAGTGTGTTCCTTATCAATAAAGTTAGTAATGATAATCTGTTTACTTAATCTTCGGGTATTTGATAGTGACTGAGGGTTGTTTTTTCGTGATTTATCGCCGTTTGGGTCATAATAACCGTTATATTCTTTTACTTCTCCGGTTTCAGTATCAACGTAGTGTTTTTTATCAATTCTTTTTACCTTTGGCTTTGATGAGTTTTTTATGTTTGTTTTCTTTATTTCTGTAATGGTGTTCATTACTGAAACAATAACATTTTCGGTATCATCAATGACAAAATCCTTATCTTTCATATATATCCTTTCCGCCAAAATTCTGAAGTGCTCACTTTTGTAATAAGAATAATTTAATTACTTCTTCAGGTGGCATAAGTAATATGAAAGATTTGAAGCTGAAAAATTTTTTCAGCATAAAGAAAAACCGCCAAAAGGCGGCTCACTTTTTCAGTTAATTCATTGACTGAAAATATAGTGAGTTATATTTTTGGTCAAAAATATAACATAAAGTAGCGTGCGGTCAATTAAATTGTTCAGCAGTTTTTTCTGTTTTTGTATCTCATATCTTTCATAATATATATGAAGAGGTGAAAAATATGAGTGTTTATGATGTTATAACCGACAGAATTGTTAAGAGATTAGAAGAAGCAGAAAAAAACGGCGAGGTGTTTTATTGGGTCAAGCCGTTCTCAGCCGGTGCTGTTTCTTTTCCTTGCTGTTTTGAAACAGGAGAACCCTATCGAGGAATAAACAGATTATTATTAGAGCCTGATGAATATACAACCTTTGCAAAGGTTCAGGCTCACAATAAAAAACACCCTGAAAATACCCTTTTTATAAGAAAAGGGGCAAGGGCGAATATAGCGGTTTATTTCAACTATCAGGAAGTCAAAGACGAAAACGGAAACCCTAAATTAGATAAAAAGGGAAAGCCTTTGAAGAAGCCTTATATGCGATATTATACAGTCTTTTCGAGGCAGGATATCTTAGACAAAGACAGAAATAATTTAGCTTCAAAGTTTCCAGTTCAAAAATATTCGCACGATGAAATGAGCGATTTAACAAGAAGCGAGCTTATGCGTTTTGGCTCAATGGTAAATGCATATTGCAGAAAAAACGGCATTGAGTTGCAGTTTATAACTGACGGCACCGAGTGTTACTACTCACCGAGCGAGAACACGATCAGAGTACCTTTATTAAGCAATTTTGACAGTACCTATGAATATATTTCAGCGGTTAGTCATGAACTATGTCATTCAACAGGATTAAATCAGGGTAGATTTGGAACAAGTCCGCAAAGTCACGAAAAATATTCTGCTGAGGAGCTTGTCGCAGAAGTGGGGGCTTCTATGCTTATTTCCAATTTCAAAATTGAAGATGACCGAATACATAAAGAAAATGATATAGCCTATCTTCAATCTTGGGCAAAAGAGCTGAAAGGAAACAGCAAAGAAATATTGTTTGCCGCTCAAAAAGCACAAAAAGCGGTCGAAGCGATAACGGAATTCCTTGACAAAGAGGAAACCCTCGATGAAAAATTAGCCACCTTATCTATGTTTGACGATAATAGCTCTAAAGAAATGAACAATACGATTGATGAGGAAAGATAATATAACTTTCTTTGCCTCTGATTTTAATTAAATACTCCTATTAAATCGCTCTGCGAATAATAAAAGGCTACCGATATGGCAGCCTTTTATTATTCGGACAATTAGACTTTATTATTGATTTTGTCACCTATTATTTCAAAGGCTTCATCTTTGGTCAATACTGTAAAGCTTACAGTATATTTTTCGAGTCTTCCTGTTGCAGTGAATTGCAGAAAAAACGGTTTTTCAAAATCATATAGATATATCTCAATAATATGGCAGGGATATACAATTATCTTTTTCGTAATTCTGCCGTATAAGTCTTCATTAAAATCGGAATTTTTCAACGATACAAGATATTCAATTTTTTTCAAGATTTTATCAGTTTCATTTCTGATGTCTTTTTTTTCTAACTCCACATCTTCAGATTTTTTCAGCTCTTTTTCCAATTGAGAAATTTCCTCTTGCCATTGTTTTTCTAAACGGTCAAATCTATCAGCCGGGCATTTTCCGTCAAGTTTATCGATATACATACTGTCAATTCTTTGGTTAAGCTTGTCTATCTTATCTTTGATTTTTCTTTTGTCAACAGCTTTTTTAGGAATAGATTCAATTTTTGCTTGTTGTGATTTTAAAATATTGTTTATCAATATATCTTTATTTTTGATAATATAATGTTGCAAAATATCATGAATAGCTTCCTTAAATACTCTGTCATTGATCATGCCGCCACTGTTACATCCACGAGGAATTCCGTCAACTGTATCCTCTTTATATTTTCCCCTCGTGTGAGCTTCAAAGCATACCCATGACTTATGAACACAATTCTTTTTCTTTTTTGTGCAAGAAACATACCTATTTTTACACACACCACAAAAGATTTTTCCCGACAACCAATAGCGATTAGAATGTTTAATTTTTTGTTCTTCCGGTGGAGTCTTTTCATTGAGAATTTCTTGAGCTTTATCCCAAATATCTCTTGCTACAATAGGCTCATGATGGTTTTTTAAATAACAAGAAAATGACTCTCCACGGTTATATTTTTTCTTGTGATCCAGCATTTTGGGCGTATAGGTTTTTCCTTGACAGAGATCGCCAACATATTTTTCATTGCGGAGCAAACGCAAAATAACGGTGTTTGACCATCCGTTTGAATATCTAAAAGTAGGTGTTCCTTGTTCTTCAAGGCGACGAGCAATCCGGTGGGTTCCATCTCCTGCAACGAACCAATCAAAAATTTTTCTTATAACTTCTGCTTCTTCTTCAATAATTTCGTATCTCTGCTCAAGTGTATCGGAATCTCTGTGAATCCTGTAACCGAACATTTCTCTGCGACCAAAAGTAACACCCCTTTGCATTTGCATCCTCTGCCCAAATTTCACACGATCGGAAATATTGTAGCTTTCTTCTTGAGCGGCATTACTTATTGCACATAACTGACGATACTCACTTTCATCTCTTGAATAAATTCTATTGTTAATGAAGTAAACGCCGATTTTCATTTTATCAAGTTCATCAATAATATTTACTGTGTCTTTCAGGTTGCGTGAAAACCTTGATACTTCTTTGGTAACAATCAAGTCAGCTTCGCCGGCTTTGGCTCGTCGAATCATTTCATTAAAGCCATCTCGGCGATTAAGAGATGTTCCGCTGATTCCCTCATCAGTAAACAACTCAAAAGAAATCCAATTTTCATGTTCACTTTTCAGCATATCAAAAAAACGTTTTTGCGAAACTAAACTATTTCGCTGATCGTCTTTATCTGTACTAACTCTGGCATAACCAAATACTTTATGTTTCGTTGCTGTATCGTCAAGTATATCAAGTTTCTTCGGCGGTATGTAATAATCCTGATTCTGATAATCCATTTTTGTAATTCTCCTTAATCTTATCCATATTATCAATAATCGTTTGTGTAAGCACGCTAATAATCATTTCATTATCATTAATCAACAAATCAAGTTTTTCAGGATTCGTAATAATACTCATCACGCTTTCTGAGCCGAATTTGCGTTTCTGATAAATATCGTATGCTTTTTTTAAATAAATTAGAAGTCCTTTCGGATCTTCATTTGCCAACAATCCGGCGGTCATTTTCTCTGAATATGTTGCTTCATCGCTTATAATGAATTTTGTCAAATCTCTTACAAACTGTTCAAATTCATTGTGATACTCATTATCTGCATCGTTTCGTAAAGAAACAACAAATCTATCTTTATCTTCTTTATCGAAATTCAAAGCCTTTATAAATAAATCAGCATTGATATATTTATCTAAATTATCGGTCAGATATATTACATTGTAACGATCAACAATATAGCTGATTAAAATATCATCATCTGCTTTAAATGATTCGGGTCTGCCTGATAAAACATCAAAGTTTAACTCTGCCATCACAAAAAACGAAAGTTCATCCTTATAATAGTCCAAATTATCAATATAATGCTCAACTGTAAATTTTTCATGCTTCATAAACCGGTTCTCCTTTGTTTTTTTATAATTATATCATAACCAATTTAAAACTTCAATACCTATATCCGTCAGAAGCCCTATAAGTTCACCGTCGGGCATAGAAAATCTCTGTGAAAGATAGCGAAGCGAAGCGCCGAGCTCACCGTCAGGGCCTCCGTACTGTGTAATAATAATCTTCGCCGCCTGTGGGTCAGGCTTCTTGATGTTGATAGGGAACTGTAAACGTTTCTGATATTGCCACATTATCTATCGCCTCCGCAAGCGCAGTTGTTCTGCCACGGCCAGGGTTCTTTCGTCCATTTTTCGCCGTATGCATGGTTCGCCGTAATAGGACCGTACATGCGCTCATATTCATTTCTGAGCTTTTCTGCTTTCACGGCGTATTCTCTGAAAAGCTCCTTTGCCTTTTCGTCGCATGGGTGAGTGTCAAGGTAGAGATGAAGCTCCCACATAGCGAAGCTTGCCGCCGAGAACTGAAAAAGAAGACTCTCATTCATATCTGCAACACCCCGTGAACGGTTTGTTAAGCTCGGGGAAGAGCGTGCCGCATCTGAGCGCCTGCATACAGTCAAATACTTCCCATTTTGCCTGAAAAGGAACATATGCCATTGCTACGGCAGCGTTTTCGGGTATCGGAAATTCCATACGTCTTTCGCAGCCGCAATCTGCCGTATGCGCCGCTTCGCGCTGAGAGATGCTTCGGCGATAACCGCTTTCCGGCATCTTACAGTATGGCTGTGCATACGGATTGTAATAGCTGTTATTCATCATAGCCACTCCTTTTGATTATTGAGATGAACAGGTTCGTCTCTTTTTATCTTATTAAAGGGTGTAAAAATGTGTTACAGCGCACAGCCGTGCGGTTAGGGATACAAAAGCACGGTTAAAATCCGATTAAATACAAAAAAACAGAGATAATGGCATAAAACATGCGTTATCTCTGTTTTGACTTTATTAATCTGTTTTTCAGTTTTGCTGATTTTCGTCTTCAACAATATATCTGCCCATGAGAACGCCCATGACAGAAGCCATCATAAGACCTCTTGTCCAGCCGCTTGAGTCGCCCAGACAGTGCAGTCCCTTGACATTTGTGTTGAACTTTTCGTCCATCTTTACACGGTTCGAATAGAACTTGAGCTCGGGCGAATAAAGAAGCGTTTCCGTTGAAGCAAAGCCGGGCACAACGTGGTCAACAGCCTGAATGAAGTTGATAATGTTGAGCATTGCCCTGTAAGGCATCGCCGCCGTGATATCGCCTGCGACAGCGTCGGGGAGAGTGGGCTTGACATTAGACTGCGCAAGCTCCTTTGCCCATGTGCGCTTGCCGTCAAGAATATCGCCGTATCGCTGAACGAGAATATGACCTGCGCCGAGCATGTTTGTCAGCTCGCCGACTTTCTGCGCATACTCAATAGGCTGATTGAACGGAACATTGAAATTATGAGAGCAGAGAATTGCTAAATTGGTGTTAGACGATTTTATCTCTTTGTATGAATGACCGTTGACAACGGCAAGGTCGTTATCATAGTTCTCCTGACTGACAAAGCCGCCGGGATTCTGGCAGAAGGTTCTGACCTTGTTTTTGAACGGCTTAGGATAACCTATGAGCTTTGATTCATAGAGAACCTCATTGACGGTCTCCATAACTTCGTTTCTGACTTCAACTCTGACGCCTATGTCAACAGTGCCGGGCTGATGAGCGATATTGTGCTCCGAGCAGATTTTTTCAAGCCAGTCCGCTCCTCTTCTGCCTGTGGCAATAACCGTCTTCTCAGCGAAAATCTCTATATTCTTGCTACCGTCCGAAATATTAACGCCGAGACATCTGTCGCCGTCAAGAATAACATTTGTGCACTCATAGCCGAATATCATTTCAACGCCGTTATCTTTGAGATAATTCTCAATACCGAGATAGATATTCTGTGCCTTTTCGGTTCCCATATGGCGAATCGGGCAGTCAACAAGTTTTAAGCCCGCCTGAATGGCTCTCTTTCTTATCTCCTTGACTTCTTCATAGTTGCTCACGCCCTCAACATGGGTGTCTGCGCCGAATTCAAGATATATCTTGTCAGCGTAGTCAATAGTCTCCTGAGCGAGGTTTTCGCCTATAAGCGTGGGCAGATCGCCGCCGACTTCATAAGAGAGTGAAAGTTTGCCGTCGGAAAATGCGCCCGCACCCGAAAAGCCTGTCGTAATATGACAATAGGGCTTGCAGTTGACGCACTGATTTGTTACCTTTTTGGGGCATGACCTTTTTTCAATCGGGCGACCCTTTTCAACGAGAACTATGTCTTTTTTTGTACCTTTTCTTATCATCTCAAGCGCCGTGAAGATACCCGCAGGTCCTGCGCCGATGATTACAACACCTGTTTTCATTTTTGTTATCTCCTTTCACAAACCGAAAAATTATAACACGCTGTTTTGAGTTTGTCAAGGATTGTAAAAATAATATATAAAACTTTAATTTTTACTTGAATGATGTGTTTTTTTATTGTATAATGTATAAAATTTCTCTAAATCGAAACGAAAATATGAAAGGATGTTTTTGAATGAATATTATTATCCCATTGATGGAACTGTTCTGGAGCAAGGTTGTTAAAAAACAGGATGACGCAAGAATTGCCACGCTCAGAGAGCCTGACGGTCTGACGCAGGTGTGCGATATACCGTATATAAACGACGGAGATAAAATGCATCTTCTCGATATTTATTACCCCGAAAACGCAGACGGAAAGCTGCCGGTTATCATTGATATTCACGGCGGCGGCTGGATGTACGGCGACAAGGAGCTAAACAAGATGTATTGTCTCAGTCTCGCAAAAAGAGGCTTTGCCGTGTTCAACATTAGCTATCGCCTCGTGCCTCAGGTCAGCGTTACCCAGCAGCTTCAGGACTGCGCCTGTGCCCTTAAATGGATAAGCGAAAATATGGGTGAATATCCTTGTGATAAAGAGCACATAATGCTTACGGGAGATTCTGCGGGCGGTATGCTTGCGGCGTATTCGGCGGCGCTTATGTCAAGTGCAGAGCTCAGAGACATCTTTGACACGGTTGACCCGAAAATGAAGCTGACAATGCTTACCCTCACTTCACCCGTCGCCTATATGAATGATAAGGGCATCATGAGCGTTTACACGAAAACAATGTGGGGCAAGACATGGAAAAGCCAGAGAACAGCTCCCTATATGAACCTTGATTCGCTCTTTGACAAAGCGAAATTTCCGCCGACCGTTATGGTCACAAGCAGCGGCGATTTTATGGCGCTTGAACAGACGAGAAGAGCCGCCAATGACTTTAAAAAGAATAATATACCCGTCAAACTTATTGATTTTGACACCTTCGAGGGCAAAGACCTTGAACATGTTTTTGCGGTTCTTCTCCCCGACAGCAGAGCAGGAAAGCTGTGTATTGACAACTACATAAACTGCTTCAGAGACCTCATCGGCGTTAAAGCAGTCAAAACAAATATAAAATAAAATCCCTGAGCAAAATTGCCCTGCTGTCCCTTCGGCTCATCTGACTGAGAAAAGCACAAAAGAGGCTGAACGGGTTTCATAAACAATAGGAGGAATAAGAATGAAAGAAAAAATAATCGTTGCCGGCGCAGGTCACGGCGGAATAGTAGCCGCCTATTATCTTGCAAAGGAAGGCTATGACGTCACCGTCTATGAAAGAGGCAAAGAGGGCAAGCTCGGTCACGATCAGGGCGATTCGATACACCTCGACGGTTTTGAAAAATCAGGCATACCCGTGCCCGAAAAATGGTATGTAAAGAGAACCCCCATTGCTTTCTGTCTGCCCGGAACCGATCTTGAGCCGCTTGTTCAGGCAGACAGTGCGGATGCGTATAATGTTGAAATCGACAGAAACGCTCTCTATGAACATCTTATTACCCTTGCCGCTGAGGCAGGCGCAAAGTTTGTTTATGAGTGTGAGATTATCGCTCCGGTTATTCTTGCCAGCCGTGTCGTCGGTATCAGGACAAGTATGGGCGACTTCTACGGCGGTCTTATAATTGACGCCTGCGGTCTTGATTCTCCGCTGAGAACACAGCTTCCTGAAAGTTTTCATATAAAGAACGGCTACGGCAAATATGACGTTCTTTCCGCATACCGTGCATATTATAAGAGAGTGGAGGGCGAAGAGACTCCTGCGCTTCGTTATCAGGTGTCGCTTGTGCCCGGCGAAGACTGCGGTCTTTCTTGGATTGTTACAAATGAAGATAATGTCGATATTCTCATAGGCGCTTTTGACAGCATAAATCAGGAGAGAATTGACAAATATCTCGAAATCTACAGAAAAGAAAATCCGCATATGGGTTCAGAGCTTGTCAGAGGCGGCAGTGTAATGGATATCCCCGTTCGTCAGCCGCTTTCAATTCTGGTCGCCGACGGTTATGCGGCAATAGGCGACAGCGCATACATGACAGTGCCCATAAAGGGCTCGGGTATAGGCTATTCGATGAGAGCGGGCAAAATGCTTGCCGACTGTGTCATAAACGATGAGGACGGTTTTCTCAACCGTGAGAGCCTTTGGCAATATCAGGTCGATTTCTATAAAGAGATAGGCAATCAGGCGGCTATTCTCGCAATCGCCAAGAACGCATTTCCCATGCTCACGGTCGATGTGATTGACTATGCATTTCGTGAAAAGATAATTTCAAGCGAAGACATGGAGCTTTTCGGTAATGAACAGGGTCTTTTAAAGGTTCTTCTTTCTCTTAAAATCAGTGAGCTGACAGGTAAGGCGAAAAAGGTTGTCACTAATCCGGAGATAAGAAAGCTCCTCAAGTCTTTGGCCAAAAACGTCACAAAATATCTTATTATTGACAGAGCTTTTCCCGAGGAATATGACAGTGAAGCTATAATGAAATGGGCTGATAACTATGACAGCTTCTTTGAAAGCATCAAGTTCAAGGCTAAAGACGACACCGAAAAAGAAGAAGTCAAAGAAGAAGTCAATGAGGAAAGGGCAGGCTGAGCCTGTCGGGTGTAATAATTGGACGGTAAAATTTTTGCCGCTGAGAAAATCAGTGAGCATATCTATAAAATAAGCGAATTGGGTCTTGTGAACTGCTTTCTCGTCGTCGGAAATGAAAGAGCTATGCTGATTGACTGCGGCGACGGCGTGTCTTATATCAAAGAAGAGGTGAAAAAGCTGACCTCTCTCCCCGTTTTTCTTGCCGCAACTCACGCTCACGCCGACCATATCGGCGGCGCGAGGGAATGGGGCAAGGTCTATCTTCACCTTAAAGACGTCCCCATAGCCGCATACGCCACGTCGTTTTCACAGCGCACACGTTTTCTCAAGAAAAACAACGCCTTTGAGACCTACAAAAACGCAGGCGGAAAGCTCCCGTTTTACAAGCCCTATCTGACGCTCAAGCCTTTCGGCGACAGGAAAGTGTTCGATTTAGGCGGCGTTAAAGTTGAAGCAATAAACACTCCGGGGCACACGCTCGGCTCATGCATTTTTAAGGTGCATGAGGATAAAATTATTCTTGCCGGCGACAATTTTATACCAATGCTTTTTCTTCATTATCCGTATGCGGCTTCGCTGAGCCGATGGGTGAAAAGCTGTGAAACTCTTTTCGAAGAGGCAAAAGACTGTCTCATCTACGGCGGTCACGGTAAGAACGCAATTAATAAAGACGGTCTTTTATGGCAGTATGAAACGGCGAAGAAAATAATCGCTCAGACAAAAGAGAATGACAGCTATTTTAAACGAAAAGTTAAAATCGTCAAAAATGAAGAGCACCGGCATCTTCTTCTGAAATACCGAACGGATAAAATATTGTAAATATCCCCTATACTTTCAGCGGAATTTTCTGAAAAGTGTTGTTTCAAATCATAATTTTTTTTCGACAGACTTTTGCGGTCTGTCGTTTTCTTTTTATAAAAATAAAAAAATGTATAAAAGTATCGCAGAAACTTATTAACAGTATATTCAAAATATTAACAAACTGCACTTAATATTTTCCGGAGATAAAACAATTTTATAAAGAATTTATACTTTTTCTGTACCATTCACTATTATTGTCTGATATAATTTTGATGTAAAAATATATAAAAGGAGATTTCCAATGAAAAAGAATGTCTTTTTAACAGGTGCTTCAGGTACAATGGGCTGGGCAGGCTTCAAAGAGTTCATGAAGCATAAGGATCAGTTCAATGTCTGCGTACTTCTTCGCGACAGCGCAAAGAACAGAGAGCTTTTCAAGGACTATATGAACGACCCGTCAGTCAGAATTGTCTGGGGCGACTTCCTTGAATATGACAAGATTCTCGAATGTGTCACAGGCAGTGACTATGTTCTTCATGTCGGCGGTCTTGTTTCACCGGGAGCTGACTACTATCCCAGAAAGACAATAAAGGTCAACCCGACCGCTATGGCGAATATCGTCAAGGCTGTCAAGGAACAGCCCGATCCCGACGCTGTTCATGTTGTTTATATCGGCACGGTTGCCGAGACAGGCGACAGAAACAGACCGACACACTGGGCAAGAACAGGCGACCCCATTCAGATCAGTATTTATGACCACTACGCAGTCAGTAAGGTTATGGCTGAAAAGATTATCGCTGAGTCAGGTCTCAAGCACTGGGTATCGCTTCGTCAGTCAGGTATTCTTTACCCTGAAATTCTCAAGAACCTTGACCCGATTATGTTCCATGTTCCCATCAACGGTGTTCTTGAATGGGCAACTGTTGAGGACTCTGCGAGAATGCTCGTCAACGTATGCGGCGATGATGTTCCCGAAGAATTCTGGAGAGGCTTCTACAACATCGGTTCAGGTAAGAACTACAGAATAACAAACTATGAATTTGAAGAGCTCCTTCTCGGCACTCTCGGTCTTGGCTCACCCAAGAAGCTGTTTGACGCAAACGCATTCATTCTTCAGAACTTCCACGGTCAGTGGTACTCTGACTCGGACAAGCTCGAAGAATATCTTCACTTCCGTGCTAATATGCCCGTCAAAGATTACTTCAAGAGCATGATGAAGAATGTTGAGTTCTATTATAAACTCGCATTTCTGGCAAAACCGTTCCCGTTCATTATCAAGCCCTTCCTTATGGCATTTGCCAAGAAAGAAATCTACGGCACACTCAACTGGATTGAGAACAATGAGCAGGACAGAATCACATCATATTTCGGCTCAAAGGAAAAGTGGGCTAAGGTCAGCAAGAGCTGGGACGATTTCGATATCTGGTACCCGCAGGAGAGCGCAAGAGAAACAGAGGCGGCCACTCTTCTCGATCACGGCTATGATGAAAGCAAGCCGCTTTCAGAGCTTGACATTGAAGACATGAAGCAGGCGGCTAAGTTCAGAGGCGGCGAATGTCTCTCAGAAACAATGGTTAAGGGCGACCTCTTCACACCGCTCAAGTGGAGATGCGCACATGGTCATGAATTTGAAATGACACCGAACCTTGTTCTTCGCGGCGGTCATTGGTGCGAGAAGGAAGTTCCCACAGACTTCCACTGGGCATATGACAAGGAAGCTAAGGTCAACCCGTTCTTCGCACAGGTCTGGTATTCACACCACTCACCCGATGAAGACAATGAATACTTCTGCGATATTTTCAAGGGCTTTGCCGGCTTTGAAACAGACGAAGACATTGCTTCATTCAAGAAAGAATGTGAAGAAAAGGCTAACGCTTGATTAGCATAAAAAATTTCGGGGCAGACGAAAGTCTGCCCTTTAGGCTGTCGAAAAGTCCGGCTTTTGCCGGACTTTTTCTACAGCTTTGAAAAATCAAGGATTTTACCTGATTTAATGAGAGTCTTTGCTCTTTATTTGCGGTATGCGTTTTTGTTTATTCCTCCGACACTGCTTGACAAGCTGACCCGAAGAAACTACAATAAAAGTAATTTGTGAATAACTGTTGCTGTTTTTATATCGGTTATACTTTTGAAAACTACGAAAAAACATAAAAAGCATCAAACAGTTTTCGACCGCATACCGTAAAAAATAACAGGAGGTGCAATATGAAATACGATTGGTTAGATCAGTATCTTTTAAACAAAAAAGGTGTTCATAAAGACTATAAAGAAGAATGGAATTGGGACCGTTACCTTATCGAAGACAAAATGTTTGTCGCTGTCTGTTACGATAAAGACGGCAAAGAGGTCTATATCACGCTGAAGCTCGAGCCTGCCGAGGGTGATTATTTGCGCGCTCAATATGAAGATATCATACCCGGTTACTACATGAATAAGGTGCATTGGAATTCGGTGAAAGCTGACGGTAATGTGCCGAAAGAAATAATGAGGGCGCTACTTGATAAATCTTATGAACTCATACTTGCCGGATTCAGTAAAAAGAAACAAAAGGAAATAGCAGGGGAGTGACAAATATGAAAATAGTATTGATACACGGGCAAAATCACAAAGGCAGTACATATCATATCGGTCGTATGCTGGCGGATAAAACAGACGGAGAAAACGAGATATCTGAATTTTTTTTGCCCAGAGATCTCAATCACTTTTGCGTGGGCTGTTACTCCTGTATGCAGGACATAAAAAAGTGCCCGTACTATGAAGAAAAGAAAGTTATCGCCGACGCTATGGAAAAGGCGGATCTACTGATTTTTACTTCGCCTAATTACTGTATGCTGCCGTCTGCGCCGATGAAAGCATTTATTGATTTATTTTATCAGTATTGGCTGCCTCACAGACCTCAGGCTGATATGTTCAGAAAGAAAGCCGTCGTCATTTCCACTACGGCAGGTATGGGAGCCGATAAGGTCTGTTCACAGCTGAAGAGAACGCTTGCTTATTGGGGCGTTCCTTATATCAAAAAATATTCCGTCGCCGTTCAGGCAATGAACTGGAAAGGGGTAAGCGATAAGAAAAAGGAAAAAATCGAAAAAAATATGACAGTCCTTGCACACCGCATAAAAAAAGCAAAGGCGGGCAAGCCGTCGCCTTATATCCGCCTGATGTTCAATATGATGGCTTTGACAAAGAAAAATCCCGACGACCCCGAAGCTGAGCACTGGAGACAGCAGGGCTGGCTTGACGGGAAACGACCGTGGAAAGACTGAGGACATATATAAATGAGAAAAAAGATACTTAATCCGATAGCAATGCTGTGCTTCGGACTCATCATAGGTATTGTGACAAGACTTCTTGATATATACACAACAAACTTAGGCGAAATTTTTTCACAAATGGCAATCTGGATTTTGATGGGTACGCTGATTTCGGTTTACAGTGAGACTGCCAAAAAAGCAATGCTCAATATTTTGCCTTTTTGTCTGGGTATGCTTGTGACATATTATGCGGTCGCCGCAATTAGTCACGGAGTGTATTCGAAAATCTTTATTATCGGCTGGACGGTGTTCGCTCTGTGCTCACCCATAATGGCTTATTTTGCGTGGCTGACAAAAGAAAAAGGGGTTTTCCCGAAAATCGTGAGTGTGGGAATCGTTGCGGTGTCGGTTTTGTCATCAATCTTACTTTTTGACCGCTTGCGAATATACGATTTCATCATTGACGGAGCGTTGATTTATGTTCTGTTTATAAAAAAGATTGACAGATGAATTGATAAAGAGCGACTTACGGTACGACTTATAGAAAGAAAAGGCAGAGAGAATTATTGCTTCTTCCTGCCTTTTTGTATTGATATTGAGCAAAAACAAAACCGATATTATTTTTATTCAATTACTTTCTCTTTATTCTTCTTTTTCCGGTCATGCTGTCAACCGAGAGCCTGAAAACCGTCGTCATAGGTATTACATTTTCATTTATCGGGAATTTGTCGTGATGATAGTGACTCATAAGTGTTTGGAGTGCGGCGATTTTCTCTTCTTCGGGGAGAATTTCTATGCGACCCTGACCCACTACGCTTTCATATTCCATTGTGCACATCTGTTCTTCATAGTCGGCAACAAGTCTGTGACGGCAGTCCATTTCAAATGAAGCCCGATTGTCTTTTTTAATAAGCTCAAGCTTTGTGCCCTCGTTTGCGCAGTGAAAATAAAGCTGAGCTTTACCGTTTTCCTCCTTAAAACCGAAATTGAGCGGTATAATATAAGGATAACCGTCATTGTTCAGCGCAAGGCGGCATACGTCGCATTTTTCTATGACGCCTATAATTTCATTATATTCCTTTATCTCTCTGTCACTTCTTCTCATTTATTGAGCCTCCTGATTTTTTTGATATTATAACACATGAAAACACAATTTTTTCCGTTTTGCCCGATAAATCTGATTTTTTTATTGCGAAAAGCCGTATTTTGTGTTAAGATTTGATTGAGAGTTTAACTTTTGAATGACAAATTATTTAAAGTATTGCACGGATTTTTCAGCCGAAGAATTAAAGGCAATACCGGACCGGAGTGATTTTATGGAAAACATAAGGGTAACAGATGTCAGAATTGTTAAGAGTGACAGCTCTTTCCTTATTGATGACGGTCATACGGCTATTCTTTTTGATTCGGGCTTTGGCTTCACCGGCTTCAGAACGGCGGAAAAAATTAAATCGGTTCTCGGTGAAAGAAAGCTCGACTATATTTTTCTTTCTCATTCACACTACGATCACGCTCTCGGCAGTCCTTATATTCTGCGTTATTACCCTGACGCAAAGGTTGTTGCGGGGGAGTATGCGGCGGAGATTTTCAGGCGTGACGGTGCAAAAAGGCTTATGAAAGAGCTTGACGGAGCTTTTGCCTGTGAGTGCGGCGTGACCGACTATGAGTTTTTAGGCGACGAGCTGAGAGTGGATATTCCCGTGCGTGACGGTGACATGATAGATGCCGGTGATATGAAATTTGAGGTTCTTGAACTTCCCGGGCATACAAACTGTTCAATCGGTTTTTACTGCAAGGAGAAGAAACTGCTTCTTTCATCAGAGACTCTCGGCGTTTATGACGGCAAAGAGCTCATTTTACCCGCATACCTCGTCAGCGTAGAAAAAACGCTTTCGTCTATTGACCGAGTTTCAAAGCTTGATATAGATTATATTCTTGCCCCTCATTTCGGACTTCTCACTAAAGAACAGACTGAATTTTTCATGGGGAATATGAAAGACGCTTCATTGAACACCGCTGAGGATATTAAGCAAAGGCTTCTGAACAAAGAAACGCCCGAAGAAATCTTTGAAGTGTATAAAGATAAATACTGGCGCGGCTATTTCAGAGAAATCTATCCTGTTGAAGCGATGAAGCTCAACACCTCAATTATGATAAAACTTGTTGCAAGTGAATTAATAAAATAATTTAAAAGGAGAAAATACCATGTCAATTTTAAACTCAATAAGAAGAATAATTGCACTTTTTCTTGTTACCGCACTGTCTCTCATTGTTTACCCAAACGGCGCAAAAGCGCACACCGTTCTTGATGAAGAAAGCTGTGAAACCTGTATAACCGTTTTTTCGGACTGCCACATTGAGGGCAATAATTTCAAGCGCTTCAGCGCTTTCGGCAGAATGCTTCTTGACGCGCAGAACAATTCTTTCGGTAATGATGTCGGCGTGTTCCTCGGCGATAACACAATGAACGGTCAGGAAATTGAGAGCATTTTCTTCTACGGTCTTATTAAAAACTTCGGTTTTGCCGATAATTATGTTAATGTTATGGGTAACCACGACATCGGCAACGGCGAGGGCGATTATGAAATTCTGTCAAGAAGATTTTACGGCTACTCAGATGAATTTTTAGGCATAAAGACAGATAAGCCCTACTATTACAGAGTGATAAACGGCGTATATTTTATCGTTCTGGGCGAAGAACAGCTTTCGGTCAACGAAAACGAAATGTCAGACGAGCAGTATGAATTTCTGAAAGAAACGCTTGATATGGCAAAGGCAGATAACGCAGTAACATTTATATGCTGTCACCATCCCGTTTTCAACATAATTCCGACAGAAAATAACGACCTTTTTGATATTATCCCTCAGTATAAAAATGTCTTTTTTGTTTCGGGTCATACCCATCTTGAAATTGATGAAGACTGGACATTTTTGGAGTATGAAGGGATAAAAATGCTTAATCTTCCCCGAAGCACCGAAAATGCCGACACAGGTAACGTAGAAGGTTCTTACAACTGCGGAATAGGTATGCAGATTGAAGTTTATGAAGATGAAGTTGTCGCCAGAGTAAGGGATTATTACACCGGCTTATGGATTGACGGCTTTGAAATGCATTATCCGATTGATAATTAATTTCATTCTATTTTTTACATTTCTGTTGACAAATAGCCTTGACGCTTCTATCATTATAATTATAAAACGCAAAAAGCCGCTTCGGGAAGTTTTAGCCCGATGTGGCTTTATATTTTGCGCTTTAAAACAGGTCTATAGTGCGGCAGACCTCAGAAAGAAGGATAATATGGCAATTAAATCGGTTACGGCGCAGGTCGATAATACGCAGTATCCGCTCAGCTTTAATGAGTCGAGCGGAAAATATGAAGCTCGGGCTACAGCCCCTGAGACTTCTTCAGCTTCGCTTGACGGAAATTATTACCCCGTGAGCATCACCGCCGAAAATATGGCGGGCACTTCAGTGACGGTCAGCTCCGAAGATGAGACCTTCGGGCAGTCGCTCAGATTATATGTTGCGACGAACACAGAGCCCGAAATAGAGATTTTTTCACCGTCGGACGGCGACTGCCTTAGTGAAGAATATATAAGCATAATCGGTGCGGCATACAGTGAACTCACAGAAACGCCCGATGTCGAAGTCACAGTCAACGGCGTCTCAAAGGGCAATGCAACATATGTTTCTGATGTTGATTTTGAAATGGCAGTTCAGCTTGACGACGGCGAAAATGAAATCACCCTCACTGTCAGCGACGGTCTGGGCTCAGTTAAATCAAAGACAATTCATGTTATTGTCGATAAATATCCGCCTGTTTTTATTTCGGTTTCTGTTTCGCCGTCTAAGCTCAATCCGGGCGGCGAATATGAAATAATCGCAGAGGTGGAATAATGCCCGGGTCAAAGATTGTCAGCGTATGGGGAAAAGCCGACGCTTATTCGGTTGCATTTGAAAAAAGAGAAAACTTATGGGTTTGCAGTGTTCCCAAAGACCTGTCCGACGGTGCGTATGAATGTTATTTTTACGCAAAAAATGAAAAAGGCACTGTGACCTCATGGACGGGTACGCTTTATATGTGCAGCGGAATATGCAGAATTGATATTCTGCCTTTCACTCATACGCTGATGTTTAAAGAAAACAAAAACCCCGTTATAGCTTTCGGAAGGCAAAACTTCGAAATTAATTTTATAAAGGAGTGCAAGCATCTTGAACGATAAAGTAATTACAGGCGTATTTTTTATTCTCGGAGAAAAGAAATATGTTAATTCAAAAATATATCCCCGTGATGAAAGCGAGACTGTTGTTGTGACAAATGCTACCTATAAGCTGACAAGGCTCAGCGACGGTATTGTTGAAAAAACGGGCAACCTCACTGTTGACGGAGCAGAGATGAAGGTTCTTATCGAGCCTGAATTTCCCGGGAAATATCTTTTGACTGAGACGGTGACAGTCGGCGCCGAAGTGTTCAGAAAGAATATTACGGTGACGGTAGCAAAGGGGTGAAGTCTTTTTATATATGCGCTGAAGATGAAATTCGTAAATCTGAATAAAGCTGATGCCGGAGATTTTTTCTCCGGCATCAGTTTTATCTGTTTATTTTTTAGCGTGAACATATAGTTTTGAAATATCGCTTTCCTTCTGCGCCTTTGCGCCGAAAAAATATGTATAGCTCAAGAAACGGGCCATATCCTCAGAGGGGATTTTCATTCCGTCGCCCATCCACTTTATGATAACGTGAAGCATACCGCTCAGAGCAAAAGTCGTCAGATAGTATCTCGGGTCGTTTTCGCTGTCATAATGGGTTTCGGAATTGGGGACAATACTCTGGACCGAGTTAAGAATGCGTTCAAAGAGCTTGTTGTTGCAGTCGTTTCTTGTGATG
This sequence comes from Acutalibacteraceae bacterium, assembly GCA_051880635.1. Classification (GTDB taxonomy): domain Bacteria; phylum Bacillota; class Clostridia; order Oscillospirales; family Acutalibacteraceae; genus UBA6857. The sequence goes on along the minus strand of JBJEOI010000032.1, from coordinate 99,628 downwards.
AATTTGCACACATCGACATTATCTTTGCAGAAATCGAGAAATTTTTTGATATAGCCGACTGTTTTGTCAATATCGTTGTCGGCGTCGTATGCGCTCACAACGGTGTCGTAGAAAACCTCATAAATCTCGTTCTGAATTTTATTCATCATATCGAGAACGTCTTTGTAATAAAGATAAAAAGTCGAGCGGTTAATGTCGGCGAGCTTAGTCAGCTCGGTGACGGTTATGTTATTGATATTCTTTTTTTCAAGAAGCGCAAAGAGGCTGTCACGAAGCATTTTCTTTGTTTTGCGTATGCGTCGGTCTTCTTTTTTGGGGAGATTATCTTCTGATTTCATCACATTTACCTCAGATAAAAATAATTAACATATGTAAAATAAACGACACATGTTTAATACAAACAGATTATAGCACTCTGTTAATTATCCGTCAAGTGTAGATTAATGAAAAATCGAAAAGCGGTGAATAAAGTCAGAAAAAATTATAATCCGACATAAAAATAATCCGACATAACTGCCGGATTATAGCTGATAAATTAAGAGAGCTTATGAATAAAGAGACCGCTCAAAAGCTTAGGCTCAAACCATGTTGATTTCGGCGGCATGATCTTTCCTGCGTCTGCGATAGCCATAAGGTCGTCGAGCGAAGTGGGGAACATTGAGAACGCAATAACCATATCGCTGTTTGCTCTTCTTTCAAGCTCTTCAAGTCCTCTTATACCGCCGACAAAATCTATTCTCTTGTCGGTTCTCGGGTCTTCAATGCCGAAAACGGGGGTGATGAGATTGCGCTGAAGAATTGAAACGTCGAGTCTGCCGACCTCGTCGCTCTCGTCAAAGGTTCCGCTTTTTGCCTTGAGAATATACCACTTTCCGTCGAGGTACATTCCGAAGGTGTGCTTTTCGGCGGGCTTATACTGACCCTCTCCGTCATACTCCGTGACGGTGAATTTTTCTTCTGTTTTCTTTATGAACTCTTCCTTTGAGTAACCTTTCAGGTCTTTCATAACACGGTTATAATCCATTATCTCAAGCTCGTCTGAGGGGAAAGCTACGCCGAGAAAGAAGTTAAATTCTTCCGTGCCGTCATAGTCGGGGTTTTCCTTTCTGCGCTTTGCGCCGACCTTAACCGCCGAAGCACAGCGGTGATGACCGTCGGCAATATAAAGATAATCAATATTGGCGAAAATAGCGGTGATTTCACTGTTTGTGCTGTCACAGTCGATAACCCATACGGTGTTGCCTACGCCGTCGTCGGTGACAAAATCATAGACGGGCTTATGTGAAGCCTGCCAGTCTTTTATAATAGCCGAGAGCTTTTCATTCTGCCTGTAGGCAAGAAAAATCGGACCTGTGTTAGCGTCGCAGTAGTCAACATGGTTAATTCTGTCCTGCTCCTTGTCGGCTCTTGTCAGCTCATGCTTTTTTATGATGTTATTGTTATAGTCGTCTATTGAGGCGCAGCCGACAAGACCTGTCTGCGCTCTGCCGTTCATAATCTGACGGTAGATATAGAAGCAGGGCTTTTCGTCCTCTCTGCAAACACCGTCGTTAATGAGCTTGTCTAAGTTTTCTCTTGCCTTGAGATAAACAGTCTCAGAATAAAGATCCGTTTCTTTTGGCAGGTCTATTTCAGCCTTGTCAACATGAAGAAACGAATAAGGGTTGCCCTTGACCATTTCTCTTGCCTCGTCGCTGTTCATAACGTCATAGGGGAGAGCCGCAACCTGCGCCGCCTTATCCTCAGTGGGTCTTATTGCTCTGAATGTTCTGAATACAGCCATATTTAAATCTCCTTTGCATAAGTTTGTTTCATTGATATATTAAATCCGTTATAATGATTTGTCAATATTAATTGTGCTCATAATAAATAGCGTTTCCGATATTCATGGGCTTTAAACGGTAGAAGAATTTGAACAGCTCTTTTCTTATTCTGTGCTTTGAAAAATCAATGTTGTTTTCACAGAATACCCTGAAAGACTTGACCTCATCGTTAAAATGAATAACCCTTGTTTCGCCCTTTGTCATTGAGAAGCAGTTGTCGTCGGGTATAAGGTCTGATTCAATGCATACGTTTCTTGCGTAGCCGTCACAGGTAAGCGTGACGGTGTTCCCCTCTGCATTTGCCTTGATATTGACGGGGGAGAGCTTCTTTATATTGTCAAAGATAAACCGTTTATCGCCCGATCTGACAACAAGAATTTCACCCTCGTTAAGAATAAGGTCGCAGACCTTTTTTGACGAAAGCGGCTCAACATTTATGTCAAGCGATATTTCACAGGCTGACATTGAGTTCATGACGGTGAGAGTGAGAGTCTCTTTTCTTTCTTCAAGAGTGTCGTTGAAAGCGTAGAGATTGTTTTCAAAAAATGACACGCCGAGAGGGTCAAAAAACTGCGTCGCTTTATACATAAGCGGTTTGGGGATTTTTTCAAAATCGACCGACGACCAGCTCGGGGCGTTCCAGACGTCGTTGAGCTGCCAGAAAATACAGCCGTAACAGCGGTCTCTGTGACGCCTGAAATGCTCGGCGGCATTTTTGACGCACTCAGCCTGAACAAGCCCCGTCAGATAGGGGAGGTATTCAAAATCGACATAGCGTGAATAGTTCTCACAGACATAGAAAAGCATCTTCTCGTTACCGCCGACGCATTTCTGATGTGACATAAAGCCCTCTGAGAAAAGGCTTGTTTCGTCTTTGGCGAAGGTTCTGACCGCCTTGACCGACGGCAGAGATTCAAGACCGAATTCAGACAGAAAACGTGCATACCTTGTATTATAATAGTCGAGCTTTTTAAGTCCGTGCCACACGTTCCACATGTGGTTGTCGCCCACGCTGTCGCTCGAATTTCCCTTAAAGGGCTTTTCCCCTAAGGGCGAAGTCGGAATATAGCTTAAACCGCATACGCTTTCAACGGCTTCTTTCGCCGTGTGGTAAAAGAACTTTATATATGATTTGACTATCGGCGCGGCTGAGGGCAAATATGAAAACATCGCTTCAAGCTCGTTGTTGCCGCAGATGAGACTTGCGCAGGGGTGATATGATATACGCCTGACATTCTGTCTGACCTCTTCAAGAACAGTGTCAAGAAACGCTTTGTCGTCAAACGGATACATCAGACAGGCAAAGCATAAATCCTGCCATATTATTATTCCCGCTTCATCGCATTTCTCGAGAAATTCCTCCTCGGCGTATTCTCCGCCGCCCCAAATTCTCAGCATATTGAAGTTTGACTTACAGCAAAGCCCGATATAATAATCGAAATCATTCTCTCCCATATATTCGGGTATCGCCGAAAACGGTATAACATTTGCGCCCTTTGCGAAAATCTCCCTGCCGTTGAGCACAAAGACGAATTTCTTGCCGTATTTGTCGGGGGACATATCAAGATATACCGAGCGAAGACCTATCTTTTTCTTCAAAGTCATTTCACCGTTTTCCATAATAACGGTATAAAGCGGCTGTTTATCCTTCTTTGAAACGTCACGGCACCACCAGAGCTCGGGATTTTCAATGTTGAACACGCCGTTTTCACCCTCGATGATTTCGCCGCCCGGGGCTTCTATATAAATTCTGTCTGCGTTTTCGCATTTTACCGTGACAACAGACAGCTTTTCGTCGGTTTTCTGTGTCAGGTCAAGAAGTGTAATTCTCTTGTTAAAGAAGAGGATTTCCGCCTTGCCGACATAGTTATAAGGTATGCACGGACCCCAGTCCCAGCCGAAGTGACACGAAGCCTTTCTTAAATATGCCGCGCCGTTTGTGCCGTTATTATTGGGCGGGAGAGGCTTTTGCTTCTGACGGCTGACAATGTAGTTATGGGGTGAAGAGAAAACATATTTTATCTCATTTTCACCCTCATGTATTATACCCTTAACCTCAACCGAGTGAGAAAGGTGAGTGTTCATGCTATCGATAATCAGCTTTTCGTTTATATACACTTTGCATATAGTATCAAGTTTGTTGCACTCAAAAACAGCGTGAGAATATGCGTATTGCTCCTTTGTGACGGTGAAGCTGCCGCTGAAAGTGAAATCCTTTTCTTTGACCTTATCGACAACAGCGTCGGCGTTCTTACAGGTCATCGGGTTTTCGATAAGCCCCGCTTTTATGAGATTGCCGAAATCCGAACCGGGCAAAAAGGCGTCGCACTGAAAGGCTTTGTCGCTTGATGAAAGGCGGTATTTTCCGCCGAGGGAAAGAGTAATCATAATGCTTCTCCTTTGATTTTGTATAGCTTTATTTGATGAACAGACATAATTTTACTGCGTAAGAGCCTTTTCTGCTTTTTCGCTTTTTCCACTCAATACCGAATACAAGGCAACGAATACTATGACAATAACAGAGCCCATAATTGCCCGAAGTCCCATCATTTCACCGCAGATAATCGCTACGGGTATGGGGTTGAACACAGGCTCTATTGTGAGAATGAGCGAGCCCTCAACCTTATCGACAAGCTTTATTCCCTTGCTGAAAAGAACGTTTGCAAGTCCGTATTGGAAAACGCCTAAAATAAGAACCCAGGTTATGTTCTTTGCGTCAAAGACAAGTCCCTTGTCAAAAAACATAAACGGCAGACAGAAGAAAAAGCTGAATATATTGGAGATTATCTGACTATCCTGAGAATCGGCATCCTTTGAGTTCATAATGATAATCTGAAAAGCAAAGGTGAAGCCGGATAAAATCCCTAAGATGTTCCCGGCTATCTTTGTCGGCTCAAGGCTGTCCGAAAAAGAGAGAAAGCAGCCGAAAAAAACGGCGAGGGTAATAAGCGCCTCATAGGGCTTAGCCTTCTTCTTCTGAAAAATCACCGAATAAAGAAAAACAATAATCGGTGCAATATATTGAAGAACTATAGCCGTGCCGGCGGTTGTGAGCTTAATAGCCTCGACATACAGAATACCTGTTGCGCTCATCATGACAGCGCCGAGAATATTCGGTTTTGTGAATTTGAGTCTCAGCGAGCCTTTGAGAATGAAAAGCATAATCAGAGAAATAATGCTTCTTGCCGCCATGAGCGAGAAAGAGCTCCACTCTATAGACTTGACGCATACGCCCGCAAGCCCCCACAGAACGGCGGTTGACGCCATAAGAATTCTGCCTTGAGTTTTCTGTTTTTTAGTGAGTGTTTCCGTAAAAATTCCCCCAAAATCCGACAATGGAGACATTATATCACAGGCTTATCATTTTAACAACATATTAAGAAAACTTAAGAAAACTTATTTTATGAAAAAAGATTGACAATTATTTTCGCGTGTGATAAAATTATACAAATCAATAAACCTCGGTTAGAGGGGAGTAGCTTTTAAACGACTGCATATCAACAGCCGTCGGTTATCTGACTGGTATGCGGTGCATTATTTATGCAAGCAAGACCTTTAACATAGCTTTTTGCTATGTTAGAGGTCTTTTTGGTTTAAAACTATAATCTGCCGTATGCGCCTGGATTTCGGGTGAGCAGAGCGGCGAAGAGAGGGAAAAACATGAAGCACTATCTTGAAGAAACTCGGAGCGTTTTAGCTGAGCTAAAATCAACCGAAAACGGTCTGAGCTCACAGGAAGCCGGAAAAAGGCTTGAAACAAACGGAAAAAACAAACTTCTGAGTCCTGAGGGGAAATCGCTTCTGCGCCGTTTCTTTGACCAGATGAAAGACCCGATGATAATTATACTTATCGTTGCGGCGGCTGTCAGCGGTGTTATAGCGGTTTCACAGAATGAGAGTTTTGCCGATGTTATTATCATTCTTGCTGTTGTTATCGCAAATGCCATTCTCGGCGTTTATCAGGAGAGCAAGGCTGAGAAAGCCATTGACGCTCTTCAGGAGATGTCGGCGGCGACCTCAAAGGTTTTGCGTGACGGCGAGATTAAGATAATAAACAGCGAAGATATTGTCGTGGGCGATGTTGTTCTTCTTGAAGCAGGTGACGCTGTGCCCGCCGACGGAAGAATTATCGAAAGTGCGGCGCTTAAAACGGAAGAATCCGCTCTGACGGGCGAATCCGAGCCCATTTCAAAATTCATTGATATTATTAATCTCAAGCCCGAGTATGACGACGTGCCCTTGGGCGACAGAAAGAACATGGTATTCATGGGTAGTACCGTTGTCTATGGCAGAGCGAAAGTTGTCATCACAGACACGGGCATGTCAACACAGATGGGTAAAATTGCCGATGCGATAACAAAATCCGAAGAGAGCAAAACACCTCTTCAGATAAAGCTCGCTCAGCTTTCAAAAATCCTGACATGGATTGTTCTGGGTATATGCGCAATTGTTTTCGGCGTTCAGCTCATAAAATCAAACGGCTTTGATTTTGAGACAGTTATATCCTCGTTTATGATAGCTGTTTCTCTTGCTGTTGCCGCAATACCCGAGGGCTTGGCGGCTGTTGTTACGGTTGTTCTTTCAATCGGCGTAACAAATATGTCGAAGAGAAATGCGATAATCAGAAAGCTCACCGCTGTTGAAACACTCGGCTGTACTCAGATTATCTGTTCGGATAAGACAGGCACTCTCACACAGAACAAGATGACTGTCGTTGAGTTTTACGGTGAGAATGAAAACAATATTGCCTGCGCTATGGCTTTATGCACCGACGCAGAGCTTAACGAAGACGAGACCGTTGTCGGCGAGCCGACAGAGGCGGCTCTTGTCGAATGGGCTAAAAAGCTCGGCTATAAAAAGACGGATTTAAAGAAAGAGTTCCCCCGTGTTGCCGAAGCGCCGTTTGACTCGTCAAGAAAGATGATGTCAACCGTCCACAAATCGGGCGAAGCGTTCATTCAGTTCACAAAGGGCGCTCCCGACGTTGTTATAGGCCGCTGCTCGCATATTATCGTGGGTGGCGAAAAGGTCGAGCTTACAGACGAATACAAAGAAATGCTTCTTGCTCAGAACAAGGCTATGGCTGACAAAGCTCTCAGAGTTCTTGCCTGCGCCGAAAGAAACTGGGATAATATCCCCGAAAACTCAGAAGCCGATTTCCTTGAGCAGGATTTATGCTTCTTAGGCTTCAGCGGAATGATTGACCCCGTCAGACCCGAGGTTAAGGACGCTATCGCCGAATGTCTCGAAGCGGGTATAAGACCCATTATGATAACGGGCGACCATATCGATACGGCTGTCGCTATCGCAAAAGAAATAGGTATTCTTTCCGACGCTTCAATGGCTGTCACCGGTCAGCAGCTTGATAAGATGTCTGACGAAGAATACAATGAAAAATTCAAGGATATAAGCGTTTATGCCCGTGTTCAGCCCGAGCATAAGACAAGAATAGTCAACGCTTGGAGAAACGCAGGCTACGTCACCGCTATGACAGGCGACGGCGTTAATGACGCTCCGTCAATCAAATCGGCTGATATCGGCGTCGGAATGGGTATAACCGGAACGGACGTTACCAAAAATGTTGCCGATATGGTTTTAGCTGACGATAACTTTGCCACTATAGTCGGCGCTGTCGAAGAAGGTCGCCGCATTTATGATAATATCTGTAAGGCAATTCAGTTCCTTCTCGGCTCAAACATGAGTGAAGTTTTGTGCATCTTCTTTGCTTCGCTTTTAGGCTTCACCATTCTCAAGCCTGTTCATCTTCTTTGGATAAACCTTGTAACGGACTGCTTCCCGGCTCTCGCTCTCGGTATGGAAAAAGCCGAGCCGCATATCATGTCAAGAAAGCCCCGTAATCCTAAAGCCGGTATTTTCTCAGGCGGTATGGGCTATGACGTAGCTTATCAGGGCGTTCTTGTTACAATACTTGTTCTTATTTCATATTTCATCGGTCACTTTATGGAAGCCGGCAACTGGGCAATCACAAACAGCGCAGACGGCACGACAATGGCATTCCTTACAATGTCAATGGCAGAAATCTTCCACAGTATCAATATGCGTTCACAGCGCGGCAGTATTTTCAAGCTCGGTTCACAGAACAAGGCTCTTCTTCTTGCCGCTGTCGGTTCGCTTATTGCAACGACGCTTGTCTGCGAAGTTCCGTTCATCGCTTCCGCGTTTGAGTTCACAAGCGTTGAAATAACAGAATACCTTGTTGCTATCGCTCTTGGCGCACTCGTTATCCCGATTGTTGAACTTGTTAAGCTCATTCAGAGAAAGGCAGCCGCCAGAGCTTCTAAATAAGATTTCTGCGGATAATATTTATTTCACACAATACCCAAAAGGAGACATATAAAATGTTCTTACAGACAGATAAGCCTCAGTCGGGCGAAACAGTCGCTTTAATGAAAACCAATATGGGCGACATTAAGATAAGACTTTTTGCCGATAAAGCTCCGAAAACAGTGGAGAATTTCGTCACCCACGCTAAAGACGGTTATTATGACGGTCTGATTTTCCACCGTGTTATAAACGACTTTATGATTCAGGGCGGCGACCCGACAGCCACCGGCTGCGGAGGAGAAAGCATCTGGGGTCATTCGTTTGAGGATGAATTTGATGTTGAGCTTCATAACCTCAGAGGCGCTCTCTCAATGGCAAACTCAGGTCCGAACACAAACGGCAGTCAGTTTTTCATCGTTCAGGCGAAAGAAGTGCCCGACAGCCTTATTTCACAAATGGAAGAGCTCGCTGACAGAGGCTTCCCCGCTGAAATAACAAAGGCATATAAAGAACTCGGCGGAACGCCTTGGCTTGATTTCAAGCACAGTGTGTTCGGTCAGGTCTATGAGGGCATGGAGGTTGTCGATGCTATCGCAGCAGTGAAATGCGGGGCAGGGGACAGACCGCTCTTTGACGTCACAATAGACAAAATAGAAATCTCGGTCGTCGATTAGCAAAAATTGAATTAAACCGCAATGCATACCTCTTTCGGGTGTTCGTTGCGGTTTTTTGCTGATATAGTGTTTTATTTTCTTGACACAAGGGAATATATTTTGTATAATCAACATGTGTAATTATGGGTGCGTATGCGCCACAAAAGGAGATTATATATGATTTATTTCGGCAAGGAAAATGTTTTTCACCTCAGTACTAATAATACAAGCTATATCTTCCGTGCTTCAGACGCGGGTAAGCCTGAGTCGCTTTATTACGGCAAGAGAATAAGAGAAACCGAAGATTATTCTTTCATTTTTGACAGACACTCAAGAGGGGTCGGCACAATGACCTCATATTCAAAGAAAAGCGGCAATCTTAATCTTGATACTCTCCCTATGGAGTATTCAACCTACGGCAAGGGCGACTACAGATACCCCGCAATGCAGCTTAAATATGAAGACGGGTGTTTCACGACCGATTTTCATTTTGTAAAGGCGGAAAAGGTCTTAAAGCCGTCGCTCAAGGGTCTTCCCTCGTCATACGGCGACAGCGAAACGCTCTGCGTCACGCTTGAGGATAAAAGCATCGGCGCAGTGCTCGAAATGTATTATTCCGTTTTTGAAGAAGCGAATGTTATCACCAGAAGCGTCAGACTTATAAATAACAGCGATAAGCTCATCCGCATAAATTCAATTTTAAGTATGCAGCTTGACCTTCCCATGGGTCCCGATTACACCATGCTCACCTTTGACGGGTCATGGGCAAATGAGAGAAATAAGCATGAAAAGAAGCTTTATCACGGCGAATATTCTGTCGGCTCGATAAACGGCACAAGCTCAAACAGACATAACCCGTTCTTTGCGATAAAGGAAGATGACGCTACCGAGTTCAGCGGCAACTGCTACGGCTTCAATCTTGTTTATTCGGGCAACCATATTGCCCGTGTCGAGGTTTCAAATCACGGCATTACAAGAATACAGAACGGTATAAATCCGTTTGAATTTGAGTGGCACTTAAAATCGGGGGAAACCTTCGACGCACCCGAGTCTGTTCTCACCTTCAGCGCAGACGGTCTGAACGGTATGAGCCAAAATATGCATACCTTTGTCAGAGAAAACATCGTCAGGGGCGAGTGGAAATATAAAGAGCGACCCATTCTTGTCAACAACTGGGAGGCTACATATTTCAGCTTCAACGAAAAGAAAATTCTTGAAATTGCAAAAGCAGGAAAAGAGCTCGGCGCAGAAATGTTCGTTCTTGACGACGGCTGGTTCGGCAAGAGAAATAATGACAAATCATCGCTTGGCGACTGGTATGTCAATAAAAAGAAGCTCCCCGGCGGCATTGACGGGCTTGCGAAAAAGATTAATCAGATGGGCTTGAAATTCGGTTTATGGGTTGAGCCTGAAATGGTTTCTCCGGACTCTGATTTATACAGAGCGCACCCGGACTGGGCTATTAAAACAGACCACTATGAGCCGTCTGAGGGCAGAAATCAGCTTATTCTCGACCTGACAAGAGAAGATGTCAGAAATTATGTTCTCAATACGCTTATTGATGTTTTGCGCTACGGCAATATCGAATATATCAAGTGGGACATGAACCGGACGTTCTCCGATGTCTTTTCACACAGAAGCGGTTCAAAGGCGGGCGAGATTTTCCACCGCTACATAATGGGACTTTATGAAATTATTGATTCTCTCACGGCGAAATTCCCCCATGTTCTGTTTGAAAGCTGTTCATCGGGCGGCAACCGTTTCGACCTCGGAATGTTCTGCTATATGCCTCAGTGCTGGACCAGTGACAACACAGACTCGCTCGACAGAGTTTCGATACAGACGGGCACTTCATACGGCTACCCTCAGTCCGTTATGGGTATGCATGTAGCCTGTTCGCCCTCGCATTCGACAATGAGACAGGCAAATATCGAAAACCGCTTCAATGTCGCCTGCTTCGGTATTCTCGGCTATGAGCTTGACGTTACACAGCTCAATAGGTTTGACAGAGCGGCGGTTAAGAAACAGATTGAGTTTTATAAAGCTCACCGTTCACTCTTTCAGTTCGGCACTTTCTATCGCATAGGCGACTTCTTCAAGGACGAAACCGCAAAGTGGATGATAGTTTCAAAGGATAAAACAGAAGCGGCTATGGGCTATTTCGTTGACCGTGTCAGACCTAACAGAGGTAATGATGTGATTAAATTTGTCGGTCTTGACGAGACGTTTAAATACCGCCTGACAAACAGAGTTCAGTTTTTGAACATAAAGACCTTCGGCGGGATTATCAACAGCTCTCCTTTGCCGATAAAGTTTGATGTTGACGACGGAAAGGTCTATGACTTTATCTGTAACACAGTTAAGCTCACTACAGAGAAAGAAAACCGCTCTGTTTACGGCGACGCTCTTATGAACGCAGGCTTTAAGGCGGGTCAGCTTTCGATTGCACCCGGCGGTGACGCAAGACTTTTACTTGACACGGAATCACGCATTTATATGCTCAAAAAAGAGAAATAAAATAAGGCTTGAAAGAGATTTTCTCTTTTTCGACCGTAAGAAGGATGAATAATATATATTTGTGTAAAGGCTTAAAAATGAAAACTTACAGAACTTTTATTTATAATGAAAAGCCGCCTTGGGGTGATGTTCCGACAGCGGATATAGACTGCTTTCAGTGGGAGGACGGCAGAAACTACCGACCCCGCTCGACGGCAAAAATGTGTTTTGTCAGAAACGAGGGGATATATGTTCTTCTCATGAGTGAGGAAGAAAATGTCAAGGCTGTCTATACAAAGACGGATGAGCCTGTTTATAAGGACAGCTGTCTTGAAGTTTTTCTCAAACTCGGCGAAGAAGACTATATAAACATTGAAACAAACGCAAACGGTGTTTATCTTTCGGGCTTCGGCAAAAACAGAAACAATCGCCCCCGCCTGAAAGAGCTTACCGATAAAATTCCGCTCATTACACCCGTCAGAGAGGGGAAAATGTGGGGCAACGAAATTTTTGTTTCAAACGAGCTTCTGAGAGATATTTACCCGTCACTCGGCGGCGTTCACAGCGGCACTTTCAGCGGCAACTTCTATAAGTGCGGTGACGAAACGCATACACCGCATTATGGCTCGTTTTCACCTATGGGCGCTCTGCCACCGGGTTTTCATAACCCTGATTTATTTGCACAAATTATTGTTGAAGAGGTTACAGAATGAATAAAGAAAAGATTGTTGAAGTCTGCCGTCATTTCGGCGTAAATTCAAAGATTACATATATTGAACAGAAAAAGAGCGGTCTTATTAATCTGACTTATTATTTAGAGACGCTTGACGAGAAAAAATATGTTCTTCAGAGAATTAACACCTATGTGTTTAAAAACCCCGAAGAGCTTATGCAGAATATTTCGTCCGTCACTCACTTTGTCAGAAAGAAGATCAGAGAGTCGGGCGGCGACCCGGAAAGAGAAACTCTGCGTTTTCTTCCCTGCGAAACAGGCAAGTTCTATTATATTGATGAAGAAAATTCGGCTTGGCGACTCTATTATTTTGTTGACGAATCCTATACAATAGACGAGACAAAGGACCTTGAGGTGTTCAAAAGCGCAGGCGCAACCTTCGGCAAGTTTATGAGATACCTGAACACATACCCCGCCAAAGAGCTAAACGAGACTATTGTCGATTTTCACAACACACCCGTGAGATTTCAGACATTTTTAAACAGCCTTGAAAAGAACGCTTCGGGGAGAAAAGACAAGTGTGAAAAAGAAATAAGGTTTGTTCTTGACAGAGAAGCCGATACTCACCGTGTTGTTGACCTGTGTGAAAACGGTCAGATACCGATAAGAGTTACACACAACGACTCAAAGATAAATAATGTTCTCTTTGACTGCAACACCGATAAGGGCATATGCGTTATCGACCTTGACACGGTAATGCCGGGCGTGTCGCTCTACGACTTCGGCGATTCGCTTCGTTCGGGCGCAAATAACACAAGAGAAGACGACGCTAATCTTGATAACGTATTCTTTGACCTTGACCTCTTTAGAAGCTACGCAGAGGGCTTTTTGAGCGAGACAGCCGATTGCCTGACAAAGGCTGAAAAGGAAAATCTGCCTTTCGGCGTGAAGCTGATGACCTTTGAGTGCGGAATCAGATTTTTAACCGATTATCTTGACGGTGATTTATATTTCAGAACCGATTACGCCGAACACAATATCGTCAGAGCGAGAAACCAGTTCAAGCTCGTTGAAGACATCGAGTCAAAATATGACGAAATGCAGAAAATTGTCAGAGAATGTCTTGAAAAATATGAATAAGCGTTTCTGACTATAAATTGCACTTGACAAAAAGTAAAATCAAGAGTAATATTAATAAGGTAATTTAATATTCACGGCAGTGACGGAAAATGAAGAAAAACACACGCTTTTCCAAAGAGAATGAGGGTCGTGGCTGTAAGCCCTCCGAAAGGCTTTTTCTTCTGCTCTTCCCGAGCCTCTGAATGAAAACATTCGGCGCAGTTCAGCGATAAGGAAAATGAGGGGTGCTTTAGCGCAATTTGGGTGGTACCACGGAGAAATTCGTCCCATACAGATTGTGGTGAAGCACCCTGTTTTTTCGGTTTCTGCGAGAAATATTTAAATTTTAAAACAATTCTTCAAGCGAAAGGAAATGATAAAAATGGAATGGACAGGACTCAACGAGCTTCGTGAGAAGTATTTGAGCTTCTTCGAAAGCAAGGGTCATTTAAGACTTCCCTCGTTCTCACTTGTTCCACAGGGCGACAAGAGCCTTCTTCTCATAAACGCAGGTATGGCGCCTATGAAAAAGTATTTCACGGGCGAGGTCACACCGCCGAGAAAAAGGGTCACAACGTGTCAGAAGTGTATAAGAACACCTGACATTGAGCGTGTCGGAATAACCGCCCGTCACGGCACATATTTTGAAATGCTCGGCAATTTCTCGTTTGGTGACTACTTCAAAAATGAGGCAACCTCATGGGCTTGGGAGTTTTTCACAAAGGTGCTCGAAATCCCCGAGGACAGGCTATGGTGCTCAATCTATGAAGAAGATGACGAGGCTTTTGAAATCTGGACAAAGAAGGTCGGCGTTTCGCCCGACAGAATAGTCAGACTTGGCAAAGAGGATAATTTCTGGGAGCATGGCGCAGGTCCGTGCGGTCCCTGCTCGGAAATATATTTTGACCGGGGCGAAAAATACGGCTGCGGCAGTCCGACATGCGGCGTCGGTTGTGACTGCGACCGCTACACTGAGGTGTGGAACCTTGTTTTCACACAGTTTGAAAACGACGGCAACGGTAATTATACACGCCTGAAAAGCTGTAATATTGACACAGGTATGGGCCTTGAAAGACTTGCCTGCGTAATGCAGGGTGTTGACAATCTTTTTGAGGTTGACACCGTTCAGAATATTATGAAGCATATCATAGAGATTTCGGGTGTTAAGTATCACGAAAACGAGAAAAACGACATATCGCTTCGTGTTATCACAGACCATATCAGAAGCTCGACATTTATGATAAGCGACGGCGTAATGCCCTCAAACGAAGGCAGGGGCTATGTTCTTCGCCGTCTTCTCAGAAGAGCGGCGCGCCACGGAAAACTTCTGGGCGTCAACGAGCCGTTTTTATATAAGGTATGTCAGACTGTTATAAAGGAAAACGAAAACGCATACCCGAACCTTCGTGAAAAAGAAGAGCTTATAGTCAAGGTTATCAGGGCCGAAGAAGAGAGCTTTGCCAAAACGGTTGACAACGGTCTGACGCTTCTTAACGCTCTTATAGAAAAGCATGACAGCGACGTTTTAAGCGGCGCCGACGCTTTCAAGCTTCAGGATACCTTCGGCTTCCCGATTGACCTGACAAAAGAAATTCTTGCCGAAAAGGGCATGAGCGTTGACGAGGACGAGTTCAGGCTCATTTCAGACGAAAGAAGAAAGGCGACAAGAGCCGCAAGAAAAGACGCAGGCGCAGAGGCTTGGAAAGGCACGGCAAATATCCTCAAGGATATTCCGGAAACAGCAGTCGAGTGCTACGATAAAACAGAGTCCGAAAGCGAAGTTATTGCCATTGTGGTTAATTCGGAAAGAGCAGACTTTGTTTCGGCGGAGAATGAAGCGGTGCTCGTTCTTAAAAATACTCCGTTTTACGCCGAAAGCGGCGGTCAGATAGGCGACAGGGGCGTTATCAGAACAGAAAACGCTGTGTTCGAAGTCACTGACACAACAAAGACGCCAAGCGGTATTATTCTCCACACAGGTCATCTCATTGAGGGCGAGACTGTCTCGGTCGGCGAAAAGGTAACTGCTTCGGTGTATGAATGTAAGAGAAACGCAATAAAGAGAAACCACACAGCCGCTCATCTTCTTCAGGCGGCTCTGCGTAAGGTGCTCGGCACTCATGTTGAACAGGCGGGTCAGCTTGTCACGGAAAACTCGGTCCGTTTTGACTTTGTGCATTTTTCCGCTATGACAACGGAGGAGATTAAAAAGACAGAAATGCTTGTCAATGACGAGATACTCAAGGCATACCCCGTCATAACAAAGGAGATGCCTATTGATGAAGCGAAGAAAATGGGAGCAATGGCTCTCTTCGGCGAAAAATACGGCGACGTAGTGCGTGTTGTCAAGGCGGGCGACTTCTCGGTTGAGCTTTGCGGCGGCACTCATGTCTCAAACACGGGTGAACTCGGTCTGTTCAAGATTATAAGCGAGTCAAGCGTCGCCGCAGGCGTCAGACGAATTGAGGGTTACACGGGCTATAATGTTCTTTCATACCTTGACGACTCTCTTGAAATAATCAGAAACACGGCTTCGGCTCTTAAAGCGGCTTCACCGTCGGTTCTCGTCGATAAAGCGAGCGCAGTTATAGGTGAACTTAAAGCTAAGGATAAGGAAATTGAAAAACTCAGCGGCGAGATTGCAAACGCAAAGACGAAATCGCTTCTTGAAAATGCACAGCAGATAGGCGAAACTAAGCTCGTTTGCGCTTTCATAGGTGAAACAACGCCCGACGCACTGCGTCAGATGTGCGACCTTGTCAAGAGCAAGGGCGACGATTATATCGGCGTTATCGCAGGCGTGCAGTCCGCTAAAAACTCGGGCAATATCTGTGTTGTATGCGGTAAGTCTGCCGTCTCATGCGGTGCTCACGCAGGCAATATTGCAAGAGCGATAGCTCAGAAAGCGGGCGGCAACGGCGGCGGAAAGCCCGACAGCGCAATGGCAGGAGCAAAGGATATAAACGCTCTCCCCGAAGCAGTCAGGGAAGCAGCTCAAATAGTTAAATCAATGCTTAATTGACGAGTATTTTAACGAAGAAAGGGCGGAAATATTCCGAAAAAAACCGGGTTCGGATTGTATTTTTCACCCTGAATAAGGAGGAAACTTTATAATGGATGATTGTCTTTTTTGTAAAATAATAAAGGGCGAAATCCCCTCAGATAAGGTCTATGAGGATGAAACCGTTTTCGCTTTCAGAGATATCGACCCTCAGGCGCCCACACATGTTCTTGTTATACCGAAACAGCATATCAGAAGCGCCGATGATGTCACACCCGAAAACAGCGCGGTTATTTCACATATCTTTGAGGTTATCGCAATAATTGCAAAGCAGGAGGGTCTTACAAACGGATACCGTGTTGTCAATAACTGCGGCGACAGCGCAGGTCAGACCGTCAAGCACCTTCATTTTCATCTTATGGGCGGCAGAGACTTTACATGGCCCGCAGGATGATAGAAACTGATTTTAGATATATTTTAATTATTCAGGAGGATTAAAAAATGGAAACATACAGAATAAACGTAGCGGGTCTTGAAAGAGATCTCCCTATCTGCGAGGTTAATGAACATCTTGATATTGCAGGCTTTGTTATTTTCGGCGATGTCGAAATGACGGTTCACTCAGCTCAGAAGCTTCTTGAAAAGTGCCCTGAGTTTGATGTTATTCTTTCGGCTGAAGCAAAGGGCATACCCCTTGCTTATGAAATGGCGAGACAGTCGGGCAAGCCCTATATCGTCTGCCGCAAGGGCGCTAAGCTCTACATGAACGAGCCTGTGTCGGTTCATGTGCGTTCAATCACAACAGATTCAGTCCAGACTCTCTATCTCGACTCAACAGAGGGCGAGAGCATGAGAGGCAAAAAGGTTCTCATTGTTGACGATGTTATATCGACAGGCGAATCACTTATAGCTATTGAAACGCTTGCTTCTAAGTTTGACTCCGAAATCGTCGGCAAGGCGACAATTCTTGCCGAGGGAGACGCCGCAAAGCGTGACGATATAATATTCCTTCAGGAGCTTCCTTTATTCTTTAAGTAATGGCGATGATTGATGAAGAGGCTCTGAAGAAACAAATCAGGGAAAACAGTTTTTCGCGTCTCTATCTTTTCTACGGCGAAGAGAGCTATCTCAAACAGCAATATGTCAGCCGTATAATTGATAAAACGACGCAGGAGAGCTTCAGAACCTTCAACCTGCATACGCTTTCGGGCAAGGATACCACACTCGATGAAATAGCCGAGTGCTGTGAAGCTATGCCTATGATGGGGGATTATTCTGTTACTGTTGTCAATGATATGGATTTATCAAAGCTCGACACGGGAAAAAGCGGAAAGCTCTGTCAGCTTATAAGCGATGTTCCCGATACCTCCGTTCTGATTTTTAAGCAGGATACCGTTTCGGTTGACCGTAAGGATAAAAAATGGTCTGAGGTCATAAAGGCGTTTGATAAATTCGGCTGTGCGGTCTGTCTTGATAAAAAGACGGGCGCAGACCTTGTCAAAATGCTTGTGGGAGGGGCAAAAAAGCGTGACTGCGTTCTCTCGAGTGTAGACGCACGCTATCTCATAAGCCTTGTCGGCGATGATTTGAACGTGCTTCTCAATGAGCTTGAAAAGGTATGCTTATTCGCAGGAAAGCGTGAGATAACGCAGAGGGATATTGACGCTGTTGCGATAAAAAGCACGGAGGCTACTGCGTTTACGCTGACAAAATTTCTTATTGCGGGCAATTTCGATAAAGCGTATGAAGCTCTTGATACCCTGTTTTTCACAAAGACAGAGCCTACGCTTATTATGGGCGCACTTATCAGCGCATACGTCGATATGTATAGGGCAAAGGTAGCTATTACGAACGGCGAAAACTCAAGCGCACCTGCGAAAGCGTTCAACTACAGAGGGCGAGAATTTCGCCTTTCAAACGGAGCGAGAGACGCTTCAAAGCTCAGTATAATTCAGCTCAGAAACGCTCTTGAGATACTCTCTGAAGCTGATGAAAAGCTAAAAACAAACTACGAAGAAAGCAAGGTAAGGCTGACAATAGAAGAAGCTATGGTCAGACTTATGCTCATCTGATATGATTAAGATAAAACAAGCGATAATCGTTGAGGGGAGATATGATAAAATCAAACTCTCTTCTCTCATAGACGGACTGATTATTGAAACAGACGGCTTCGGCATTTTCAAGGATAAAGAAAAGCAAAGGCTGATAAGACGGCTTGCCGACGAAAGAGGTATCCTCATAATGACCGACAGCGATTCGGCGGGCTTCAAAATCAGAAGCTATCTTGGCGGCTCTCTGCCCGAAGATAAGGTTTTTCACGCATACATTCCCGATATTTTCGGGAAGGAAAGAAGAAAAACCGAGCCGTCAAAGGAGGGCAAGCTCGGTGTTGAGGGCGTGTCTTCAGATATAATATTTGACGCTCTGAAAAAAGCGGGGATAGAATTTGAAACAGAAGAAAAACCGCAGGAAAGACGGCTTATAACCAATGTTGACCTTTTTGAACACGGTCTTTCGGGGACTGCCGACTGCAAAGAGAGAAAAGAAAAGCTGCTTAGCTTTCTGTCTCTGCCGAAAAGGCTTTCGACGAAATCCTTTGTCAAGGTTCTCAATACCTTTATGACGTATGAAGATTTTATCTCTGCGGTGAATGAATGCTTCGGCGAAAAAAAGGAGAATGACTTATGCGAATAGGGCACGGCTACGACGTTCATATTCTGACGGAAAACAGAAAGCTCATTATCGGCGGTGTTGACATTCCCTATGAAAAGGGGCTTTTGGGTCACTCCGACGCCGATGTGCTTCTTCATGCGGTTTCCGACGCACTTTTAGGTGCGGCGGCGCTTGGAGACATAGGCTGTCTTTTCCCCGACAGCGACCCTGAGTATCTCGGCGCAGACAGTCTCATGCTGCTGTCAAAGGTCGTCGAAAAGCTCAGAGAGAACGGTTTTAAAATAGTCAATATAGACTCGACTATTCTTGCGCAGAAGCCGAAAATGAAGCCGCATATCCCTCTTATGCGTGAAAATATCGCAAAAGTATGCGGTATAGATGTAAGCTGTGTCAGCGTTAAGGCAACGACCGAAGAAGGCCTCGGCTTCACGGGCGAGGGCAAGGGAATAGCCGCCCACGCTGTCTGCCTTATCGAATAATCGGATATATCCGAACAACACCCCTTTGCATAATATAATGCAGAGAGGTGTTTTATTATGCAGAAAGGATTTATCAGATTTAATTCAATAACTTATGCACAGCTCGCAAGAGAGACTTTGCTTAAATATTCGGTTCGTTCACAGATAAAAAGACTCGCCGGCGGCACGGGAAAACAGGGCTGCGCCTATGTTCTTTTCCCCGAGGGCGATATATATAAAGCCCATGAAATTCTGAACAGAGAAAATATAAAAAATATGGGCATTGAATGGAGCGGTGCGCAGTGATATATCTTGACAATGCCGCCACTTCGTCGCCGAAGCCTCAGTGCGTGACACAGGCCGTGCTTCGGGGTATGCGTATAAGCGCAAATCCGGGCAGAGGCGGTCATGAAGCGGCAATGCGTGCTTCACAGGAGGTATTTTCGGCAAGAAAAGCGCTGAGCGGTTTTTTTAATCTGAATAAGCCGCAGAATGTGATTTTCACTCAGAACTGCACTCACGGTCTTAACACTGCGATTTTCGGGCTTATAAAAAACAACAGCCATGTCGTATGCTCGGACCTTGAGCATAACAGCGTACTGCGTGTTCTTGAAAAAATGAAAAATGAGGGAAAGATAAGATACAGTATCGCAAAGACTTATCCTGACGATAATGATACTGTGCGCTCGTTTGAAAATGAAATAGGGCGTGACACAAGGGCGATAATCTGCACTCACGCTTCAAACGTATTCGCCGACGTGCTTCCGATAGAGAGAATAGGGGCGCTTTGCCGGAAATATAATCTTATCTTTATCGTTGACGCTGCCCAGAGCGCAGGCGTGATACCGATAGATGTCGAAAAAATGAATATAACGGCTCTTTGCCTTTCGGGGCATAAAGGGCTTTACGGCTCTATGGGCACAGGCGCATTGCTTCTGAGAACTGACGATATAAAGCCGCTTCTTTTCGGCGGAACGGGCAGTGAATCACAAAGCCCCGAACAGCCGCCGTATCTGCCCGACAGATTAGAGAGCGGTACTCTTAATCTGCCGGGTATAATGAGCGTTAAGTCAGGCGTCGATTTTGTCAGAAGAAACACTCCCGAGTGCATACACCGCTGTGAAACATGGCTTTGCAGTGAGCTTTATGACTTTTTGGAAAACAATGGGCGATATGAGGTTTTCTCACGCATACCCTGTGAAAAAAGCGTTCCTATTGTCTCGTTCAGACACAAAGAAATGCACAGCGAGGAAACTGCGGAAAAACTCAGCCGCTTAGGCTTCTGCGTCAGGGCGGGCTATCACTGCGCATACCTTGCCCATAAAAGCAGAGGCACGGCTGACAGCGGTCTTGTCAGAGTCAGCACGGGAATTTTCAATTCAAAAAATGACTTAAAAAATTTAATAAATTGTCTTAATAAAATTGAAAATGTATGATTATTATGTTATCATATATAAAGAATGAGAAATTTTACGGCAGGTGAGGAAAATGTATGCTCAAGTATCAGAGCTTCTGAAAAATATTGTCAGTCTTTTTTCGTCTTTCACTTTTTTCGATTTGCTTGATATATGTCTTGTCACTTTTATTATTTATAACGTCATTAAACTTATAAGACAAACGAAGGCTATTCAGCTTGTTAAAGGTATCGTATTTCTGGGAGCAATTTATTTTGTTGTCAAGGCGCTTAATATGCAGATGACAAGCTATATTCTTTCGAGAGTGTTCGCCGATGTTGTTCTTGTTATGCTTCTTCTGTTTCAGCCCGAAATCCGCCATGTTCTTGAGAGCATCGGCAAAAAGCGTTTCGGCAGCAGAGGGAGAGTGACCGAAGAGGCTGACGAAACCATCACAGCCGTCTGCAAGGCCTGCAGCAACATGAGCGATAAAAAGATAGGCGCTCTTATTGTTTTTGAAAAAGAAACTCTTCTTGGTGAGATAATTGATTCGGGCAATAAAATTGACGCTCTTGTCACAACCGAGGTTATCGGCAATATCTTCTACCCCAAAGCTCCGCTTCATGACGGCGCGTCCGTTATCAGAGGCAACCGTGTTATTTCTGCGGGCTGTATTCTCCCTCTGACAAATGATGCGCTTTCAAGCGAACTGGGCACCCGACACAGAGCGGCTGTCGGTTTAAGTCAGCAAAGCGACGCGGTTATAGTTGTTGTCAGCGAAGAAACGGGAGCGATAAGCGTCGCTTATCAGGGCTTTCTCAAAAGGAACATTTCACCGGGTGAGCTTCGTGAAACTCTTATGAATCATTTCGTTATAAGCGACAAGAGCGACCGGTCCTTCTTTAAGAAAATTTTCGGAGGTAACAAAAATGGCTGATAAGAAAAAGCTGTCATTCAACGACCTTCTGATGAACAATAAATTTGTTCTGGTTATTTCTCTTCTCGCCGCAATAGTGCTGTGGGCTATAGTTTCGATGACCGTCGGCGACAATGTCACAAGGGTCATTGAAAATGTTAAGGTTACTGTTGAAGAAAGCGATAATTCGTTATATAAAATCTTCGGTTTTGAAGAAACCTATGTTGACGTCACCGTCAAAGGTAAAAAATATCTCGTTTCGGGCGGCGCTCTTTCAGCGAGCGATATTTCCGTCACCGCTTCGAGCAATTATGTTGACTCAGCGGGCACACAGAGGCTCAAGCTTTCGGCTTCGGTCAATAAAAATTCCGAAATAAAGATAACTAATATTTCAAAAAATGCTGTTGATGTTTTCTTTGATATTCCGAAGACGGCTACATTCCCTGTTGAAGTCGAGCTTAAAGCCGAGACGTCGGTCGTGCCTGACGGGTATATCTACGAAGACCCTATACTTCCGGGCTCGACAATTACCGTCAACGGTCCTGCGACCGAGATAAACAAAATAGAAAAGTTTCTGGCTACGGCTGAAATCAGTGAGCCGCTGACAAGCACTCAGGAGCTTGAGGCTTCACTCAGCGCAGTGACCGCAGACGGTAAAAAAGCGAAATATATCACCTTTGAAAACAATGTTGAGAATCCTTTGGTTACAGTTCCTGTTTCAAAGGTGAAAGAAATTCCGATTTCGGTCAGATATGTCAATGTGCCCTCATATTATGAAAATAATATGCCCGAGGTCAATATCTATCCCAAAACGCTCAGAGTTGCCGCTGCAGAAAGTGTTCTCGAGTCGCTTGAAACGCTCAATGTCGGCACAATAAGTTTCAATGAGCTTTTGAACAAGAACAACAAATTCACTTTCAGACTTGATAATATTGATGAGGTTAAGATTATTGATGATATCAATGAGGTTCAGGTGAATGTCAACTGCTACCCGATGAGCACGAAAACATTTTCCGCTTCGGGCGAAAATATCACGCTTCTCAATGTCCCCGACGGAAAAACCGCAAGGCTTATATCTGACGGAATAAAGGGTATAACGGTTGTCGGTCCTTCTTCGGAGCTTAAAAGCCTCAAAACCGAAAATATCCTTGCAAAGGTTGACCTCACAGACGCCGGCGGAGGAACGGAAAGCTATAACGCCGTTGTCTATGTCAAAGGTGCGGAAAAATGCTGGGTTTACGGCTCATACAGCGTTAAAGTCAGAATAGAGTAATAAATAAATTAATCGCAGAATAAAAAGCAAAATGTCAGTATGAACTCAACTGACATTTTGCTTTTAAATTTATGCTTTTTTATCACACAAAACCGTCTGAATAATCAGTATAAAACGGAATAGACTAAAAAATTACTTTATCCATTTCAGCTTATACATTGCAAATGCTCCGCCGATACTTGCTACTATGGTGACAAATATCATTGTTCCGACAGGCAGAGACGGAACGAAAATATAAACGATAACGCCGACAAGAATCGGGAAAATTGAAATCTTCCAGTGCTTTGCGAAATATGAAGCGCCGAGCGCACCGAAAAGAGCGGGGATAACATTATCAAATGCTACCTTGAAAACCGAGTCGGGTGCTGTGAGCTTAGGTATAATGGGCGTGAAAAGAAGAACTCCGACAGCAATAATAATTGTCGTGGTTATTGCCGAAGCGCCTATAGCGATAGTCGTGATAACTTCGCCCTCCTCAGAGTTTGATTTGACGCCGGCTCTTTCCATAGCGTTAAGACCGCAGGGGAGCTTTAAGTTTGTGATATTACCCGTGACAAAGGAAAGATATGTTCCGCCTGCGCCGAGAAGCGGCGTATAGGTCAGCGTCTCAATTATTGCCGTTGCCCAGTATATAGGGATAACCGCTATAAGAGCTTTCACAAGAACACTGCCGCTCGGGAAAGCGTTATAATAAACCGAAAAGCTGAGAGGGACAAGCATAAGGACAATAAGCGCCGCGACAGACCAGATGCGGCCCCATGTGTGAACTCTGTCTGTGTAATTCTTTTTTGTATTCATACTTTTACCTCCAGACTATCTGACTTGCGGCGGGGAAGAGCTGAGAAATGAGCATTGCAATTCCCATTGCGCCGAACATTGAAACGGGCAGAACGAATGAAGAGAGCTTTTCGAGCTTCTTTTTTGTGCAGAGATAATCGAGCGCAACGGTGAAAATCATGGCTGAAACGAGAGTTGCAACCGAGAGAACACCTGCCGCAGGAGCGTCTGAGGGCACGCCGTCAATGGCTCTTGCTATGAAAGCGGCGATAATGCCGATAAAAGCGGCGGCGCCTAAAATATCACCGAGCCTTGAAGCGTTTTCGCTCTTCGAGGTGAGATTGCCCATTGTCTTATGTATTTTTTTACACAGAATAGGCAGGAGAATAAGCGGAAAGCATGAGCCTATTGTCATAGTCCACGCAACGGCCGAAAAGCTCTCGGGGTCTGTGATTTCGCTTGCAAGCGATGAGCCCATAGCGCCCAGTGCGTTTTCCGCCGCAACCGTTTCGTAAGCAAGATTGCCGATAACGGTGAGCCTTATCCACGGCAGAACGATGCCGAGAGCCGAAGCAAGGGCAAGCACTGTCGCAAGAATAGAAATAGCGGGGGCTATGGTGAAGAGAACGCTTGAAATAACTGTGTCTTTCATTTTTTGTGTGTCAATGCCTATCTCTTTGCCGTGCTTCCACGATTTTACAATGAAGAAAACCGATTGACCGATGATGAAAGCGACCACAAAGAGAGCCAGTCCGTACATAAACGGACTTGTTTTGAAGTCTGTCATATATCCACCTCCGTAAAATTATAAACTAAATATAACATACAGAAAATAAAATAGCAATAAATTTGATACAGAAAAAACAAAAGAACGCATAATTTATCGGCAAAAAAGAAACGCACGCAGATATGAGAATTAATTCACAGCACTTTTCATATTATTCTGTAAGGGAGTGATACCATGCAGATATATGAAGAAAACGAAGCGTTAAATGAAGATAATAACACCTTTGAAGATATTGCCGCACAGATGTATTATGATGACAGAGAAAACGAAAGTAAGGACGCTCTGTTTTCTCTCACTGTCTTTCAGATTGTCGTGTGCATTATAATGACGTGTTCTTTGTTTCTTATGTCCTTCACGGGTGGGCTCAGAGAAAAGATAGCAGAAGGGCTTGATTATATTCAGAGCTTCGAGCTGACGAAAAGCGATATCACCGATGAGATAGACGCAATGAGAGAATTTTTCAGCGATGCTCAGGCTTGAGATAAAAAACACCGTTATTGAAATAAGAGCGAGCTTTTTTCTTGTGATAACCTTTATGCTTCTGATATGCGATAATGTTATTGTGCTCATTTCGCTTTTTTCGTCGCTTATACACGAGTGCGGTCATCTTATCTCAATGATAGCCTTAAAGGAAAATCCTCAGAGGCTTCTGTTTTCAGCTTCGGGTCTGAGGATAGACAGAAAATGCCGCCCGTGTCTCAGCTTTTCGGGTGAAATAATAATTGCCCTTTCCGGCGTAGGGGTCAATCTGATTATTTCACTTTGCGCATACCTGATATATATTTTTTCACACACAGAGTTTTCGCTTGCCGTATGCGCGGTAAATCTCGTCATAGCCTTGTTTAATCTTCTGCCTATCGAATCGCTCGACGGAGCAAGAGGGCTGTGGTTCATCTTATGCCGCCGCATACCCGAAGAATCGGCTCAGGAGATAATAACGGATGTCTCAATAGTGACGACCGTACTGTTGATTATCTTCTTCGGCGTGACGGTTTATCTCGGAATGGCTAACCCGAGCCTTGTCGTTGTGATTATTTATCTCGTAATTCTTCTGATAAATCGGATTTTCCAATTGAAAAAAAGCGCAATATAGTGTATTATATCTTTTGAATACACTTACGGGAGTTTGGATTATGATAAATAAAGACGTGGAAAGAATACTGCCTAAGGTTCAGAAGCCGGGCAGATATACGGGCGGTGAGCTGAACAGCGTTATAAAGGACAAGAATAAAGTCGATCTGCGGTATGCGTTCTGTTTCCCCGACACATATGAAATAGGTATGAGCCATCTTGGAATGAAAATTCTTTACGCTATTGCAAACGAGCGTGATGACTGCTGGTGCGAAAGAGTGTTCGCCCCTTGGGTGGATATGGAAGAGGAAATGCGAAAGAATAATATTCCTCTTTTTGCGCTTGAAAGCGGCGACCCGATAAAGGATTTTGATATTCTCGGCTTTACTTTGCAGTATGAGCTTTCTTACACAAATGTTCTGAATATGCTTGATTTAGCTCAGATTCCCATACGGGCGCAGGACAGAACGGAGCTTACTCCTATTGTTTTTGCCGGCGGACCGTGTGTGTGTAACGCCGAGCCTATGGCGGATTTCATTGATTTGTTCGTTTTAGGCGAGGGCGAAGAGATGAACGACGAGGTTCTCGACCTTCTTAAGGAATGTAAGCAATCGGGCGCAACAAAGCAGGAATTTCTCGAAAGAGCGTCTCATATCGGCGGCGTATATGTTCCGTCGCTCTATAATGTGACATATAAAACAGACGGAACGATAGAAAAGGTTGAGCCTACTTGCGGTGCTCCCGAAAAGGTCACAAAGAGAATTATCTCGGATCTCGACAAGGTTTATTACCCCGATAAATTTGTCGTGCCCTTTGTCGAGGTTGTTCACGACAGAGTGGTTCATGAGGTAATGCGAGGCTGTATAAGAGGCTGTCGCTTCTGTCAGGCGGGCTTTCTCTACAGACCTATAAGACTCAAAAGCCCCGACACAATCAACTGTCAGTCAAAACATCTTTTCGATGTCACGGGCTATGACGAAATATCACTTTCATCGCTTAGCACAAGCGACTACCCACATCTTCAGGAGCTTCTTGAAAAAATGCTTGAGTGGAGCATTCCCGATAAAATAAATATAGCTCTCCCGTCGCTTCGTGTCGATAATTTTTCGGACGAGCTTGTCGAAAAACTCAAGCTTATCAGAAAGAGCGGTCTTACCTTTGCCCCCGAAGCGGGCACTCAGAGACTTCGTGACGCAATAAATAAAAATGTCACCGAGGAGGAAATGCTTCACACGGCGCGGCTTGCTTTTGAGGGCGGCTGGACAACGGTCAAGCTCTATTTTATGCTCGGTCTGCCGACAGAAACACTTGATGATGTTGAGGGTATTCCTGCGCTTGCGCAAAAGGTTGTTGATGAGTTTTACCGCAATCCCCAAAAACCAAAGGGCAAGGGCGTCACTGTCAATATAAGCGTTTCCTCCTTTGTGCCCAAGCCTTTCACGCCGTTTCAGTGGGACGCTCAGGATACTATGGAAACGCTTGCCCGGAAGCAGGCACACCTTCTTAAATCAATCACTTCAAAGAAAATCAGCGCAAGCTGTCACCACACAAACACCTCTTTCTTAGAGGGCGTGTTTGCAAGAGGGGACAGAAGACTCGGTAAGGTTATCGAAGCGGCGCACAGAAAAGGCTGTAAATTTGACGGCTGGGACGATCAGTTCCTCTTTGACGAGTGGATGAACGCTTTTGAAGAGATAGGCGTTGACCCCGCTTTTTACGCTAACAGAAAGCGTGAATATGACGAAATTCTGCCGTGGGATCACCTTGACTACGGTATAAGAAAGCAGTTCCTGATAGACGAAAGCGAGAAGGCGAGAAGAAGCGAAACAACGCCGCATTGCCGTGAAAAATGCTCGGGCTGCGGAACAAACAGACTTAACGGAGGTAAATGCGATGCGCTGTGTAAGAATATGGTTTGATAAGCTGGGCGAAGTCAGATACATTTCTCATCTTGATTTGATGCGCTGTTTCACCCGTGCGATAAGGCGGGCTAAAATACCTCTGTGGTTCACCGAGGGATTTAATCCCCGTCCTTATATGCAGTTCGCTCTCCCTCTTTCACTCGGTATGCAGTCGGTGTGTGAAAGCGTTGACATTCGTGTTGAGGGTGAAATAACAAACGGTGAAATTGAGAATAAGCTCAGAGAGGTCATGCCCGAGGGTATAAGCATCAAAAAAGTTACCGAGCCCCGGTTTGACCCGAAATATATTGCTTTCGGTGAGTTTGATATTATTTTTTCGGGCGCAGAAGACCCTTTAAAAGTCAAACAGATTATCAACGACAGTCTCACGCAAAGCGAATTTATCGTTGAAAAAATGGGCAAAAAGGGCAGACATAAGGAGCTAAAGCAGATTAATCTTATTGAGAATATGAAAAGCGCAGAGACAAAAATAAGCGGCGACGACATTATCTGTACCATTGTTCTGAGGGCAGGGGGTAGCACAAATGTCAACCCGTCTCTTTTCAGCGATAAAATAACCGAAATTTACGGCGAAGCTGTTACCGTTAATATTATCAGAAAAAAACTCTTTCTTGAAAATATGGAAGAATTTCAGTGAAAAAAGATAATCGTAAAAATGCGTAAAAACGCTGAAAATCTTCATAAAAACCATTGACAAAAGGTCGCTCGTGTGCTAATATACTAAGGCATTTGTATCCATCGCGCTGACGATGCGGTTTAAAGGCGAATCATTTAAACAGGCGGTCCTCTGGCAAAGTAATTGTTAAGAACGTTAGAAAATTAATTGGAGGATTCAAAATGGACGCACTCAAGTTAATCTCAGACGCTTCTCTCAAGACAGAAGTTCCCTCGGTTGCGGTCGGTGAAACAGTTAAGGTTCACGTAAAAATCCGTGAAGGTGAGAGAGAAAGAATTCAGACATTCGAAGGCACTGTTATAGCTGTTAAGGGCGCAGGCGTTGCAAAGACTTTCACAGTCCGCCGCATTTCATACGGCGTAGGTGTTGAAAGAGTTTTCCCGCTCCATTCACCCAATGTTGCCAAGGTTGAGCACATCAGATACGGTAAAGTCCGCAGAAGCAAGCTCTATTATCTTCGTGACAGAGTCGGTAAGGCAGCTAAGGTTAAGGAAAAGATTGTTTAATTCCTAAAGAAAAGCAGACAGAGCAGGGCGACTTGCTCTGTTTCTTTTGTGCCGAAAAAACTAAACATTTATACAATTTATTAACACATTGAGAAATACCCTGCATTATAATATATACTTGAAGAGATATATACATATTTTTTCTGATTATAATTATATTTTCGGAGTTGATATAAATGGAAGAAGAAAAAGAAATACTTGAAAATGAAAATCTGAATGTTCCGGAGCTGACCGAGCCTTTTTCAGATAGCGAAAAGACTGTGGCAGAAGCCGCCGAAGAAGAGAAAAAGCCCGATGAAGAAGAAAAAACAGCGGCAGAGAAGCTTTACGAGAGCTTTTATGACTTTGCCTCGGTTATGACCTCGGCGATTGTCACTATAGCTATTATTTTTACGCTTGTTTTCCGCTTTGTCGGCGTCAAGGG
Source organism: Acutalibacteraceae bacterium (assembly GCA_051880635.1). Lineage (GTDB taxonomy): Bacteria > Bacillota > Clostridia > Oscillospirales > Acutalibacteraceae > UBA6857. The sequence continues at coordinate 70,701 of JBJEOI010000032.1, read as the reverse complement.
GGAATCAATGCTCCCGACTCTTTGCGACGGCGACTGGCTCATCGTCACCGCATACGACAAAGAGCCTGAGTACGGGCAGGTTATCATCATCACTCAGCCCAATGCTTTCAACGAGCCTATTGTCAAGCGTGTCATAGCGACAGGCGGTCAGACTATCTCAATAGACACTTCAAACGGTACTGTCACCGTTGACGGCAAGGTTATTGACGAACCCTATATTAACAACGACACGATAACGCCCTGCGACTGGGAGTTTCCGCTGACTATCCCCGAGGGCTATGTTTTCGTCATGGGTGACAACAGACAGCACTCTTCGGACAGCCGTTCAAGTCTTGTCGGTCTTATCAGAGAAGATTATATTCTCGGCGTTGTCAAATACAGAATAATTGAAACACAGTACGATTCACTTACGGGTAAGAATAAGATGAAATTTATCGCCCCGTCACAGTGGAAGGTCAGCTGATAAAAGAGGGGAGGAGCAGCCTTGTCAAAATGGGATGAGGAATATCTCGGTCTTTGCAAAAGAATACTCAGTCAGGGCACCGAGGTTATAAACCGGACAGGTATAAACACCTTAAAGGTGCCGTCGCATCATTTTCACTTTGATTTGTCTCAGGAATTTCCTGTTCTGACAACGAAACAACTGTTTATCCGTCAGGCTGTGCTTGAAATGCTGTGGATTTATCAGGCTCAGTCAAACGATGTGCGCTGGCTCAGAGAAAGAAACGTCAATATCTGGAACGAGTGGGAGATAGATGAAGAGGGCTACTGGAACGCTGTTCAGATGCTCACCGACGAAAACGGAGAGCTGAAAAAAACAGAGGTTCATAAGTTTTTCGGCAAAGAGTGGGCGCACACAATAGGTACTGCATACGGCTATATTGTTAAAAAGTTCGGTCTGACTCAGGAGCTTATCGACAAGATAAAAAACCACCCCGAGGACAGGCGCATGGTTATTTCTTTGTGGCAGAACGACTATCTGAGCACTGCCGTTTTGCCGTCATGCGTGTGGTCAAGCGAGTGGGATGTCACCGACGGAAAGCTCAGCGCATGGGTTCATCAGAGAAGCTGTGACGTGCCGTTGGGTCTGCCGTTTAATGTCACTCAGTATGCGACGCTTTTATGTATGCTCGCACAGGTCTGCGGCTTAAAGCCGGGGACTCTCGATTGGAGCATTAAGGACGCTCACATATATGTCAATCAGATTGACGCCATAAAAGAGCAGATAAGGCGGTTTGATGAAAACGGTTCGCTCCCCGCTCCGAAATTATGGCTTAATCCCGAGGTTAAGGATTTCTTTGATTTTGACAATTCGGCTGAGCTTAAAGATGTTAAGCTGATAGATTATCAGCATATGGGAAAGCTTTCGTTCCCTATCGCACAGTGAGGTAATTATTATGATACTGAGTCTTATTGCGGCTGTCGGCGAAAATTATGAGCTTGGCAAAAACAATGATTTGATATGGCATTTAGACGGTGACTTGCCTTTTTTTAGGCGTGTTACCACAGGCAAAACCGTTATTATGGGCAGAAAGACCTTTGAGTCCCTCCCGAAGGCTCTGCCGAAAAGGAGAAATATCGTTCTGACCACTGATGCGCAATATGCCGCCGAGAGTGCGGAGGTTTTCACCGACTTTAAAGAAATCCTTAAAAATGTGAAGAATGAAGACGAGGTTTTCATTATCGGCGGCGGCAGTGTTTACACTCTCTTTATGCCTTATGCCGACAGAATATATCTTACAGAGGCGCAGGCTCGGGACAGTGAAGCCGATACTTATTTCCCTCGTTTTGATAAAGAGCTTTTTGAGAGAAAATCAATAGATTTCGGCGGAACGGATATAAAATATGAGCATGTGCTCTACGAGAAGAAATAGCTTGTTAAAATAAAAAAGACAATGTGGCTGTCACTTTCGGATGCTATGCGCCGAAATGACAGCCGCTTTATGTTTCAAAGCGAAAAATCCCTATATATTTAATTATTTATACTATTAAATATGCGATTAAGTATTGATAAAATTGAAAATAATGATATAATGTAAAGTAAATTATTATGGGAAATTTTACTTGAAAACAATATTCCCTTGAGGAGGACTTTTTAAATGGTAAAAAGAAAGTCAGAAATGAACGAGCAGATAAAGGTTGCAATGAGAGGCGGCGACGGTCAGGCTGTCGTCACAAATATTCTCGATAAGGGCGAATATAAAGGCAACGCAAGACTTTTAGGCGTTATCACTCTTGAAAAGGATTGCTCTATAGGCGCTCATGTTCACGAAAACGAAGAAGAAGTTTTCTATGTTATTGAGGGCACGGCAACTTATAATGATAACGGAGAGACGGTTATTCTGGAAAAGGGCGACAGTTGTGTGTGCCCCAGCGGTGAAGAACACTCTATAGCGAACAGAAACGACGAAACGCTTAAAGTTTTCGCTGTTATTTTAACCTACTGATATGGGCAGACTGATAGTTATTGAGGGTCTTGACGGCAGCGGAAAAAGCACTCAGATTGAAATTCTCAAAAAAAGACTTGAAGAAGACAAAAAGGCTCCCTTTGAAATAAAACTGCCGTATTACAGCGACGAGTCAAGCACGCTCGTCAAAATGTATCTTGACGGTCAGTTCGGCTCCGAACCGGGCGACGTCAACGCATACGCCGCGTCAACCTTTTACGCCGCCGACAGATATGCGAGCTTTAAAAAATACTGGAGCAGGGAATATAACGGAGGCAGGCTTATTCTTGCCGACCGCTACACGACCTCAAATGCGGTTCATCAGATGACAAAGCTGCCCGAAAATATGTGGGACGCATACCTTGAATGGCTGTTTGATTTTGAATACAATAAGCTCTCAATTCCGTCACCCGACTGCGTGATATTCCTCGACATGCCCGTTGAAATCTCGCAGAGGCTCATGAGCGAAAGATACGACGGCAACGAGGGCAAAAAAGACGTTCACGAAAGAAATGTCAGATATCTTCTCTCGTGCTATGAAACTGCGAAGTATGCCGCTGAAAAGCTCGGCTGGCATGTGATAAAATGCAGTGAAAACGGTCAGCCGAGAAGTATTGAAAGTATTGCTGACGATATTTATGAGTGCGTTAAAAAGCACATATGAAAGGAAGAAATATGATTTATGTATTTTTAGCTGACGGCTTTGAAGAAGTCGAAGCGATAGGACCGGTTGATGTGCTCAGAAGAGCAGGTCTCGAGGTCAGAACAGTCGGCGTCGGCGCCGATGTTATCACAGGCTCTCACGGTATAAAAATTACGGCGGATATCAGAGAGGACGAAGCTTCTTTCGATGATCTGGACGCTGTTATCCTCCCGGGCGGAATGCCGGGCACTTTAAACCTTGAAAAGAACGATACGGTTCAGCGTTTCATTGACTACTGTGCCGAGAACGACAAATATCTCTGCGCTATATGCGCCGCACCGTCAGTTTTCGGTCATAAAGGACTTTTAAAGGGCAAAGAAGCGACAGCTTTCCCCGAATTTCAGTCACACCTTGACGGCGCAAGGCTCAGCGAAAGCTATGTCGCCCGTGACGGAAAGTTCATAACTGCGAGGGGAGCGGGCGTTTCTCTCGAGTTCGGCGCAGAAATAGCCTCAGTCTTTGTCGGCAGAGAAAAAGCGTTTTCTATACTTAAATCAATGCAGAGCAAATAATAAGAGAAAAATAAAAAAATTTACAGGAGGTGTCTTCATGGCTGATGATAAGGGAAGAAGAGATTTCTCAGACCTTGATGCGTCAGAGATTTTCACCGATTTCAGAACACACAGCGGCAACGAGGACAAAAACAACAGCGTGAACAGACAGAAATTTGTCGTTCACATAGATGACAGCGTCGATGACAGCTTTGACTACGACTTCGCCGCCTTTTCAAGTCAGTCTGACAGAGAAAAAGAGGTTCAGCGAAAAGAAGAGAGCAGGCAGTCTTTCAAACAGTTTGAGGAGGAGCTTGGTCAATACAAAAACAGTATTCAGAGAAAGCAGCCGCCTCAGCCCGTTCAGAGACCTCAGAGAACTGCGGTTGAATATAATTCGCCTGCGCAGAGAAAAACGGCGACTGAGCAGAGAAACACTTCTTCCGATATTTCGGCTAAACCGCCCGAAGAAGTACGGCGTAATGTTTTTTCACAGGAACCTGAATTTGTCCCGAGGCGCCCTCAGCAGGCTGCCGCCCCTGAAAAACAGCCCCACGATTTAGCCTCGGAAAACGGGAATTCGCCTGATCCGTCTTCAAATGCGGCTGAAAACGAAAAAAAGGTTGTCAGGCTCAGAACACGCTCTAAAAGAGGTGCTTTCACAGGCTTTATAGGCTTTATATGTATTGCTCTTGTTTTCACTCTCATTCTGACCTCAGTCGGTCTTGCTACAATAGGCGATATTGTCGCTTATAACAGAGGTGAAACAAGCGTTACCGTCGTTATTGAAAATGAGAAAAACGGCAATTCTCCGACGCTTGAGCATGTTATAGATGCGCTTCATTCCGCAGGTCTTATAAAGCAGAAACAGCTTTGTCTTCTTTTTGCGAAATTCCGCCATTTTGACGGCTACACAAATAATGAAAATGTGTGGGTTCCCACCGAATATCTCAGCGGTGTTTATTATCTCGAGCCTGAGCTCGGCTTAGAGGGTATGCTCAACACGATAAAGAAATCGACAAGCACAGGTGAATACACAGTCACTCTGACCTTCCCCGAGGGCTGGACTATATCGCAGATATTCGAGCGTCTTGAAAAGAACGGCGTCTGTGAAGCAAGCAAGCTCTACGCAAATATCGAAACCGTCGCCAAGCAGTATAATTTCTACTATGATATTAATCAGTCGGGCGTCAGATATCTCGGTGTCGAGGGCTATCTTTTCCCCGATACCTATGAATTCTTCAAAAACGAAAATGCTGTTTCGGTTCTGAGAAAATTCTTTGATAACGCCGACGCAAAGTGGACGAAAGAATATCAGAAGCAGGCTAAAGCGCTCGGCTATACAAGAGATGAAATTCTCAATATAGCTTCAATTATTCAGCGTGAAGCGGCGAATAAATCACAGATGAGCGATGTTTCTTCTGTTATACACAACAGACTTAATTCTTCCACTTATCCGTCTCTTCAGTGCAACTCAACGCTTGACTATGTCACAAATTCGGTCAAGAGCCATGTTGACGCAACGCTCGCCGAGATTTATGCAAACGCATACAACACCTACAGAGTTGAGGGGCTTCCCCCCGGACCTATCTGTAATCCCGGTAAGGACGCCATAGAAGCGGCGCTTTACCCGGGCGAAACAAATTATTACTTCTTTGTCCATAACAATAACGGGAAAATTTATCTTTCCGAGAATTATGCGCAGTTCCAGAAAGACTGTGTTCAGGCGGCAAAGGATAATGCTTCATAAGGATGTTTCTATGAAAAAACCGGAATTACTTGCCCCTGCGGGCGATATGGAAAGGCTGAGAGCCGCCGTACTCTACGGAGCAGATGCGGTTTATCTCGGCGGAAAAATATTCGGTATGCGCTCGAACCCCGCAAATTTCGGCGAAGACGAGCTTAAAGAGGCCGTCAGATATTGCCATGACAGGGGAGTCAAGGTCTATCTGACATGCAATGTTCTGCCGAGAAACAACGAGCTTTCCGAGCTGCCCGATTTTCTGAAAAAGGCAAAAGACGCAGAGGTTGACGCATTTATTATCTCAGACTTAGGCGTTCTTGAATACGCAAAAAAATATGCCCCTGAGGTGGAAATTCATATTTCCACTCAGGCGGGTATTGTAAACTACGCCGCCGCAAATGCATTTGTGAAAATGGGCGCAAAACGCATTGTCACCGCAAGAGAGCTTTCAATGCAGGAAATAAAGGAGCTTCGGGCGAATTTACCGGAGGATATTGACATTGAGTGCTTTGTTCACGGAGCAATGTGTGTTTCGTTTTCGGGCAGATGCCTTATATCAAATTATCTTGTCGGCAGAGATTCAAACCGGGGCGAATGTGCCCAGCCATGCCGCTGGAAATACAGCCTTGTGGAAGAAAAGCGTCCGGGTCAGTATTTCCCGATTAATGAGGAAAACGGCGGAACATATATTATGAATTCAAGGGATATGTGCATGATTGAGCATATCCCTGAAATGATAAAATCGGGTATCACAAGCTTCAAAATCGAGGGCAGAGCCAAAAGCGCATACTATGTTGCGATTGTCACAAACGCATACAGAAAGGCTATTGACGAATACTTCGAAAACCCCTCGGACGACTTTGTGCCTTCGCAGTGGGTGCTTGATGAAATGCGTAAGGTCAGCTACCGTGACTACTGCACGGGCTTCTATTACGGCGACCCGTCTCTTGACGCCAACATAAGCTATAAGGGCGGCTATAACCGTGAATGGGATGTTGTCGCCGTTGTCGAAAAATGCGAAAACGGTTTTGTTTATTGCACTCAGAGAAACCGCTTTTTCGCTTCTGATGAGGTCGAAATCCTCGAGCCGTCAAAAGAGCCTTTCAAAGTCAAGGTCGAAAGGCTTTTTGATGAAAACGGCAATGAGATAACCTCAACAAATAAAGCAATGATGAAATTTTCGTTTGAATGTGACAGGGATATTCGCCCTCAGTCGCTTATAAGAATACAGAAAAGTGAGCCTGAAAGGGTTATAATCTGAAAGGATACACATGAGCAGAAAAAAATGGATAATTCCGAAAAATGACAGACAAAAGGCTATTGCCATGTCCGAAAAATACGATATGGATTTGCTGACTTCGTCACTTCTTCTCTCTCGGGGAATTGAAAGTGAAGACGAGGTTTTGTCATTCTGCTCACAGGAAACGGTTCTGTGCGATCCCTTTGATTTAAAGGATATGGATAAGGCTGTCGAAGCTTTGGGCGAAGCTCTTGACGCAGGCGAAAAAATAACCGTCTATGGCGACTATGACGCCGATGGCGTGACTTCAACCGCCATAATGTTCACTTTCCTTGAAATGCAGGGCGCCGATGTTGATTTCTATATCCCCGACCGAAACACCGAAGGCTACGGTATGAATAAAAAGGCTATTGAAAAAATAGCAAAAACGGGCACAAAGCTCATTATCACCGTCGATAACGGTATTTCCGCCGTTGAAGAGAGCGAGCTTATATATTCTCTCGGGATGAAGCTTGTTATTACCGACCACCACAGAGTGCCCGATATTCTCCCGAGAGCCGAAGCTATTGTTGACCCTCACAGACCCGATAATCCGCTCAAATTCTGCGAATGGTCGGGTGCAGGCGTTGCGTTTAAGACTGTCTGCGCTTTCTCCGACCCCGAGGAGACGGAAGCACTCCTTGAAGAGTTCGCCGATATAGTCGCTATAGGCACTATTGCCGACGTTGTGACGCTCACGGGTGAAAACCGTGTGCTTGTCAGACGGGGCGTTGAAAAAATAAATAACACTCAGCATGTCGGCATTGAAGCACTGAAAGAAGCCGCAGGTATTGGTGAAAAGACTGTCGGGGCGGTAAACGTTGCTTTCTCTCTTGTGCCGAGAATAAACGCTATAGGCAGAATGAAGCACGCAAGCGAAGCGGTGCGACTTCTGATAAGCGACGATATTAACGAAGCCTTTGAAATAGCGCAGGAGCTTACCGAGTGCAACCAGTCAAGACAAAAAACAGAAAACGAAATAATGCTTGAAGCAATGCAGCAGATAAGCGAAGACCCGTCAAGAATATATGACAGAGTTCTTGTGTTCAGCGGAAAAAACTGGCACTCGGGCGTAATCGGCATTGTCGCTTCAAGATTTGTCGATATATACGGAAAGCCGTGTATTGTTATCACAAGCGACGGCTGTGAAGCCAAAGGCTCAGGCAGAAGCATAGAGGGCTTTTCGCTTTATGATGCGATTAATTCGGCTTCACATCTTCTCACACACTTCGGCGGTCACGTTCTCGCCGCAGGCTTCGGTATCCTTGATAAAGACATTGAGCTTTTCAGAAAGATAGTCAATGACTACGCTAAAACGGTAGAAATGCCTTACCCGTCAGTCAATATGGATTTCAGAATAAAGCCCGAAGCCGTCTGCGCCGATGTTCTTGATGTTTTCAGCCTTTTAGAGCCGTTCGGGGCGGGCAATCCTCAGCCTCTTTTCGGCTTGTATAATATGAAAATTGAAAATATAGTTCCTGTCGGAAACGGAAAGCATTTAAGGCTTAACCTTTCCTCACGGGGGGCTAATATCACGGCGATGAAGTTTTCGTCTTCACTTGAGACCTTCCCTTATCGAAAGGGCGACGAAATAAATCTTGCCGTCAGACTTGAGCGCAACGAATATATGGGCGAAACCCGGGTCAGCATACATATCAAAGAGATTAAAGACTCTTTCACCTCAGACGATAAATGCCTCGAGGGAATGAGGCTTTATGAAAAGATAAAGAGAAAAGAAGCCCTGTCCCGTGCGGAAAAAGAAAAAGCCCTGCCCTCCCGTGAAGATACGGCAAAGGTTTATAAATATATAAAGCAAAACAAAAAGGTTTTCGACGATATGTGTATTCTTTGTCTGAGACTCGGCGACGACGGCGAAAACCTGTGTAAATATACGGTTTCGGTTGACGCATTGACGGAGCTCGGTCTTCTCAGAAATGAAAACGGAATGATATTTCTGTCAGACAATCAGTCGAAGGTCAATCTTGATAATTCTTCCGTGATAAGATTTTTGCAATCAATTTAATGTCATCAGGGTGGTAATATGACAGACGTAGATAAACTTTATGGAGAACTTCACGATGCCGTGAAAAAACTTTATGACAGCGATGAGGTCAAATTAATTGAAAAAGCATACGAAATGGCGCAGACTTCACATAACGGTCAACTGCGTCTTTCAGGCGAGCCTTATATCATTCATCCTATTCAGGTTGCCAGAATACTCGTCGATATGAATATGGACTGCGAAAGCGTATGCGCCGCTCTGCTTCACGATGTCGTCGAGGATACCGAGATTTCCTATGAAACAGTCAAGGAAATCTTCGGTGAAAGCATTGCCGACCTTGTTGACGGCGTCACAAAGCTCGGAATGGTTTCTCTTTCCACCAAAGAGGAGCGTCAGGCTGAAAATCTCCGTAAAATGCTCATAGCGATGAACCGTGACATCCGTGTCATTATTATTAAACTTGCCGACCGTGTTCACAATATGAGAACACTCGAATACATGAGCGACTCAAAGCGCAGGGAAAAAGCGCTTGAAACACTTGAAATATACGCCCCGATTGCCCACCGTTTAGGTATCCGTCCCTTTAAGGAAGAGCTTGAGGATTTAGCTATACGCTTTCTCGACCCCGTAGCCTATGAGGATATTAAAAAATCACTTGAAGCGACGGGAAAGTCAAGAAACGTATATCTTGAAGAAATAAAGAATAAAATCTATGAGCGTATAATTCAGACAGTACCGAACGCTCATATTGAAGCGAGAATAAAGAGCGTTCACGGCATATACAGAAAAATGTATATGCAGAATAAGAACATTGACGAAATATATGACATCTATGCGGTAAGGCTTATAGTTGACTCAATCTATGACTGCTATAACTGTCTTGGTATCATTCACGACATGTACACGCCTCTGCCGGGCAGATTCAAGGATTATATCTCGACGCCCAAGCCGAATATGTATCAGTCGCTTCACACGACGGTTATCGGCAAAGAGGGGATTCCCTTTGAGGTTCAGATAAGAACATGGGAAATGCACCAGACCGCCGAATACGGTATTGCGGCTCACTGGAAATATAAGCTCGGTATGGGCACTTCATCGGGCAAGGCGAAGTTTGAAGAGCGTCTGGTCTGGATAAGACAGCTTCTTGAAGAGCAGAAAGACGCCGATGACGTTGAAGAAATAGTCAGAACGATAAAGAGCGACCTTGTACCCGAAGAGGTATATGTCTTCACACCGAGAGGCGACGTTATAAATCTGCCTATGGGCGCAACCATTGTTGATTTTGCGTATGCTATTCACTCGGCTGTCGGCAATAAAATGGTCGGCGCAAAGGTTGACGGAAAGATAAAAACGCTTGACTATAAGGTCAAGACGGGCGAGATTATAGAAATTCTCACTACTTCTTCGGCTAATAAGGGACCGAGCCGTGACTGGCTGAAAATTGCACAGACGAGTACGGCAAGGGCAAAAATAAGAAACTGGTTCAAGAAAGAACGCAAGGAAGAGAATATTGAAACAGGCAGGGAAGAGGTCGAAAGAGAGTTCAGACATAACAGAATACCCATTGATGACCCCGATGTTCAGGCTCTTCTTGTGAAGATTTCAGAAAAGCGTCACTGCAATAACCTCGATGAATTTTATGCGGCTATCGGCTACGGCGGTATATCTCTTATGAAGATAATGCCGAGAATAAGAGACGAATACGCTAAGATTGTCAAGGAGCGGGGCGAAACCAAAGAGCCCGAAATTATACAGAAGCCGTCAAAGAGAAAAACCTCGACCGACGGAATTATCGTTGAGGGTATAGATAACTGCCTTATCAAATTCTCAAAGTGCTGTAATCCGCTCCCGGGCGATGAAATTATCGGCTTTATCACAAGAGGTCACGGCGTTTCCATTCACACAAGAAACTGCCCGAATGTGCCTAAAAATATTGATCAGTGCGCAGAGCCGGAGCGCTGGGTCAACGCATACTGGGATAAAAATATCAAGGATGAATATAAGGCAACGCTTCTCATTACCTGCATTTCCCGTATAGGTATGCTTGCCGATCTCACCCTTGAGCTTGCAAATATCCATGTCAATATTCACAATGTGTCTTCCCGTGACACAAAGGACGGCAGAAACGAAATGTATATGACAATAACGGTTGACGGCGCAGAGCACCTGAAAAATGTTATTGCGAGACTTAAAAAGATAAACGGCGTTCTCACTGTCGAACGCTCGGGATTATAATGAGGGTAATAATATGAAAGCAGTTATTCAAAGAGTCAGACACGCCAAAGTTACCGTCGGCGGCAGAGTGACGGGCGAAACGGAAAAAGGCTATCTCATTCTTCTCGGCGTAATGAACGGCGACACCGAAGAGGAAGCGAAACTTCTTGCTAAAAAGACGGCGGAGCTTCGCATTTTCAGAGATGAAAACGATAAAATGAATCTCTCTCTTCTCGATGTCGGCGGTCAGGCGCTTGTGGTGTCACAGTTTACCCTTTGCGCCGATGTCAGCCACGGCAGAAGACCGTCGTTTATTAACAGCGCGCCGCCAAAGGAGGCGGAAAGGCTCTATGAGTTTTTCGTCAGCGAGCTTTTAAGAAACGGCGTGAAAAAGGTTGAGACGGGCGAATTCGGTGCAGATATGGCGGTTGAGCTTCTGAATGAAGGGCCTGTCACAATTCTTTTTGACACCGACGAATGGAAAAAGAAATCCCACTGAGGTGACAAAGATGCAGTTATCGGTTATGGCAGTCGGGCCTTTTATGGCGAACTGCTGGGCGTTAAAGGATGAAAAAACGGGAAAGGCGCTCGTGGTTGACCCGGGCTTTTATAGCTCTGAGCTTGAAAATTTTCTTCGAAAAATCGGTATAAACGAGCTTGAATATATTCTTATTACTCACGGTCATCTTGACCACTTTTGCGGCGCACCGTATATAAAGGAAAAATTCGGCGGAAAAATCGTTATCGGTGAAAAGGATAAAGATGAAACGCAGAGACTTGATTCACTTTTTTTGGGCACAGACTATGAAGAGCAGTTTAAACCGTTTAAGGCGGATATAACCGTCTCTGACGGCGAAAAGCTCGATTTCTGCGGTGAAACCATAGAAATATTACATACTCCCGGGCATACAAAAGGCGAAGTTTGCTATATAATTAATGATATGCTTTTTTCGGGCGATGTTCTTTTTCAAGGTTCAATCGGTCGCACCGACCTTGACGGCGGCAATGTATTTATGCTCGTTGAGTCCTTGAAAAAACTTGCACTTCTTGATAAAAACTATAAAATCCTCACGGGTCACGGTGAAAAAACAACGCTTGATTTTGAAAAAGAAACAAACAGATATTTGAAAGCGGCGTGCAGTAAAAAATGATACTGAATATAAAAAATCATCCGTTTCATTATGAAATGGAAAAGCTGACGAGAATATTTCTCCCCGACAGCGAGCTTCGGGTCACAGACGGCTGTGACGAAAGCTCAGACTTCATAACGACCGAAAGAATAAAAGGCGAAAACTCCGACACGGTATGCGTCAGCGTCAGCGCAGGCGGATATTATGATAAAAAAAGCGCAAATGTTGAGAAGTGCGAAAATTTTGAAGCGGCGTGTGAAAGAAAAATGGCGGTGCTTCTTTATGACGTTCTCTGCTCCTTCACGGGCTATACGCCGCCTTGGGGTATTCTGACAGGCGTCAGACCCGCTAAACTTATGAATATGCTTATTGACAAAACTTCTGAGAATGAAGCTGTCAGCACATTTATAAATGAACTTAAAGTAACGAGTGAAAAGACCTCGCTTGCTTTGTCGGTTGCGAAAAAAGAAAGACCGATTATTGAAAAAAGCAAGCCCGATTCTTTTTCACTCTATATCTCAATCCCGTTTTGCCCGACAAGATGCAGCTATTGCTCTTTTGTCTCACAGGCTAATGAACAGGCTAAAAGGCTTATCCCTCAATATGTTGAAAAGCTGTGTGAAGAGATAAGAATAACGGGGAGTGAAATAAAAAAGCTCGGTCTTGTGCTTGAAAGCGTCTATTGGGGCGGCGGAACGCCGACAACTCTTTCGGCTTCTCAATATGAAAAAATAAGCTCGGCTATCGCAGAGAGCTTTGACCTTTCTACTGCTGAAGAATACACCGTCGAAGCGGGCAGACCCGATTCCGTTTCAAGAGAAAAGCTTGAAGCTATAAAAAAGAGCGGCGCTACAAGAATAAGCATAAACCCTCAGACCTTTAACGACTCGGTTCTTGAGGTTATAGGCAGAAAACATACAAGCGCTCAGACGCAGGCGGCTATGCTTCTTGCAAAGGAGTGCGGTTTTGATAATATAAATATGGACTTAATAGCGGGACTTCCGACAGATACGCTCTCTTCTTTTGAAAATACGCTCGATAAGGCTCTGTCTTTTTCGCCTAAAAGCATTACCGTGCATACCCTTGCGCTTAAAAGGTCGTCGGCAATAGTCACCGAAGACAGAGAGACAAATGAAGCAGACCTTGCTAAGAATATGCTGTCGCTTGCGTTTAAAAAGCTGACAGAAGCCGAATATGTTCCGTATTATATGTACCGTCAGTCAAAATGCCTTGGGAATCTCGAAAATGTCGGCTGGGTGAAAGAGGGCTATGAGTGCCTTTATAATGTCTATATGATGGAGGAATGTCACAGCGTTATAGCCGTCGGTGCAGGCGCAGTCACAAAGCTGAAAAAATATAACAGGCAGGAAATCGAAAGGGTATATAATTTCAAGTATCCTTATGAATATCTTAACCGTTTTGATGAAATCATAGAAAGAAAGAAAAAGATTTCAGAGTTTTATTCAAAGGGCTTATGAGGTGATTTTTTTTGCAGAATATTACTATTGAAGAGATTAATGAAAGAATAATAAACGAACCCGATATTTTTATTTCACAGTGTGAAGAAAACTATCATAAAAGTCTTGAAGCCGTCGCCGAAAAAATTAATTTCGCTCACGGCAGAAAACTTGTAATGCTTGCAGGACCGAGCTCCTCGGGCAAAACAACCACCGCTTCATTTTTAAAGAAGCTCATAAACGATAACGGGAGAAATGCAGTCACGGTTTCACTCGACGATTTTTATCTTGACCAGACCCATGCGCCTAAGTTCCCCGACGGAAGACCCGATTTTGAGACGGTTCATGCGCTTGATATTCCCAAGATTACAAAGTGCCTTACTTCACTTCTTGAAGACGGCAGGGCTTATTTCCCGATTTTTGACTTTAATGTCAGAAAGCCGTCAGATGAAACAAAACTGCTTGAAATCGGCGAAAATGACGCCGTTATAGTCGAGGGGCTTCATGCTCTTAATCCGCTTATAACCGACCCGCTTGAAGAAGAGGATATGCTCAAGCTCTATGTCAGTGTATCGTCGAGAGTGTTTGACGGTGAAAATGTTGTGTTCTCAAAAAGAGATATACGTTTTCTTCGGCGTATGATAAGAGATTATAAATTCAGAAACAGCCCCGTTGACTTCACCTTCTATCTTTGGAAAGGCGTCAGAACGGGCGAGGATAAATACCTTTTCCCGTTTTCGTCAAGGGCAGATATGAAGATTGACTCAATACACCCGTATGAACTTTGCGTTTATAAAAAGCTCGGGGAAGAGCTTCTTTCACATATTGAAAAAGACAGCGTTTATTACAGCAGAGCGTGTGAGCTTCGGCAAAAACTTTCTCTTATGCGTTCGCTCGACACCGACGATGTGCCCGAAGACTCGCTTCTGCATGAATTTATAGGATAAGGAGAGAGAAAAATGGCTCAGCAGAAAAAGCAAAATCTAATCAGCTCGGCGGGTGTTCTCGTTGCTTCGACTATTCTTGTCAAGATAATCGGCGCAATATATAAAATTCCGCTGGGCAACCTCATAGGCGCAACCGGCAACGGATATTTTCTCGCCGCTTATGAGATTTATACGCCCATATATACAATTTCAATGGCGGGCTTGCCTATTGCGGTTTCGAGACTTGTGTCTGAGAGTATAGCGGACGGCAGAATAAGACAGGCTCAGCAGGTCTATCGTGTTTCAAGAAGACTGTTCCCGCTCGTCGGCGCATTCGGAACAATTCTTCTGTTTTTGGTCGCTTACCCATATTCAAACTATTTTATAAAGACGCCGCAGAATCTTATCAGTATTATTGCAATCGCTCCGTGCGTTTTCTTCTGCTGTATGATGAGCTCCTACAGAGGCTTCTATGAGGGCACGAGGAATATGTATCCGACGGGTATTTCTCAGGTTATCGAGGCTTTGGGCAAGGTCGTGTTCGGTCTGACGCTTTCATATATCACAATGAAATACGGGCTTTATACCTTTAATAAAGCAGAGGGTCAGGCGACTGTTTTCGGCGCTCTTGTCTCAAACGAGCAAGAGGCACTTTCGGCTATTTATCCCTATGCCGCCGCTGCCGCCATTTTAGGCGTTACGCTCGGTTCGGTCTGCGGACTTATCTATCTCTTTATAAGAGACCGCTTCTATGACCTTAACGACAAGCCCGAAAAGAAAAAGACAAAGAAAAAATTCATCTTCACCCGGGAAGAGGTTGTCAATTCACCCGAACCGCTCAGCTCGAAAGAAACGGCAATACAGCTTGTCAGAATTGCTATTCCCATTGCTCTTAGCTCAATGGTTCTGACGGTCAGCAACTTTATTGACTCGGTTATGATAAAGAACCGTCTTGCCTACGCTATGAAGATAGGCGGCGATATTATCAGGAATATGTACGCTTCATCAATCGCCGTAGATAAGGTTATTGACGCCGACATTCCTACATACCTTTACGGTGCTTACGGATTTGCGCTCAATGTTAAAAATCTTATTCCGACAATCACAATGAGTCTCGGCGTTTCGATAATTCCCATTCTTGCCGCCGAGTGGTCGCAGAAGCGTCAGGACGGCATCAAGCACAGCATCGAGTCCGCTTTAAGGCTCACAATGCTTATCGGTATGCCCGCGTCTTTCGGTATAGCCGCACTTGCTACGCCCATAATTGACCTGCTCTACGGCTCGAATAATCCGGGCGCAGTTCCGATAGCAGGGCCTATTCTCATGGCTTACGGTCTGCCGATATTTATGTATGCGTTGTCGTCTCCGCTGACGAATATGCTCAATGCGGTTGATAAGATGAAAGAGCCGCTTAAAGCAGTCGCTATAGGTTCGGTTATCAAAATAGGGCTCAATCTTGTTCTTATAGCTAATCCCGAAATCAATATCAACGGCGCACCTATAAGCACCTTTGCCTGCTATCTCTTCATTACGGTCTATTGTCTCTATAAACTGCTTAAAACCGCAAAGGTGAAAATAAATGTTGTCTCCGTGTTTATAAAACCCCTTATTTCGGGCGCATTGTGCGGCGGCACTGCTTATCTTGCATACTTCGTTCTTGCGGGAAAAATCGGCATAAATGCTAAGATTTCGACCCTTTGCGCGGTATGCGCCGGCGGTGCAATATACTTCATTTCGCTTCTTCTGATAAAAGGATTTGCCCGAGAAGACATAGAAATGCTCCCGAAAGGCGAAAAAATTGCAAAAGTACTTGAAAAACTTAAATTATTAGGGTAATATATAAAGGCATCACAAAGAGGTATATTATGGTTGATAATTTCACTTTCAAAGAAAAATATAATATTGACGATCTTCTTGAAATTATCCGTATTCTTCGTCAGCCCTACGGCTGCCCCTGGGATAAGGAACAGACCCACAAGAGCATAAGAAAAGATTTTATCGAAGAAACCTATGAGGTTATCGAAGCGATAAATAAAGAGGATACTGAGCTTCTCAAAGAAGAACTCGGCGATGTGCTCATGCAGGTTGTTTTTCACGCTCAGATTGAGACCGAAGAGGGCAGATTTGATTTTTCCGATGTCTGCGACGGAATATGCAAGAAGATGATAGTCAGACACCCTCATGTTTTTGCAAATGATAACGCCGAAACCTCTGACGACGTTCTTGTCAAGTGGGACGAAATTAAGAAAAAAACCAAAAATCAGAAAACACAGTCATCTGTTATAGAATCAATTCCAAAGGAGCTCCCCGCTCTTATGAGAGCGCAAAAGGTTCAGAAAAAGGCGGCTGACGTCGGCTTTGACTGGGATGATATTTCGGGTGCGTTTGATAAAATAAGCGAAGAAACGCAGGAGGTCAAAGAGGCTCTCAGAAGCGGCGATAAAGAAGCCGTTTTAGATGAAATGGGCGATCTTCTCTTCTCGTGCGTTAATGTCGCAAGATTCGCTAAGGTCGATTCGGAGGAGGCTCTGACGCATACCACCGAAAAGTTTATCACAAGATTTAAAATTGTTGAAAGTCTTGCCGCAAAGCGCGGTATAGATATGGAACATGCTTCGCTTGAGGTTCTTGACGAACTTTGGGACGAAGCCAAGAAACAAGGAAACCACTAAGATATACATATATCTTATGGAAATATTTTTTGGAGGACTTAATAATGAATAAGACTGAATTAGTTAATGCGGTTGCTCTCAAGAGTGAACTCAAGAAGGCTGACGCTGAAAAGGCAGTAAGCGCAGTTTTCGCAGCCATTAAGGAAGCTGTCGCAGCAGGCGATAAGGTTCAGCTCATCGGCTTCGGTACATTTGAAGCTAAGGAAAGAGCAGCACGCGAGTGCCGTAACCCCAAGACAGGCGAAACAGTCAAGGTTGAAGCTACAAAGGTTCCCGCTTTCAAGGCAGGTCAGGGCTTCAAGGATGCTGTAAAGTAATTTAAACAGCAAGATAACACTATGGGGCTGTCTCTTTTTCAGCGTTTGGGCAATTTTCCGCCGCTGAATGGGACAGCCCCGATTGTAATTTTAACGGGAGAATTAAAATGAGACTCGATAAATATTTAAAGGTTTCACGGCTGATAAAAAGACGGACTATTGCAAACGAGGTCTGCGACGCAGGTAAAATTTCTGTCAACGGAAAGGTTCAGAGAGCGTCATACAGCGTGAAAGAGGGGGACATAATTGAAATACAGATGGGCGAAAACCTCATAAAGGCTCAGGTGCTCCTCGTCACAGAACACGCCACAAAGGACGACGCTTCAAACATGTACAGAATAATATCATAACCTTGAAATCATATTTTTCATATCCTTTTCATATTATTCAGAGAAGGGGTGAAAGCTATGACCGATGATATTTTGATTAACGACCACAGACTTTCTTTAAAAGGCAGAAAAGAGCTTTCTGTCAGCGGCGTCAGCGATGTTGACTCCTTTGACGAAAGAATGATAATCGCCGAGACAAAACTTGGCGAGCTGACAATAAAGGGAGAGGGGCTTAAAATTTTAAGCCTTAACACCGAAATGGGCGAAATGAGCGTTGAGGGGAGCAGTATTTCATCTCTTGCCTATACAGGTGAGAGAACCGAAAACACGGGCTTTTTCAAGCGCATTTTTAAATAATGTATAGCTTTTCAGTCACCCGTCAGCTCATTGTCTTTATTCAGAGCTTTTCTATGGGAATGATTTTGTCGGCTGTTCACAGCGCTGTTTTTTTCCTGACGGGATTATTCTCTGCCGACAAAAAGAAAAGGTATATTATATCCGATATTGTTTTTTCAATACTTCTGGCGTTTCTGTCATTTTGTTTTGTTCTCAGCTTTAACCTCGGCTCGGTGAGATTTTATCTCATTCTCGGGGTGTTTTTCGGCGTTCTGATTTATGAGCTGTCCTTCGGTCAGACAGTGCTTTTTATCTTTGAAAAATCGCTGTCTTTTATCAGGCGTATATTTCACGCGGTTTTGAGCCCTTTTATTAAGTTTTTCAGAAAGATTTTTGAAAAAATAAGCAAAAAAATACATAAAAAATCTTCACAACATATTGCAAAGAAAAAAGAAAATGTTGTATAATAATTCAAATTAAAAAGAAGGGCGGTGAGCGTTGTGGCTGAGAATGAAAAAGTTAAGAGAAGCGAAGAAAAAAAACATAACCGTTCGACAAGCTATTTTGTCAATTTTCTGCTTTTTGTCCTTGTTGCCGTAATGCTTTTTAACTGTCTTTCAATGTTCAAAAAGATAAACGATAAAAAGAAAAAATATAATGAGCTGAAATCTCAGTATGATCAGGCTCTTATACTTAAAAATGAGTATGAATATCTTCTTGATGAAGATAATCAGCTTGAATATATTGAGCGAATCGCAAGGGAAAAATACGGCTATGTTGCCCCCGGCGAAAGAGCTTTCTATGATTCATCACTCGGAAAGTAAATTGTTTATGGGGGTATATCCAGCAGATGCAGTTAGAAGTCGGTGCAATAGTTGACGGAGTTGTTACGGGGCTTACGAGCTTTGGTGCTTTTGTTTCTCTACCCGAGGGGAAGAGCGGAATGGTACATATTTCAGAGGTATCATCATCATTTGTTAAAGAGATTAAGGACTTTCTGACCGAAGGTCAGCAGGTCAAGGTGAAAATTCTGTCAATAGGCGACGACGGAAAGATTGGTCTGTCAATCCGAAAAGCTGTTGAAACTGAAGAAAAACCGCAGGCGCCGAGAAAACCGAGAGGCGAGCGCAAACCCAACGTCTGGCAGGGTCAGCAGACTCCGCCGTCAAATAACTCATTTGAAGATATGATGGCTCGTTTCAAACAGGAGAGCGACGAGAAAATGTCGGCTTTCAAAAAAGGGAACGACCGCCGCGGCGGCAGAGGCAGAAGAGGTTAATATTGTTTATAGGCACTTACCGGGCGGTAGGTGCTTTATTTTTGGCAAGCAAAAGTTTTTCTCCCCAAAAACTGTGCGAAGCACAATAAAACTATACGCAGTATAATAAAACTGCGAAGCAATAAACTGAGCCGTCAGGCGAATAAAACTGCCGAGTGTCCTTTAGAACACTCGGCAAACTCAGAGAATTTTTTGCACTATTTACTCTAGTTTATTCAGTTGTTATTGTCCTCAAATGAATACTGTGCGTTTTCAGGCTTGCAGGCATACTTTTCAATATAGCTCTTGATTTTTTCCGAGGGGTCAAGAAGTTTAGAAACCGACATATCGTGATTGAGTGTATCAATAAGATATGCGCAGTATTTCTGCATGAGAATAGGAGCATACCACTCACGCTCAAGAAGCTCGGGAGTTCTGTAGATAAGATTCGTTGAGAATACCTTGTCGATGATACCGTTTTTATACGCTTTGTCGAATTCATCAAGACCGTTGCAGAACAGAGCGAACGAGACAAAAACGAAAATTCTCTTTGCTCCGAGAGCCTTGAGCTTTGTCGCAACCTCAATCATTGATTCACCGCTTGATATCATGTCGTCAACAATGAGAACATCCTTGCCGGAAACATTGTCGCCGAGAAACTCGTGAGCGATAATCGGGTTTCTGCCGTTGACAATGACCGAGTAGTCACGTCTTTTATAGAACATACCCAGCTCAATGCCGAGAACGGATGAAAGATAGATACATCTGCCCATGCCGCCCTCGTCGGGTGAAATGCACATCAGATGGTCCTTATCTATAATCAGGTCGGGAACATTCTTTATCATGGCTTTGACAAGCTGATATGAAGGCTGAACATTTTCAAAACCGAGAAGCGGAACAGCGTTCTGAACTCTCGGGTCGTGAGCGTCGAATGTGATAATGTTTTCAACGCCCATTCTTTCAAGCTCCTGAAGAGCGAGAGCGCAGTCGAGAGATTCACGCGCCGAGCGTTTGTGCTGTCTGCCTTCATAAAGCATAGGCATAATAACGGTGATTCTGTGAGTCTTGCCGGCTGCGGCTGAGATAATTCTCTTTAAATTGGCGAAGTGTTCATCGGGGCTTGTGGGGACTTCCATACCATAGACGTTATGTGTCACGCCGTAGTTGAAGCAGTCGCAGATGATGAAAAGGTCAAGACCTCTGATTGATTCAGAGATAACGCCCTTGCCCTCACCGGTGCCGAAACGGGGCAGACTAACCTTGATTCTGTAAGAATCTCTTGCATAGCCCTCAACATTGATATTGTGAGCTCTTTCTTTTCTCCATTTTACAAGGTATTCGTCAATCTGCTGCCCGATTTCTTCACAGCCCGGCATTACGATAACACCGAGCTTAGCAAACGGTGCGCTATTGAATTCCAAGTTTTTGTCAGCCATTAAAATATTCCTCCGAATTCATAATTATTAATATTTATATTGTACTATAATTTTATTATTTTGCAACACAAATGTAAATTTTTAAGCGTAAAAAATAGCTCTGAAAAAAACACCTAATTTTGTGAGTTTTCGACAAAATCAGGTGTTTATCTACAATATTTAGTGAATGATTTTTACTTATATATAACTGTTTTCAACGTTGGTGACGACAAAGCATTCAGGGCGTTTTTCTCTGACGTTAGCCGCAATTTTCTTTATCAGCTCATCGCTCTTCATTTTAAAGTCATAGGGCACAACGGTGTCAAATATCATGTTCGTATGCGTCGGTCCGTCAACGACACGAAAGTCGTGAAGCGACAGTCTGTCGTCAATTTGCTTTATAGCCTTGACAGCGACTGCGTGAAGCTCGTTGACTCTCTCGTCGTCGAAAACAAGCGGGTCAAGGTGAACGACAAGGTGAATACCGAACTTATGTAACACCTCAAGCTCAATGAGGTCAGACATATCATGCATCTCAACGAAATCGGCGTCAGCGGGGACTTCAACATGAATCGAACCGAATACACTGTTTGCGCCGTAGTTGTGAAGAACAAGGTCATGAATACCCATGACGTGTTCCCTGTCGGTGATAAATTTGACAAGCTCGCCGACAACTTCTTTTTCGGGCGGCTCACCTAAAAGCGGGCTTATCGTGTCTTTGAGTATGCCGTATCCCGCATACAGAACGAAGAAAGCGACAATTAAACCGAGCCAGCCGTCAAGATTGAAGCTCGTGAATTTTGACCCGACAAGGGCAGCAAGCGCCGCGGAGGTAGCTATGATATCGCCTAAGCTGTCCTTGACAACGGCTGTCATTGCGGGGGAATTTATCTTCTTGCCGAGCTTATGATTAAAGTATGCAAGCCAGAGCTTTCCGAGAATTGAGAGAACGAGAACTATAACCGCAGGAATTGTGAAGTCAACGCCCGTCGGCGACTTTATCTTGTTGACTGCGTCGGTGATAAGATCAATACTTGTGTGAATAACAAGGAAAGCAACTATAAGTGCGGCGATGTATTCATATCTGCCGTGACCGAACGGGTGATCCTTGTCGGGCTTTTTTGCGCTCAGCTTGAAGCCGAAGAGTGTGACTATTGACGAGCCTGCGTCAGACAGGTTGTTGAAAGCGTCGGCTGTGATTGCAAGACTGCCTGTAAGCGAGCCGACTGTGAATTTGCCTGCGCAGAGAAAAATATTCAGCACTATACCGACAACGCCCGAAAGAAATCCGTATTTTTCTCTGACATCTGGGTCTTTAACATTATTATGGTCTTTGACGAAAAGTCTTAAAAGTAATTCGCTCATTTAATGTGCGCCTCTTTATATTGAATTAGTTATTGATAACATGAACATCAAGCTGATTGAAGGGGATAGAGATACCGTTTTTATCAAGAGCGGACTTCGTGTGCTCCTGAATGTAGAAAAACGTGTTCCAGTAGTCTGACGAATTGCACCATGCCCGAAGCTGAAGAGTGACTGCGCTTGCGTCGTGAGACAAAACGCAGACAAACGGTTCGGGGTTTTTCAGAACATGGGGGCAGTCTTCGGCGATGCCCATTATTACGCTTTTTGCCAGTGAAATATCGTCTGAGTAGCTGACGCCGATGTTTATGTCACAGCGTCTTAAATCTTCCGCCGAATAGTTGATAATATAGTTTGACGTTATATCAGAGTTTGGAATGATAATCTTTTTGTTGTCAACGGTGTGAAGAACGGTGTACATAATATATATGCCGCTGATTGTGCCGGAAACACCTTTAACCTCAACAAAATCGCCTTTTTTAAACGGCTTGTTGACTATAATCATAATGCCGCTGACAAGCTGTGAAATACAGCCCTGTAAGCCCAGACCGAGAGCGACGCCCGCCGAAGCCAGAGCGGCGATAAGCGAGGTTATGTTCATACCGAGACTTGAGAGAGCCGAAATAACCGCTATGATATATATTGTAGCTTTGATGATAGTCTGAATGAAGCCGAAGATTGACCGGTCGGTTCCTCTTTTCTGCATACCTTTTATAACTATTTTGCAGATAAATTTTGCTAACAGGTATGCTGCGAAAAGAATAAGCGCCGCTATAAGAATTTTTGCGGCGAGACCGATAAGATTAGACGGGGTGGTGTATTTCTTAAAAAGCTCTTTGAGAGAGGCTAAAAACTGATTGTCCTGTATAGCTTCATTCACTCCGTTTGAAAATTCGTCGGCAACCTGCGAAGCCGCTTCGCTGACCGTACCGACTGCCTGTTCAAGGGCGCTTGTGGTTGATTCGCTCATGTGACTTAAATCCTTTCATTATAATACATCTTCGGAATTGTAACACATACAGACTGATTTTTCAAGTCTTTCATTTTATATCGACACGGCACCGGTTTTTACGGGCAAAATTCAAGTTCTGCGGCAGGGCTCGGGTCTTTTTTGGATTGAACGCAGATTAATAAGTCTGCAAATAATGTTTTGATTTTGTATTTATTTTGTGAATATAAATAAAAGTTTCAAAATCGCTTGACTGTTTTTGTGCGAAAGTATATAATATTAAAGAAATCAGTGGGGAGGTCTATAACCCACAAGGAGGTATTACTTTTATGAAAAAGACAAACAAAATTCTCAGCGTCCTGCTGGCGGTTGTTATGCTTTTCAGCGCAATGTCAGTTTCGCTTTGTGCGTCTGCGTTCACTGCAAAGCCTGAAGGTCTCTGGGCAGATCCTGCTACCGGTCTCATTCAGGGAACCGTCACTAACGGAACAAACACAGCGAATAAAATCAACGCTTTTGTGCTTATGAATTTCCTTGATGAAATATTAAAGGAAAAAGGCAAAAAGATGGAACTTGACCTTAAAGTTACAAAGCTGACGATAGACCTGACAAGCGTTGACGGGCTTCTCGGTACTATTGATATGGTCAAGAGTGTTTCGGGTATTCTCAAGTCACTCAGCGGTTCTCTTAAAAAGCTCAATGTTTCAAATTGGACAGAGGGTCAGACAAGAGCAAAGACAGGAGATCTTGCTATTCTCAACAATCTCTTCCAGTTTATTGACGATAACAGAGACCTTGTCGGCGATGTAGTTGACGGCTCTTTCAAACTCGGTAGATTAGGATTAATTGATGTTGACGATATTGTCAAGAGCGCAGCAGGTCTTGACACATCAAAGCTTATTCAGTCACTTGTTAAAAACGATGACGGTCTTTACGGCTTTATCAAGGCTGCTGTAGCAAAGGCTATTTATCCCTATGAAATCAAGAACGAAAACGGTGAGGTCACAGGTACAGACCCGGCCCTCAAGGCAAAGTATGACGCGGCGATAAAGAAGAACTTTGACAATATTCTTCTTGAAGACGGTCTCGGCTACGGTCTTAACGGCCTCCTCAAGCAGGCTGATGAAAAGCTTAAGGCTTTAGATAATGAAGTTATTAATACTCTTTACAGCACAGGCTTCCACCTTGAAGGTCTTCTTGACGGCTACAAATATGACGAAAAGAAAAACCTTGACGCTACTCTTGCTCAGATAGCTGATATTATCTATCAGGCTAACAAGGGCTATCTTCAGACTCTTCTCGTAAGTTACGGCGCACGTCTTCAGGCTGCTATTACAGAGAATGAATACAGTGCACCTTTCGCTTCACTTCTTAAATTTGATAAGTTTACAGCGGATTCAGATTATTCATTCCTTAACTTTACATCAACAGGCTCAGTCAAGGGTCTTAATGTATTTGTCGGTCAGATAATCAAGGGTGTTACTACATATACCGGCTGGAGCACAAAATATAATCTCGGCGGTAATTTCACCAGATTTGTCAAGTGGGCTCTGACAAATATTGACACCAAAGGCACACCCTATGAGGGCTATGACTTCTCAGGCAATAACGAAGAGGTTGCTCTCGCTCTCGCCAAAATGATTGTCAACATCACTGTCAAGGAAGAAAATGTTAAAGCTACTCTTAATAGCTGCACAACAACTCAGGAAGTTATAACAAAGCTTGTCCCTGAGCTTTGCAAGTCAAATGAAAAGATTGTTATCGGCAAGAAGTCAACTACATGGGAACGGGTTCTGGGTGATATTGCCGGCTCATTCCTTGCTGACTATGCGGTTCTTTATACAAATACAAGCAACACATCAAGATATGTTAAAGGCTCTTCAAAGGGTATCTGGGATGTCCTTAACTATGCCGCAAACTATTACCTTGTTGACCTGAATTTTGATACTCTCTTTGGCTGCTCAATGACAAAGAGTGAAAGCTTCTTAGCAAAGCTTGACAAGTTACAGGCTAAGGTAATGGCCGGTCTTGAGTATTCGAAAGCTTCAGTTCTTATTCCGAAAGTTCTTAACGCTGTTTTCTCACTTGACTTCAATACGATTGTAGGAGAAGGCGTTGAAAAGGCATTCACAAACATTAACACAAGTGTTTCAGCCGCTAACCTTGCTTATACTCTTATAGACAATGTTTTCAAGGGCATAGTCGGTCAGTCTGTTTTCGCAACAGATAAGTTTGTTTCACTTGATGCTATTATTCAGAACAAAAATCTCGGCATAACGGTTGAAAAACTTCTCAACGGTCTCAACAAGAGAAAGTCCAGCCTTCTTCCTGTTATACTTTATGTATTCAGCGCACTTGATGCTGATTCAGTGTTCACGGTTAAAGCGGGTACTGATGGTTCAGTCACAGTTAGATATGCAGGCAAAACTCTTGTTAAGGGTACTGACTACACAGTCACAGCATCTGTCAAGGAAAAGGGCGTTTCAGCAAAACTTACCATCAAGGGTAAGGGCAACTATGCCGGTACGGTTACAACTGTATCAAAGTGCAGCAAGCACGTTTATGATTCGGGTGTTGTAACAAATAAGGCAACGACCTCAAAGAACGGTACGTATAAATACACATGTACGCTTTGCGGAAAAACAAAGACTTCAACAATTTATTACGCAAAGACATTTTCTCTTTCAAATACATCATACACATATACCGGTAAGTCTCTCAAGCCTTCCGTAACAGTTAAGGACTCAAAGGGTAAGACCCTCAAGTCAGGCACGGATTATACTGTTAAGTATTCGTCAGATACAAAGAACGTCGGCACAGTTACAGTAACAGTTACGCTCAAGGGCAAATACACAGGCACGAAGAAGCTTACATATAAGATTCTTCCCAAGCAGGTAACAGGTCTCAAGGCTTCATCGATCAAGACAACATCGCTCAAGCTCACATGGAGCAAGGTTACAGGCGCTAAATACTACAAGGTTGAAATGTCAACCGACGGCAAGAAGTGGAAGACAGTTAAGACTGTTTCAACAAATTCACTCACTGTTTCCAAGCTTAAGTCCGGCACAAAGTATCAGTTCAGAGTAACTGCTCTTGATTCAACAAAGAAGCTCGCCGGCAAGGCAAGCTCTGTTCTCAAGACAGGCACACTCACAGGTGCTCCTTCAGTCACACTCAAGTCATCAAAGTCAAAGACAGCTACCGCTTCATGGAAGAAGGTAACAGGCGCAGCAAAATATGTTGTTTATAAGTCAACAGACGGCAAGAAGTGGACAAAGGTCACAACAACAACCAAGACATCATACACTCTTACAAAGCTTACAGGCGGCAAGAAGGTTTATGTCAAGGTTACAGCTCTTAACGCTTACGGCGTAGCTTCAGCTTACAGCTCAGTTAAGAGCGTCACAGTTAAAAAGTAATTTTTGCTGAATAAATCAAGAACAGGGCAGGCGACTGCTCTGTTCTTTTTTCATCAAAATGATATTACAGGGGCGTTGCTAATGCCGAGCGCTGATAAGGAAGTATTTGTTTCTCAGGCAAAAATTCTCCGTATTATTGCCAAAAGCCTCACAAGGCGACAGCCTTGTTTCGTTTTGTGGCTTCAATACAGAAAATTTTTGCACTTACGAAACTGCGAAGCACTTTAAAATATAAATTTTGGATGCAAGAAAAGACAAATCCCCACGATAATGCTGACGCATATCGTGGGGATTTAACGCATTATTGCGCCAAAAGTTCATATTTTAAAGAAATACTGCCTTATCAGTGTTCGGCAAAGTGCGAAGCCCTTTTAAACTTTCCGAACGCTCCCGCTTTTGCGGGAGGTTTTGGTTTTTTGTTGAATTAAGAATATAATAATACGGCACACACTTCAAGCAACTTATAAATGAGTGCCATAAAGGGGGCTGTTCCAAACACGGAACAGCCCCCTTTACAGCTTTTCAGATAAATATCAGTCAATTCCCAAAACGGTATAGCCCTGTTCGTCAATTGCAGACTTCAGAGCATCATCAGGGACATCCTTTGAGAGAGTTACAATAGCTGAACCCTCAGTGTGACTGACGTTTGCGCTTTCAACACCGTCAACGGCTTCAAGCGTCTTCTTGACGCGTGCTTCACAGTGCGAGCACATCATACCTTCAATTTTCATTGTTTTTGTCATTGATTTTTCCTCCTTTCCGGAATTTATTTCATTAAGAAGTGTTAAAACATCTTTATCGGCAATCTCTTTTCGGGATTTTCTGTCACGCTTAGCAGAGTGTATTTTTATCAGATTAAGGCGAAGCGCATTTGTGACAACACAGAAGCTCGAAAGGCTCATTGCCGCCGCGCCGAACATCGGATTAAGCTGCCAGCCGAAAAGAGAAATCCAGCAGCCTGCCGCAAGAGGAATACCTATAACATTATAAATGAAAGCCCAGAAAAGGTTTTCGTGAATGTTTGTCAGGGTTCTTCGTGAGAGCCTTATCGCCGCAGGAACATCGCTTAGCTTGCTGTTCATCAGAACGACATCGGCGGCGTCTATTGCAACATCTGTACCGGCGCCTATGGCAATGCCAATATCTGCGCTTGTGAGAGCGGGGGCGTCGTTTATTCCGTCACCGACCATAGCTACCTTGCCTAGCTCTTTAAGTCTGCGTATTACCGTTTCTTTTCCGTCAGGCAGAACTCCCGCTATGACATTTTCAATGCCCGCTTTTCTTCCGATAGCCTTTGCCGTTCTGAGGTTGTCGCCGGTTAGCATCACGACCTGAATACCCATGTTTTTAAGCTCTTTCACCGCTTCGGGGCTTTCGCTTTTTATTGTGTCGGCAACAGCGATAATACCGAGTAGCTTTCCGTTTTTCGTGAAAAAGAGGGGAGTGTTGCCCTTGTCGGCGAGGTCTTCGGAGAGCTCAGCCGTATTTTTGTCAATAACCGAAACCGAAGAAATATATCTCATAGAACCGCCGCATACGGTATCGCCGCCTATTTCGGCTTTCAGTCCGCTCCCCGAAAGGGCTTGAAAGCCGCTTGCCTCAAGAGATACAATGCTTCGCTTTTCAGCCTCACGCACAATGGCTTTAGCAAGCGGGTGTTCGCTTTTAATTTCAAGAGAGTATGCGTAGGTCATAAGCTCGGCTTCACTTGTATTGCTTAGTGGGATTATTTCTGTGACCTCGGGCTGCCCCTGAGTGATTGTGCCCGTTTTGTCGAGGGCAACTATATTCACCTTGCCGGCTTCTTCAAGAGAAACGGCTGTCTTGAACAAAACTCCGCTTTTAGCGCCCACACCGTTTCCGACCATTATTGCGACAGGCGTTGCAAGTCCCAATGCACACGGGCAGCTTATGACAAGAACCGAAACCGACCTTGCTAAAGCGAAGTCAAATGGTCTGCCGACTATGAGCCACACAATAAGCGTCACAGCGGCAATCAGAATTACAGCGGGCACAAACACGCCCGACACCTTATCGGCGATTTTAGCTATAGGCGCCTTTGTTGCGGCGGCTTCACTGACCATTTTAATTATCTGCGACAGTGTTGTATCTTCACCGACACGTGTCGCCTCGCATTTAATATAGCCTGACTGATTTATTGAAGCGGCAGAAACTTTGTCGCCGACCGTTTTGTCAACAGGTATGCTTTCGCCTGTCAGAGCCGACTCATTGACCGCCGTGTTACCCTCAAGCACCTTTCCGTCAACGGGTATGCTTTCTCCCGGTCTGACAGCAAAAATGTCGCCCGTTTTTACTTCTTCGATAGGCACAGTCTGCTCTTTACCGTCACGGATAATAACCGCCGTTTTCGGCGCAAGCTTCATCAGTGACTTTAAAGCGTCGGTCGTTCTCCCTTTGCTTTTAGCTTCGAGCGTCTTGCCGACAGTTATCAGCGTAAGGATAGTTGCGGCGGCTTCAAAATAAAATTCGTCCATCCAAGGCATTGCGGCGGCTTCCCCACCGTGAACCTGAGCGTCAGTCATCATAAAGAGGGCATATACGCTCCATATAAATGAAGCCGATGCGCCTAAAGCAACAAGCGTATCCATATTCGGCGCACCGTGAACAGCACTTTTAAAGCCAGAAATGAAGAATTTCTTGTTTATTATCATTATGATTATTGTCAGAAGAAGCTGAACAAGCCCCATTGCCACATGATTACCGTCAAACCATTTCGGGAGCGGAAATCCAAGCATCATATGACCCATTGAAACATACATCAGAACCGCAAGAAAGGCAACGCTGAGCCAAAGTCTTCGCCTGAGTGCAGGTGTTTCTCTGTCTGTAAGAATATCGTCATAGCTCTCTGTTTTTTTTATTTCACCTGAGCCGCCCCTCAAAGACGCTCCGTAGCCTGCGTCTGTGACCGCCTTTATTATGTCAGAATCATTTGCCGTTCCTTCAACGCCCATGCTGTTTGTCAAAAGACTGACTGAACATGAGGTTACGCCTTCAACCTTTGACACGGCTTTTTCCACTCTTGCCTGACAAGCGGCGCAGGACATTCCCGTTATATTAAATTGCTTCATCAGCACACCTTCATTTCATAAGTTTTGAGAGCATTGATATAAGCTCGTCGATTTTTTCGTCGGAGCCCTGTCTTATTCCGTCGGCAACGCAGGTTTTAATGTGAGCGGACAACAGCTCGCGGTTAAAAGCGTTAAGAGCTGCAGTCACAGCCGACACCTGCATTAATATATCGGGGCAGTATGCGTTTTTTTCCACCATATTTTTTATTCCCCGAACCTGACCTTCTATTCGGTTTAATCTGTTAAAAAGCTGTTTTATCTCTTCCTCGGTGCGTTCTTTTGTTCTCATACATTCACAGCATGAGGGCATTTTTTCGTTTTCCACCATTATACCTCCCTAGGGTATATTTTTAAGTGCATTATATACCCCTAAAGGGTATATGTCAAGTGTATAAGAAAAGATTTCAAAAATGATTGCATATACTTCTGCACAGACAAAAAAAGAACGGATACCAAAAAAGCATCCGTTCTTTTTGATTTTTAGTTTTATTACTTGTTGAAGAAAAGAAGCAAGAGTGATGAAATAAGAGTGAGAAGACCGAAAACACTGCCTAAGATAACAGTGAGTCTCCCGAGCTTTGCTTCTTTTGTGCGTTTCTTGTTCTTACCGAAGAATGAATCCGAAGCTGAGCCGCCTGCTATTGCGCCTGAAAGCTCTGCCTTGCTGTCTTGTAAAAGAACGAGAACTATGATAATAACTGATACTACCATTAAAATTACGCCTAAGGTAATCTGTATTGCTGACATAATTTATCCTCCTACTGTTAGTTACCGATGTATTTTATCATAGCGGCGAATAAAAATCAAGAGTTTTTTTACTAAACTTGAAATAATTGCATAAAATCTTATGGGGGTGATAAGTTGATAAATAGAACACTGAAATCTGCCGCTGTAGTTTTCGCCGCAATAATAGTTATCTTAGCCGTATATTTTTCTCTTTCTCAGGCGGCTAAAAAGTCTTCGGCACCTCAGAGTGTGAGCATACCTATAATTATGTATCATCAGATAAGCAAAAACGGTAAAAATGTAGGCAGATATGTTATTTCACAGGAGGAGCTTGAAAAAGACCTTATTTATCTTCAGAAAAACGGCTATGAAACAGTGAATGTAGCGGATATCATTTCTTATGTCGAGGGTGAAAAAAGTCTGCCAAAAAAGTGCGTCATGCTGACTTTTGACGACGGCTACGAGACAGGCTTCACTGTTCTTTATCCGCTAATGCAAAAATATCATATGAAAGCGGTCGTTTCTGTTATAGGTTCACTTACGGAGCTTTACACTGAAAATGGCGACCATAACGACGTCTATTCATATCTTGATGAAGAAGAAATCAGACTTCTCTCTGAAAGCGACGAGATTGAAATTCAGAATCACTCATATGATATGCATTACTGTCAGAGCGGAAAGCGAAAGGGGATAAATAAACTCAGCGGCGAAAGCTATGAGGATTACAAAAAGGCGCTCACCGATGACATAGGCAAAATGCAGACATATTTAATGTCGATAACGGGCAGAAAGTGTCAGGCTATGACATATCCTTTCGGCGAATGTTGTGAAGATACACTGAAAATCTGTAAAAGTCTCGGCTTTAAGGTGACGTTCACCTGTGAAGAAAAGGTCAACACATTGACCCGATACAGAAGAGAGTCGCTCTATAATCTCGGTCGCTTTAACCGAAGCGGTGTAGCCGATAGAGGTGCTTTTTTCAAAAAGGTGCTTACATAAGCATACGAGAACAGCATAGTATTCTATATATGTATGCATAAGAAAAACCGCCTTGAGCGGCTTTTCTTATTTTAGCTTTTTATAGAAAGCTGTATTGCTTTTTCATAGTTTTCGACCCATTTGTCAAAGGCTTTGGGCGAGTATTCTTTCGGCATTGCGGTTGTTACTGCAACAATCGCCGCCGCTTTCTTTATAACCCGTATCATTTTTTTGAGAATGGCAGGGTCCCTGACAACCATTATAACCTTTGTCTTTAAGTCTTCAAACGAGCCGCCGCTGAAAATATCTCCGAGCGTGGTGGTGTCTGAGTCAATTGACATATCTTCTGCGGTTATAACACCGTTATCAAAGAAATAATCAAGCTCGCCCGGTGTGAGCACGGTAAGAGCCTCTTTTATACAGGCAAGAACAGCGAAACCGTTGCCGAGCTTCTGATAATAGCCGACCTGATAATCACAAAGAGTGCGGCTTGAATATGCGCCGTCGGTGTCGGCTTCAATAACATCTGATAGGATTCTTGCCGCCTTGAAGGAATTCGCGATACCCGAGCCGATAATCGGCACTGTCATATATGCGCTGTCGCCTATAGCGGCGTAGCCGTCGCAGACAAGGCGTGACAGCGGCTGACGGACGGGTATCTGAACAAACTGACCGCCTCTTAAAATCTCCGTGCCCAGAGCGTGGTTTGTCTTTCTGAGATAATCGGCGGTTTTTTCAACTTCTTTGAGGTCAAACGGCTCAAATCTGCCGATAAGCATGTCTGTGTGATTTTCTTCGGCGGCAACCCAGCCGATGCCGAGCTTACCTTCGGGGTACATAAATACCTTGAATTTGTCTTTCACTTCTTCATCGCTTGCTTTATTATAGAAAACACGATAGACATAAAATTTATTGTTTTCGCCGACTTTCGGGTTTATATTGCACATTGAGGGCAGACCGTTTCTGACGGGCGAATTGAGACCGCATGCGTCAATAATAAGGTCGCCGTAAAATTCTCCCTTCGAGGTGTTTATGCCGACAACACGGTTGCCTGCCATAATAGGGGAGAGAACCTCACAGTCATACACAAATTTTGCGCCGTTTGAGACTGCGTTAGAAATAATGTGGTCATATATGTCTCTGCGCTCCATTTTTATTTCGAGTTTGTCCTCGGGGATATCCTGACGAAGAGCCGTTTTGAGTGACGGACCGTAGAAGGTCATGTTTTCCTTGTATTCATATTTATCCTCAGGCGGCATAGGCATACATATGTCGTCAAATGCTTTCGGCGCAAAAATATCAGTCCAGTCGTAACCGAGCTTTCCTTCGCCGCATTTTTCATATACGGTGACGTCATAACCTCTTGAAGCAAGTATAGATGCAACACCGATTCCGCCGTGTCCGCCGCCGGCAACAATAATTTTTTTCATAAACAGACCTCTTAATTCAAAAAATATAAATTTTGTATAAACAATTATATTGGAATAAGTATCAAATGTCAATAAATTTTTAATATTCATATTTATATTAATTATGCTGTAATATATGGTTTTATTTCTGCATATTCTTTAACAAAAAGCCTGAAGGAGCGTTCAACATGGATTTATTGACTCAAAAAAACTCGTTCAATACTATTGAAAAAGCGGCCGACCAGACAACAGAGCAGAGCATAGACACACAGATATCTCTGCCTGAGTATTGCTCAGATATAAGAAAAATTCTCAAGTGTTTTGTTCTTCCGAATATTTTTGCCTGCGGAATTTCGGGCGACAGAGCGACGGCAGACGGCGAAGCGGTCATAAGAGTGATGTATATCGGCGAGAATGAAAGGCTTGTTTGCTATGAACAGAGCGTGCCTTTCTCAAAATATATTGAGCTGTCTTCGCCTCAGAGCGATTCATGCGTTAAAGCCACGGCAAAAACCGAATATGTCAACTGCCGGGCGGTCAGTCAGAGACGGATAAGCGTTTCGGCGAGCCTGAGCGTACATTTCTGCGTTTCAAGGATATGCCGTGAGGAGCTTTTCTCGTCGTGCGACGACGAAGAATTTGAGACGAAGAATGAAGCGGTAGAGTGCACCGCACCGGTGGCTATAAGTGAAAAGGTGTTTGAAATGAGCGAAACTATGGCGCTCGACGAATCGCACGAGCCTGTTTCTGCGATAGTTAGAACGCATACCTGTGCGATTATCGACACGGTTAAAACGGTGGCGGACAAAATGCTTATAAAGGGCGAAATGGTGACGGATATTCTTTATTGCACCGACAGCGAAAATGGCGGCGTTGAGAAGCACCGCCACACAATGCCGATAAGTCAGATTATTGACCTTGACGGAATTGACGAAAACTCGCTTTGCAACGTTGACATAACAATTCTTTCGGTATGCGTCAGCGCAAAAGCCGACTCCGAGGGCAAAAACCGACTTCTGGATATTTCGGTCAAAGCGCTCGCATCTGTCAGCGCATACGAAAGCTGTGAGGTATGCGCTGTGAGTGACGGCTATTCGCTTCATTATGAAACACAGTCAGAGTTTAAAAACATGATTTTCAGAAATCACATATTTACATATAAAGAGACCAAGCAGGTGCGCCATGATTTCGACGTCGGCAGTCTGAATATTGCCGAAATACTTGACGTGTCTGCGCTGAAATGTGAGGGCAGTGCCGAAAAATCAGACGGGAAAATATGCGGAAAGGGCGAAGTGCCCGTCGGTATCCTTTATAAGACAACGCAGGGCGAATACGGCTACACGGAAAAGACGGTGGACTTTTCATTTGAATCTATCTGTAAGCCGACTGACGAAAAGGTGAAAGCCGAACCTGTTTTCACAGTCACGGAAATAAACGGAAACCTTGTCTCACAGTCTTCGGCAGAGATAAGAATGAGCGTTCTCGTTTCAATGCCTATTTTCGAAGAAAAGGAAAGACGTGTCTGCACTAAGCTCAGCATTATTGAAGACAAAAAGAAGCCTCAGTGCGACTGCCCTCTGACCGTATATTTTTCTTCACAGGGCGAAAAAATATGGGATATTGCGAGAAAATACAATACCACTTGCAAGAGAATAAAAGAGGATAACGACATAACAACCGATGAAGTGACGGATAAAACCATGCTATTAATAAGCGCAACATAAAAATATGGGCTGTTCCTTTTTCGGAGCAGCCCTGAGTTTTTGCTGTATTAACTGTTATTTTTACTTGCTTAATAAATTGACCGAAATAATAATTGCACTCGTAATAACAAGAACTATACCGACAACACGGTTAAGGGTTTTTGTTTCTGCCTTGTTTGCAATCTTTGCCGCAATCATTGCCCACATGAGCGTGAACGCCATACAAAGAAGCAGAGCCGCTATATCGGGTTTACTGCCCATTGTGAAGTGACTGAGCGAGCCTGTCAGGGCTGTGAAAGACATTATAAATACGCTTGTGCCGACAGCTGTGTGAAGCTCATAGCCGAGAAATGTGGTCAGAACAAATAGCATCATCATTCCGCCGCCTGCGCCGAAGAAACCGCAGATAAATCCGACCGTACAGCCGCCGATTACCGAGCCGAGAATTTTCTTCTTTTGGCTTATAGCTTCCATTTGCTCCTTTGTCGTGTTGACAGGCTTTATCAGAAATTTCAGACCGATAATTGCCATTGAAATCATTGTTGTGTTGCCCATGGCGCGCTCTGTCATAAAGCTTGCCGCAAAGCTGCCCACGACGGTGAAAGCTAAAACGGAAATCATCATTATAATTCCGTGCTTGATATCAATGTTTTTGTTCTTCTTATAAGTATAAGCACATGCAGCGCTGGCGAGAACGTCGCTTGCAAGCCCTATTCCGACTGCGGTATAAGCGGGAATATCAAGAAACGTCATAAGCACGGGCCCGATTACAGCCGCCGCACTCATACCCGCAAAGCCTGTGCCTATGCCTGCTCCTGCACCTGCGAGAAAGCAAACGATAATTTTAATAAATAAATCCATGCTTATACCTCACAAATCTTCTCAGCATAACGCACCGTTTCCATAGCGTCCTTAGAATATGCGTCTGCACCGATTTTAGCGGCATATTCCTGCGTCAGAACAGCCCCTCCGACAACCGTCTTGCAGTGGGGACATTCCTCTTTGAGAAGCCTTATTGTCTCTTCCATTGCGGGCACTGTCGTTGTCATAAGCGCACTGAGTCCGACAAGGGGAGCGTTTGTTTCTTTTGCCTTAGCGACTATCGCTTCGGGGGGAACATCCTTTCCGAGGTCTATAACATCAAAGCCGTAATTTTCAAGAAGCAGTCTGACGATATTTTTACCTATATCGTGAATGTCACCCTTGACCGTTGCAATAATTACCGTGCATTTTTTACTGCCGCCCGAGCCTGACGGGAAGGCTTTTTTTATTTCTTCAAAAGCGAGCTTTGCACTTTCGGCGCTCATCAGAAGCTGAGGGAGATAGACTTTCTTTTCTTCAAAGCCCTTTCCCACTTCATCGAGAGCGGGGATAATTTCATTCTGAATAATATCGAGCGGAGCGACTGTTTCAAGCATCTCCTTAGCTTTTTGAGCCGCCTCGTCTTTAAGTCCTTTCAGAATAGCTTTTTGTAAATTCATATCCGTTTTTGTGTCAGCCTTTAAAGCAGGTTCCTCGGCGTCCGCAAAAGCAATATATTCGCTGAAGCCGTCATCAAGACCGCTTATAGCAAGATATGAGCGGTAGGCTTTCATCATTTCTTTTGAATTCGGGTTCATAATAGCGGCTTTAAGACCGTTATTCAGAGCGAGGGTGAAAAACGAGCTGTTGAGAAAATCTCTCTGAGGCAGACCGAAGGATATATTTGAAACGCCTAAAACGGTCTTACAGCCTAAACGGTCTCTTATCATTTTAAGTGCGTCAAGAGTCACCTTTGCCGCATTTTTGTCTGCACTGACCGCCATAGTCAGTGTGTCAAAAACTATATCTTTTTTATTTATACCGTACTTCTGCGCTTCACGGAGGATTTTTTCGGCAATACTAAATCTTCCCTGAGCCGTCTGAGGAATACCGTTTTCGTCAAGGGTGAGAGCGACTGTCACACCGCCGTATTTCTTCACAAGAGGGAATACGCTGTCCATGCTTTCTTTTTTGCCGCTGACGGAATTTATCATTGCCTTGCCGTCATAGATGCGAAGAGCCGCCTCCATAGCCGCGGGGTCGGAGGTATCAATCTGAAGCGGGAGGCTACTGACTGACTGCATACCCGAAACAACGCTCACAAGCATTTCTTTCTCGTCAATATCGGGCAGACCGACATTGATATCGAGAATATGTGCGCCGGCATCCTGCTGAGCTAATCCCTGAGAGAGAATATAGCTCATATCATTTTCTCTGAGCGCCTGCTGAAAGCGTTTTTTGCCGGTCGGATTGACTCTCTCGCCTATAAGCACGGGATTTTCAAGACTGACAGCGTGAGAATATGATGAAACAATAGTGTCGTTTTTGAAAGTGACTTCTTTTACCTTAATGTTTTCAAGTTTTTGGCTGAGCGCTGAAATATATTCGGGTGTAGTTCCGCAGCAGCCTCCGACAATGCATACCCCGTCTTTGACCTTAGATATGACCTCGTCGGCAAATTCATCCTTTGTGACGTCGTAGCAGGTCTTGCCGTCAATCACGACAGGCAGTCCTGCATTGGGCTTCATAATAACGGGAACGCTCGCACATCTGAGAAGCTCACCGACAACACCCGAAAGCTGTTTCGGGCCGAGCGAACAGTTACAGCCGATTGCGTCTGCGCCCATGCCCTCAAGCATTGCAACCATAGCGGCAGGGGAGGTGCCTGAAAGCAGTTTTCCGTCCTCGCCGTATGCGTTTGAAACGAATACGGGAAGGCTTGAATTTTCCTTTGCCGCAAGAAGAGCCGCCTTTGTCTCATAGCTTGAATTCATCGTCTCTATAAAGATAAGATCAACGCCGCATTTCACACCGATTTTTACAGTCTCGGCAAAGAGTGAAACAGCGTCTTCAAAATCAAGCTCGCCGTAAGGCTTCAGCATCTTTCCGCAAGGACCGATATCGAGAGCGATAAACTTTTCTTTATCTGAAACAGATTTTTTCTTTGCGTTTTCAGCGTTCTCAACGGCGCGGCATATAATCTCTTCAAGCTCTTCTCTGCTAAATTTCAGAATATTTGCGCCGAAAGTGTTAGAGAGAACTACATTACTTCCGCTGTCGTAATATGCTTTATGAATATTTTCGATTATCTCGGGGTGCAGGGTGTTCCATCTTTCGGGCAGTTCGCCGGGTCTGAGCCCCGCTTTCTGAAGCAGAGTGCCCATACCGCCGTCGAGAATGAGAACATTATTTTTCATATATTCTTTAAGCGTCATAATAATATCACTTCCTGTTAATTCCTATTATTGCGGTGACTGATTTTGAGGGTGACATAAGAAGATTGTTATTAAGGGTCAGACCTGTTTTTTTCTCACAGGAAAGAAGAGAAAAAATATCTTTCTGCGTTTCAAGAGGCAGGTCACCGTAGCCGGGGCTGAAACGAGGCTTGAGACCAAAATATTTCACACGCATTTCTTCATTGAACATATCGCAGAGGCTTTCTATCCTCTCAGCGCCGACAGCCTGAAAAACAACGGCTTTTGCCGGTGAGATAACAGCGTATTTTGAAATAAGCCTGTCTATTCCTATTCCGACTGTTGCGGCGAAGATAACGGCTCTGTCACAGCCCGAGAGATTTTTTGAAAGGTCTGAGCTTCTGACTGAAAAAGTGTCAAAATCAATCTTATCGCCGTTTATACTGATATCTGATACCGTATGCAGAACGCTTAATCTGCAAACGCCGTTACACTCCTTTAAACACGCCTCAACGAGTTTAACCGTTTCGCTGTCAGGCTCAGGTGCGCCGAGATAGCGATATATTTCTCTTTTGTTATATTCAGGCTCGGAATAGAGGCTAAGTTTTATTTCGCTCATGCCTTTTTACCGAGAATATCAGAAACATTTCTTTGAATAGCCGCCGCAACATCAGGCTTGTTCATTGTATAAATATGAACGAACTTAATACCGTTTGCGTAAAGGTCGATTATCTGAGACGAAGTATATATTATTCCCGCCTGTTTCATCGCTTCGGGGTCTGAGCCGAATTTATCAACAAGACTCTTAAAGCGATAGGGCATGAATGAACCTGAAAGTTTTATTGCCCGTTCAACCTGATTTGCGTTTGTTATCGGCATAATACCCGCGATAACAGGCACGGTTATACCCTGTTCACGGATTTTATATAAGAAGTTATAAAGAAGATTGTTGTCAAAAAACATCTGCGTCGTGAGAAACTGTGCGCCTGCGTCAACCTTTTCTTTAAGATGAAGAATATCTTCTTTCTGGTTTCTGCTTTCGGGGTGAACCTCGGGGTAACACGCCGCACCGATGCAAAGGTCGTGACCGCTTTCTTTTATCTCACGGATAAGGTCAACGGCATACCTGTAATCACAGTCCGCCATTCCTTTCGCCTGAAGTTCGTCGGTAAGGTCGCCCCGAAGCGCCATAACATTTTCTATCCCTGCGTCAACAATATCCTGTAT
This sequence comes from Acutalibacteraceae bacterium, assembly GCA_051880635.1. GTDB lineage: Bacteria > Bacillota > Clostridia > Oscillospirales > Acutalibacteraceae > UBA6857. Next base: position 31,904 of record JBJEOI010000032.1, on the reverse strand, counting down.
GCGCTGTCTGACCGTTTCCTTGCTTGAAGAGACACAGGTTAAATGAGCAAGAGTCGAAACGCCGTATTTCTCCTTGATATTTTTGGCTATCTCAAGAGTGTATCTGCTTGTGCCTCCGCCTGCGCCGTATGTAACCGACATAAAGGACGGATTGAGCTTCGCTATTTCATCGGTAGCCGTTCTTACCGTTTCAAAATTAGAATCTGTTTTCGGGGGAAAAACCTCAAAGGACATTGCAAAATAGTCCTGATTGAGAACATCCGTAATCTTCATAGTTATGCCTCTTTCCGAGTGATTTTCAAATTATTATATTATAAATCAAAGTTATTATCAATATTTTGACATGAAATTTAAAAATTATATATTATTGATTGTGCAAAGCATTAATTTGAAAAAAACTCTGTTTATCATTGTAAAATACGAAAAAGAGAGTTATAATGTGATTTAATCGAAAATCTATTCAGGAGGAGAGAATGATGACTGACAGAATAAACAGTTATTTTGACAGGGAAGATATAAGAAAAGCAATGCTCAGCGACCTTGAAACGCTAATCGAGATACCGAGCGTTCTCGGTGAAAAAGAAGACGGGGCGCCGTTTGGCAGAGAGCCTAAAAGAGCCTTGCTAAAAATGCTTGAAATAGCTAAGAGGGATAATTTTCTGAGTGAAAACATTGATAACTATGCGGGTGAAATAAATTTCAGCGATAAAGAGACAGCTCTTGCCGTTTTAGGGCATCTCGATGTTGTGCCCGAGGGCGACGGCTGGACCTTTGAACCGTATAAAATGACCGTTAAGGACGGCAAAATCTACGGCAGAGGGACAAGCGACGATAAAGGTCCTGTCATAGCCGCATACTATGCGCTTAAAGCTATAAGGGATATGGGCATTGAGCTTAAAAAGAACGTCCGTCTCATTGTCGGCACGGACGAGGAAACAGGCAGTCTTGACATGGAGCATTATACCTCAGTCAGAAAAATGCCGCCCATGACCTTCACTCCCGACTCGTCGTTCCCTGTGACAAACTGTGAAAAGGGCAGATTTTCAAAAAGCTTTACCTGCGATTTCCCCGAAGAAGAAAAGGGAATATTGTCCTTTGACGGCGGCTGTGCCTCAAACGCAGTCCCCGGCAAAGCGAAAGCGGTGACAAAGGGCTTCAGTCTTATCACAACACTGAGCGCTGTTTCATCCGTTAAGAAAAAGACAGGTGTTAATTTTGAAACAAAGACTCTCAGCGGTGACAGAATTGAAATATCAGCTTTCGGCACAGGCGCCCACGCTTCAACGCCCGAGCTTGGCAATAACGCCGTTACGGCTCTTATCAGCGTTCTTTCAAAGCTTGACAGAGAGTGTAAAACGGTGAAAATATTCAAAAAACTGAAAAAGCTGTTCCCTCACGGAGTTTTTGACGGCTCGGCTCTCGGCGTAAAAATGTCAGATGATGTTTCGGGTGCTCTTACGCTGACGCTTGATGTTCTTAAAACGGAAAACGGCGTTCTGACAGGCGTTTTTGATTCCCGTGTTCCGCTTTGTTCAAATGAAGAAAACACCGCATACAAAATAAGGGATATTCTGAAAAAGAACGGCTTCACAATTTCGGACACTGAAATGGTTCCCGGTCATTATGTTGACGAAAACAGCGATTTTATAAAAACGCTTCTGAAGTCATATGAAACCTTTACGGGTGAAAAGGGCTACTGCGAAGCTATAGGCGGCGGCACATATGTGCATGAAATTGAGGGCGGCGTTGCTTTCGGCGCAATAATGCCCGATACTGACACTAATATGCACGGTGCGGACGAGTTCATGCCTGTTGATGAGCTTATCAATGCCGCAAAGATTTTTACGCTTGCGATAATTGAGCTTTGCTCATAAGAGGGTGAAAGGGTGGATAAATACACCGCACTGAAAAAATACTTCGGCTATACGCAGTTTCGAAGCGGTCAGGAAAAAATTATCGACGATATTCTCAGCGGCAGAGACGTTCTTGCCGTTATGCCCACGGGCGCAGGCAAATCGCTGTGCTTTCAGATTCCTGCGCTTATAAACGAAGGCACAACCATAGTTATTTCGCCGCTTATTTCACTGATGAGTGATCAGATTTCCGCTTTAAAGGAAAACGGAATTTTCGCCGAGACAATCAATTCGGCGATGAATAAAGCGCAGTCTGAACGTGTTTTCAAAAAAGCGTTAAGCGGAAGCTGCAAGCTGCTCTATGTCTCTCCCGAGAGGCTTAATACGCCTGATTTTCAGCTTATAATAAAAAGTCTTAAAGTACCTTTTGTCTGTGTTGACGAAGCGCACTGCGTCTCGCATTGGGGGCAGGATTTCAGAAGCAGTTATCTTGAGATAGCCGATTTTATCGCTTCTTTTAAGAAAAGACCTGTCGTTGCGGCTTTCACAGCGACGGCAACAGGACTTGTCAGAGACGATATATGCCGTCTGCTTTCGCTCAGAGAGCCTGAAATCACGGTCACGGGCTTTGACAGAAAGAATTTGTTCTTTGAAGTTCAGAGACCTGCCGACAAATTTACCGCTCTAAGAAAATGTCTTGACGCCCACAGCGGAAAAAGCAGTATTGTCTATTGCGCAACGAGAAAGACCGTTGACGAGGTATGCTCACGTCTTCAGTCTCTTGGCTACAGCGCTTCACGCTATCATGCGGGTCTTACAGCCGACGAGAGGAGAGGCAGCCGTGAGCTTTTTGTCAGGGATAAGGTCAGCATTATGGTCGCCACAAACGCTTTCGGCATGGGTATAGATAAATCCGATGTTTCACTTGTGGTTCACTATAATATGCCGTCCGACATTGAAAGCTATTATCAGGAGGCGGGCAGAGCGGGGCGTGACGGCAGTCATGCCGACTGTGTTCTTCTTTATTCACACGATGATATAAAAATACAGGAGTTTTTCATAAATAATCCGTCAGATAATGAAAATATCACCGAAAAAGAAGCTGAGCTTTTCAGAAAAAGAAGAAGAAATATGCTGCGGTGTATGGAAGCGTATTGCACCTCGGGTATGTGTCTGAGAAACACAATACTGCGGTATTTCGGCGAACATGTTTTCGGCGACTGCGGAAACTGCTCGGTATGCACGGGTGTAAAGCAATACACTGATATTACGGTCGATTCGCAGAAAGTGCTTTCCGCCTGTGCAAGAGCAAAGGGACTATGTTCAAAAGACGAGCTTATAGCCGTTCTTCACGGCGACCGTTTTGCCGGCAAAGACCTGACGCATATAAAAACCTTTGGCGCAATGAGCGAGAGAGAGCCGGAATTTATTGAAAAAGTCATTGACAGTCTTATAGAAAGCGGATTTATGAGGCTCAATATAAACGATAATAAGAATACAGTCTGCAATACCGAAAAAGCGAGAAAAATTCTTTTTGACGGTATGCGTCTGCAAATGGAATACTACGGCGAGGTGTATCCCTCATCGGATAAGCCGAAAGTCAGGCAGGAAAAGCCCGACCCCGTTCTTTTTGCTCTTCTCAAGGAGCTTAGGAAAGATATCGCTTCACACCTGAGCATACCTGCGCTTGCGGTTTTCACGGATTCCGTGCTTCGTGAAATGAGCGCCAAAAAGCCGCTGACTATTGAAGAAATGAAAAAAATCAGCGGAATGAGCGACAGAAAAATCGAGAAATACGCACCGTTATTTCTCAAAAGGTTAAACGCATATATGAAAAAGTAATACGTTCGGAAAAATTTAGCTATTTTACTCCTTGATTTTTAATTTTAAAGTGATATAATGCAAAATCATTTATCACAAGCTCTTTAGAGGTGAATTTAATGCAGGATATGCTGAAAAAAATAATTGCCGTTGACAAAAAGGCAAAACAAACAGTTGAAGAAGCTAAAACAGAAAAAGAAAATGTGGAAAAGAAGCTCTATGAAGCTAAAAAGAATATTGAGAGCGAATATGAAAAAAAAGCTCAGGAAACCATTGAAGCCATGAAAGAGAAAAAGCTCAGAGAATTTGAAGTTCAGGAAAAAGCCATAAAGGACGGCTTTGATGAAAAAAAGGCTCTTCTTGAAGAAAAATTCATTTCTCAGGCTGATAAGTGGGCTGAGGAAACGGCACGCAGAGCAATCGAAATCTGATTTTTGAATAATCGGATGAAAGGAGGGACTGCCTTGAATATTCTTCAGTATAAACTCAATGCAATCATGGCAAAATCAAGAGCCGTTTACGGCAAAAGACTGACCGGAAAAGATTATGAAAGCCTTGTAAACTGTTCTTCTGTAGCTGAGATAACATCTTATCTCAGATCTTCAACGGCATACGCAGAAGTTCTTGAAAATAAAGCGTCAAATGATATAAGCGCAGGGCATCTCGAATTTCTTATCAGAAAGTTCGGCGCAGAGACTTTTGAAAGGCTATACAGATATGAGGTCGCTTTCGGGCAGGAGCTTTATAACTACTTTGTGAAAAATGTTGAAATAGAAATAATTCTTTCAAAGATAAGAGGTATTCTTCTCGGCAATTCGGAAGATATCGTCGTCTCAGGCTCAAAGCTCAGCAGGGAAATCAACGAAATAGATATGTATAAAGTGGCGAAAGCCGAAAATATGGAAGAGCTTGCGACTGCTCTTGACGGAGCGCCTTATAAGGCTGTAATTCGAAAATGTATGAGAGACCCGCTCTGTGATTTCCTTGATTATGAAAGTGCATTTTCAAATTACTTTCACGAATATGAATACGAACTTATAAAAAAGTGCTACGGCAGAAATAACGATCTTTTAAAGCTGCTTTCACAAAAGGCCGACACCGAATTTATTGATAAGGTTTATCGGACAAAGAAGTATTTTAACGCTTCGTCAGACAGAATTCTCAGAAATACCGCCCCCGTTCATCTGACCGATTTTTCTCAGAAACAGATAAGCGAGCTGATTAATGCATCTGACGAAAATGCGGTTCTTTCGGTTCTCGAAAGAACAAAATATAAAGAATATGCCCGAAAAATCAGAGAAGCAGATTATGCGGAGCAGGCAATAGCTCAGCTTAATTATAAAAAATACAAACATCTTTTAAGATTCAGCCGTGACCCGAATGAGGTTATGTTCTGTTTCATGTTCCTTTCAGAAAATGAAATATCTAACCTTATTCATATAATCGAAGGTGTAAAATATAAAATGGACGCCGAAAGTATCAAGGAACTGCTTATCGGCGTCGGAGACTGAGAGGGGGAGAAAAATAAGTGTCAATTGAAAAAATGAAGCTTATTTCGTTCACGGGTAAAACGAACAGGCTTGACAAAATTATTTCAAAATGTCTTCTGAACGGCAATTTTCATCCTGAACAGGCGAGTGAACATATCGGATTTCTTGAGCTTATGTCGATGATAAAAGGTAACGACGCCGGCGTTCAGCTCGAAGACATCCTTGCCTACAGCTCGACAGACGGAAAATTCAATTCGTCACAGGCTATTCAGTATATGACGTCGGTTCTGGGCTATAACACTTCGGCGGGCGAAAACCCTTATGCGCCTGTTCTTCAGAGCGTCAGAGAGCTTGCCACCGAATTCGGTTATAACATTGAAGAAGATGAAAACAGTTCGTCTGATATTGAAATAGACGAAGATTTAAGCGAATATGTCGATTCGGTCGGCGAAAGGGTCAGAGAGCTTAACGCCGAAAGAAAAGCTCTTCTTGACCAGCGTGAAACCTGTAAAAACGGAATTAAGCAGTTTGAGCAGTTTATCGGCTTTGATATTCCGCTTGAAGAGGTCAGACAAAGCGAGTTTGTGTCAACACGTTTCGGGCACATGCCGAAAGAAAGCGTTGAAAAGCTACAGTATGCATACAGCGATAACCCGTATGTGTTGTTTGTTCCGTGCAAGACCGACGGCGACGAAACATGGGGCGCATATGTTGCGCCGAAGAACAGACTTAGGGAGATTGATAAAATCTTTGCGGCGCTTCATTTTGAGAGACTGCTCATTCCCGAAGCGGTCGGCTCAACTCAGGAGATTGTCGAAAAGCTCAATCAGAATATCGCCGTGATTGAAGAGTCAATGAAAGAGTGCGAAGAAAAAATCAACGCACTTTTCGAAAGCGAAAAAGATAAGCTCAAATCAATTTTCAGACAGCTAAGCGCAAAAAATCTTGTCTTTGAAATGAAAAAATATGCCTTTATCGTAGGCGGCAGTTTTTATTGCATAGGCTGGGTTCCGGCTAAAAAGGTCAAAAGCACCGTTTCAAAACTTGAGTCTTTCAAGGGCGTTGAGGTTCAGGTATTCTCACCCGAGGATGTGCCCGATATCGAGCCGCCGGTAAAGCTGAAAAACCCGAAAATATTCAGCCCGTATGAATATTATGTCAATATGTACGGACTGCCGAAATATCACGATATGGACGTCACCTTCTTTGTTGCGATAGTTTACACCTTTGTTTTCGGCGTAATGTTCGGCGACGTCGGTCAGGGAATTCTGCTTGCCGTCGGGGGCTTTCTTGCGTGGAAGTTCAAAAAACTCGAGCTTGGCAAAATCCTTGTTCCGTGCGGTATAGCTTCAACAATATGCGGCTTCATTTTCGGCTCGGTTTTCGGCTATGAGGAGGCGCTCGACCCGGTTTACCATATGCTCGGAATGAGCTCAAAGCCTGTCGAGGTTATGTCGTCTGTCAACGGCGTTCTTGTGTTTGCGATATTTACGGGTGTCGCTCTTGTCTTTGCGGCAATGCTCATGCATGTAATTATTTGCTTCAAGAGAAAAGAAACGGGCGAGGCGCTGTTCAGTCAGAACGGAATAGCGGGTATGGTTTTTTATGTCGCCGGCGTTTGCGCAATTTATTCGTTCATGGGCGGTCCGACAATCATACCGAAAAAATTACTCTTGGTTATGTTCGCCGTTTCCGTTCCCGTGCTTTTCTGCAAGGAGATACTCATAAAGCTTGTCAGCGGTGAAAAGAATATAAAACCCGAATCAATGGTGGATTTCATACTCCAGAACTTTTTCGAATGTATTTTATATGTTCTTGAATATTTCAGCAATACGCTTTCATTCCTGAGAGTGGGCGCATTCGTTATAGTTCACGCAAGTATGATGATGGTTGTCTTTACGCTTGCGGGCGATCCTCACAGCTTAAAGGGAATTATTATAGTTATACTCGGTAACATAGTTGTTATTGCTCTTGAGGGGCTTCTGACAGGTATTCAGGCGCTGAGACTTATGTTCTATGAAATGTTCTCACGCTTCCACGAAGGCGGAGGAAGACCGTTTACGGCAGTCAGCTATTTTAAAAAGGCAAAAAACAAATAATCGGAGGAAAAAATTATGTCAACAACATTTTTAGCATTTATTATCATCGTACCCATGATTGCGGTTCTCACAGCAACAGTTATCACATTTAACAAAAAACTTCAGGGCAAGTCAACAGGAAAAGCAATGAAGTTCAATCTTCTTACCTTTGCCGTTATTGCAATTCTCGTCTGCTCATTCACTTTCTTCGCTTCGGCGGCAAGCGATGATACGGCGGCACCTGCGGCAGATACAACGGCTGAAGAGACAGCGCAAACTGCACAGACCTCATCAAACGGTCTCGGACTTCTTGCGGCGGGTCTTGTTACGGGTCTTGCGGGCATAGGCGGCGGTATTGCTGTTGCGGCAGGCGCACCTGCGGCTATTGCGGCGACAAGCGAAGACCCCAAGTCATTCGGTAAGTCGCTTATCTTTGTTGCGCTGGGCGAATCAATCGCACTTTACGGCGTTGTTATTTCAATTCTTATCCTTAACAAAGTCTGATAAGATAGGGGAAATAAAAGTGAAATTCTTTTTATTTTCAAATGACGAAGACACTCTTGTCGGTATGCGCCTTGCGGGTATCGAGGGAAAGTATGTCACCGAAAAAGAAGAGCTGATTTCCGCCCTTGAAGAAACAGTCATACGCCGTGATATCGGAATAGTGCTTATAAACGCATCGCTTGCCTCAATAATAGAAAAAGAGCTTATCGAGTGTAAAAAGAACTCTAAGGCGCTTATAGTCGAAATACCCGATAAGAACGGCTCGTCTCAGAGCTCAGGCATAGCAAAATATGTCCGTGACGCCATAGGGCTCAAAATTTAAGTTAAGGGGGAAATGAAATGCTCAGTCAGGATGAACAGATAGCATTGTTCGTTGACGCCATAAATCAGAACGCATTGAAAATGCGCAGAGAAATAGAAAAAGACACAAAAAAGCTTTTCTCGGAGCAGGTTCAGAAGCTCGAAGAGTCGGCTAAAGCCGAGATGAAAAACAAACTCGCATACGCTGAAAATGAGATTATGACAGAGGTCAACAGAAAGGCCGCCGCGGACAAAGCTCTTTATCGCAGTGAACTGTGCAGCAGAAGAGAAGAGCTGACAAACGGCGTTTTTGAAAAGGCCCGGGCTATTCTTGAAGACTTTTCAAAATCGGAGGGTTATCCGGATTTTCTCATTAAAAGCATTGAAAAAATCAAAACCTATCTTAGTGAGTTCGTTCTTTTTGTTAAGGCAGGGGATACCGATGCGGTTAAAGCCGCCGCAGAAAAAGCGGGTGTTTCATGTCAGATAAAAGAAGACGCAAATATCAAAGTCGGCGGCGTGAGAGCCGAGAGCCTTTCCGAGGGAAAAATTATTGACGACACCCTCGATGAACGACTTTTGGAGCAGAGAGAATGGTTTCTTTCGCATACGGCGGGTGAGCTGAACATTTAAAGGGGTGAAAGGTATGCCGCAGGATATCGTAATTTACGGAATAAACGGTCCTATTGTGACTGTCAGGGGCAAGACCCCCCTCAGTATGATGGAAATGGTTTATGTCGGCAATGAAAGACTTGTCGGCGAGGTCATAAAGCTCGAGAGCGATATGACGACAATTCAGGTCTATGAAGAAACATCGGGCTTACAGCCGGGTGAGCCTGTTTTTTCCACAGGCGACCAGATTTCGGTCACTCTCGGCCCGGGTATAATAACAAATATTTTTGACGGTATAGAAAGACCTCTGACCGCTATTGAAGAGCTTTCGGGCGGTTCATTTATAAACAGAGGCAGTTCCACACCGTCACTCGACGAAGAGAAAAAATGGAATGTAAAGGTTCTCGTAAAAGAGGGGGATTTTCTTCAAGGCGGCGAAATATATGCCGAGTGTGACGAAACCCCCGTCATAAAGCATAAAATAATGGTGCCGCCGAATTTAAGCGGCAAGGTCATTAAGGCTATGCCCGACGGCGAATACAGAGTCAATGACACCGTAATCGTTCTTGAAAATTCTCAGGGTGAAAAGAAAAAACTTTCGCTTTGTCAGAAATGGCCTATAAGAATCCCGAGACCTATAAAAAGAAGAATGGAAACAACACGACCGCTTGTCACGGGTCAGAGAGTTATAGACACGCTTTTCCCTGTCGCGAAGGGCGGTGCGGCGGCTATTCCCGGCGGCTTCGGCACGGGTAAAACCATGACTCAGCATCAGCTTGCAAAATGGTGCGACGCCGATATTATCATATATGTCGGCTGCGGTGAACGAGGCAACGAAATGACTCAGGCTCTTCAGGAGTTTTCTGAGCTTATTGACCCTAAATCGGGCAGACCGCTGACCGACAGAACCGTTCTTATCGCTAACACGTCGAATATGCCTGTCGCCGCGCGTGAGGCTTCAATTTATACGGGCGTTACACTTGCCGAATACTATCGTGATATGGGCTATCACACTGCGCTGATGGCTGATTCGACCTCACGGTGGGCTGAAGCTCTCAGAGAAATTTCGGGCAGACTTGAAGAGATGCCTGCCGACGAGGGCTTCCCTGCATATCTTCCGTCAAGGCTTTCAAAGTTCTATGAAAGAGCGGGCTATGTTGAGACGCTCGCAGGCGCAGAAGGCTCTGTCACGCTTATCGGAGCGGTTTCGCCTCAGGGCTCAGACTTTTCCGAGCCTGTCACTCAGAACACAAAGCGTTTCACACGCTGTTTCTGGGCTCTCGATAAATCCCTTGCCTACGCAAGACATTATCCGGCAATTAACTGGAACACAAGCTACAGCGAATATGTCAATGATTTTTCCAAGTGGTATCACGACAACGTCGGTGAAAACTTTCTTAAATACCGTGAAGAAATATGCCGTATTCTTCTTGAAGAAAGCGCTCTTATGGAAATAGTCAAGCTTATCGGCGAAGACGTTCTTCCCGACGATCAGAAGCTCGTCATGCAGATTGCACGGGTTATCAGAACGGGCTTCTTACAGCAGAACGCTTTCCACCCCGATGATACTTATGTTCCGCTTGAAAAGCAGATGAAGATGATGCAGGTCATTCTTCACATGTATGACGTTTCAAAGGAAATTGTTCAAAAGCAGGTTCCCATTTCAAAGATAATTGCAACGGGACTTTTTGAGAAACTCATAAAAATGAAATTTGACGTTCCCAACAGCAACATTGCTCTTCTTGATAATTACATCACCGAGATTGATGAACTGCTCAGACCGCTTAATAAGGCAGGAGGGTATGACAAATGAAAATAGAACATGTCGGGCTGACCGGTATTAACGGCTCGCTCGTTATGCTTGAAAATGTAATAAATCCCCATTTTGATGAAATGGTCAGATTTACCCTTTCCGACAAAACCGAAAGAACGGGCAGAATTGTTATGATTGAAGACGATAAGGTTGCCGTTCAGGTTTTTGAAGACACACGGGGTCTTTCAATGGATAATGTCAGAACCTCTCTGACAGGCAAACCGATAGAAATCAAACTTTCACCCGAAATTCTCGGCAGAGTTTTTGACGGTCTGGGCAGACCTATAGACGGTCTTGGCGAAATATACCCCGAAGCGGTGAAAGATGTCAACGGTTTGCCGATAAACCCGGTTTCAAGAGTTTATCCGAGAAACTATATCCGCACGGGTATATCTTCAATAGACGCTCTGACAACTCTTATAAGAGGTCAGAAGCTGCCTATTTTCAGCGGCTCGGGTATGAAGCACAATGAGCTTGCCGTTCAGATAGTCAAGCAGGCTTCTATTGCCGACAGCGACGATTTTGCCATTGTTCTGTGCGCTATGGGCGTAAAGAACGATGTTGCCGATTATTTCAGACGCTCATTTGAAGAAGCAAATGTTATGGATAGAGTAACACTCTTCTTAAATCTTTCAAATGACCCGATAATCGAGAGAATTATTACTCCGAGATGCGCCCTGACTGCGGCTGAATACCTTGCGTTTAACTTGAATAAACATGTTCTTGTCATAATGACAGATATGACTTCTTACGCTGAGGCTCTTCGTGAATTCAGCTCGTCAAAGGGCGAAATTCCGGCGAGAAAAGGCTACCCGGGTTATTTATATTCAGACTTTGCCACTCTCTATGAGAGAGCCGGAATAATCAAAGGCTCTGAGGGCTCGGTTACACAGATACCTATTCTTACAATGCCGAACGACGATATCACTCATCCGATACCCGACCTTACCGGCTATATCACAGAGGGTCAGATAGTCCTTGACCGCCGTCTTGACGCAAAGGGAATATACCCTCCCGTCAGCGTTTTGCCGTCTCTTTCCCGTCTTATGAAAGACGGTATAGGCGACGGATACACGAGAAGCGACCATAACGCTCTGGCAAATCAGCTTTTCGCTTCATACGCAAAGCTTGCCGACGCAAAGGCGCTCGCTTCGGTTATCGGTGAAGACGAGCTTTCCGACAACGACAAAAAACTTATGGAGTTCGGCAGAGAATTTGAAAGCCGCTTTATCAATCAGGGCTTTGACGAGAACAGAACTATTGAAGAAACGCTCGATCTGGGCTGGGAGCTTCTGTCGCTTCTTCCAAGAGAAATGCTTGACCGTGTCGATGAAAAGGTTCTTGATGAACACTATAAGGCTTAATTTTCAGAGAAAGGAGCGTCATTTATGGCACAGCAGGTTTTCCCCACAAAAGCTAATCTGATAAGCACAAAGAAGTCGCTGAATCTTGCAAAGCTCGGCTATGACCTTATGGACAGAAAAAGAAACATCCTCGTTCGTGAAATGATGCTTCTTATTGATGAAGCCTCCGAGCTTCAGAACAATGTTTCGGCTACCTACGAAAGAGCATACGCCGCGCTTAAAAAGGCATATATCACGCTTGGCAACTGTCATGATTTCGCCGAGAACGTACCCGTTGACAATTCACTTTCGGTCGATTACCGAAGCGTTATGGGCGTTGAACTGCCTATCGTCAGCGTTTCCGAGGACGAGACAAGCGCATACTACGGACTTGAGAACACAAACTCAATGCTCGACGAAGCCTTTCTGCGTTTCAAAGAGGTCAAGGCCATGACGGTGAGACTTGCCGAAATAGAAAACAGCGTTTACCGTCTTGCGGACGCTATTAGTAAAACTCAGAAAAGGGCAAACGCACTCGATAATATTATGATTCCTCAGTTTGAAAGCACCGTCAAATTCATCAGCGACGCTCTTGAAGAAAAAGAACGAGAAGATTTTTCACGACTCAAGGTCACAAAAAAACAAAAAGAATCAACGAAATAGTAAATTTTATGTGAAACACTATACTTTTTCAGGAATATATTGTATAATATAGTAAATTACGAACGGAGGTAATTTATAAATGAAAAAATTAGTCAGAATTTCGGCAATATTATTAGTTATTGTTCTTGCTCTCGGCGTGTTTACTGCTTGCAGCTTAAAACCTATGAGCAAGCAGCTTATCGGAAAGTGGGTTGACACAAGCGCTCTCAACAGCGGCTATGAATTTATGGAGGACGGTAATGTAAAGATTACATACGCCAACTTCACAATTCCTGTTATAAATCAGGTGTTCAACGGCACGGTTGACGGCATTTACACCACTTCAAAGACAGATGATAAGAACCTCATCACAATTTCATACACCGTTCTTCTTCAGTCCATTCAGAAGACATATGAATACAACATAAAAGACGGTGTTCTCACTCTGACCGATACAGAAAACGGCAACCAGACCATTCTCAAAAAAGGCGAGGTTCCCACAGTAAGCAGTACTGCCGAGTAAAAATCTGAACAAAAGAAAAAGAGTGGCAGGTCCACTCTTTTTGTGATTAGAAAGGGAGAATTATTATGGATATTAAAAAAGTTCTTATCGCACTTATAGCTCTTGTTGTTGTCGGCGCATCTATGGGCTTCGGTTATTTTATCGCAAAACACCCTGCGCAGAAAGAAGATAATACTACTGCCTCCTCAGGCTCTCAGACGACTGAATATGAGAATAAAACCTCTGACGCTTCTTCGGCTTCTTCTGAAGTATCATCACAGAAAACAGATGAATCTCAGTCGCAGAATAATGAGCAGTCATCTTCATCAGCTTCGCTTCTTTTAGGCGAATGGACCGACAACGCTAATTTCAGCGGCTATGAATTTTTTGATAACGGAACGATGAAGGTGACATATTTCAATATGGAAATGATAAACCTTGACGATGTCATAGAGGGCACATATAACGGCACTTATTCCGTTGACGGTGACAGGCTCACGGTGTCATATACAATATACTCAAAGGCTATAACGAAAAACTATATCTATAAGGTTGATGAAAACACGCTTACGCTCAGAGGCGACGGCGAAGAGGCGATATATGTCCGTAAGGGAGCAAGCACCGTTATGGAGAATGTTGACCCCAAGCTTTTAGGCAAGTGGAGCTCAAATCTGAGCGGCTTTGAGTTTAAGGAAAACGGAGTTGTCGCAATCACATATATTGACCTTGGCTCAATGGGGATAAATCTCCCGATAAACGGAACAGTTGACGGCATTTATACCGTGAAGGGTGATGAAATCACAATAAAGTATTCCATCTATACGGGAGTTATTGAAAAGACGTATAAATACAGCATTGAGAAAGACACACTCACGCTGACGGAAAAAGGCACGAACGAAACGGGAGTTTATACAAGGAAGAACTGATAAAATGACGCAGATTGAAAAAGTAACAAACGCTCTTGACGAGCTTTCGATTGAATACAAAATGATTACGCATCCTGCGGTGTGTACCATTGAAGAAATGGACGAAATGGGGATTTTCACCGACGGCGAGGTATGCAAGAACCTCTTTCTGAGAAATGCAAACGGAAAAATTCATTATCTTGTTTGCTGTCTGAAAGATAAACATGTGGATCTTGTGAAGCTGAGAAGTGAGCTGTCGTGCTCAAGGCTCAGCTTCGGCTCCGATGAAAGGCTCATGAAGCATTTGGGTCTTACGCAGGGGGCTGTTTCTCCGTTTGGCGTGATAAACAATGAAGACCATGAGGTTGTTGTGGTGCTCGATAAATACCTTAAAACGGTTGACGGTCTGATAGGCTTTCACCCAAACGATAACACTGCGTTTATATGGCTCAGGCATGATGACTTGATAAAGTATATCAGGCATTTCGGCAACGATATTTTTTATGTTGAGATATAACGGAGGAGCACGAAATGCGTACACCAAAGGAAACATATGAAAAATACATATCTGTCTCATTGAATAAATGTCAGATGAAGCCTACAAAAACATTTCTTCTTGCGGTTTTTGCCGGAATGTTTATAGCGCTTGCAGGCGTAGCTTCGACCTTTGCCGGCTTTTACACAAACAAGGTATGCGGCGCAGTTATATTCTGCGGCGGACTTGTTATGGTGCTTGTGGCGGGCAGTGAGCTTTTCACGGGTAACTGCCTTCTTGTAATGCCGCTTATGGATAAAAAAGTAAAACTTTCAGACCTTCTGAAAAACTGGGTCATAGTTTATCTCGGGAATTTAGTCGGTGCGGTTTTTGTTGCGGTGATTTCGGTTTATTCGGGTGCGCTCGACGCTGTTTCGCAGTCGGCGGTTGATATTTCGCTGAATAAAACGTCGCTCACATTTACGCAGGCGCTTCTCAGAGGTGTTTTGTGCAATATTCTTGTCTGTATAGCTGTCTGGATGAGCTTTTCGTCAGATAAAACAGGCGATAAGATAATAGCTGTTATTTTCCCCGTGACGTTCTTTGTTCTTTGCGGCTTTGAGCACAGTGTTGCCAATATGTATTTTATCCCTGCGGGAATGATGCTGAATCTGAAACTGTCAATAAGCGAGCAGGGGGCTACGCTCTTTGGGTTTCTCGTTAAAAATCTTCTGCCTGTCACTATGGGTAATCTTATCGGCGGCTTTCTTATCGGTGCGGTTTACCGTTTTGTTTACAGCAGAAAAACGGACAAATAAAAAAGAGACTGTCTCTCTCAGACATTAAGCTCTGAATGAGACAGTCTCTGTTTTTTTCGGGGAAATTATTCAGCCTCGATAAATAACTTAGCCTTATCCTTTGACATTCTCTTGATGTCTTCTTTAGGATACTTTGAATCGGCGCCGCCGTTGACATAGAGAAAATATGCGCCTTTATCTGTCTGATAGAGCGCTTCCTCATATCCGTCGCTTTCGCCGAAATTACCGGAAGTAACTTTCTTTACAAGCGTAGCCTTTTCGGTATCGTATTCAACTTTGCAGATAATCTTTTTCATCTGAGCCACTCCTTTCTGTTTTTGTGTATAGATTATAGCTTATTTTTTGCTTTTTTTCAATTCTATTAAGTTATAGAGTTTCGTTACGGCTATCTTACGATTTTGTTAATTTTGACCAATTAATCAGCAACCCCGTTTACAATAATAAATTATTGGTGTAAAATCGACATAATAAAATAACGGAGGAAGAAAAAATGAAATCAGCGTCAAAAAAGAAAAGAATAGTCAAAGGTCTTATTATAGCTTTCTGCTCATGCGTTCTGGTATGCGCCTGTATTGTGTTCGGTCTTAACGCATATGTCAGACACAGCTCTTCAAAGAGAATACTGACAGTTGAAGAGGCGGGGAAGCTCTCCGACATTGACTGTGTTCTTGTTCTCGGGTGCGGCGTTCACGGCGACACACCGAGCCATATGCTTGAAGACAGACTTCTTAAAGCTCTTGAAGTTTATGACACGGGAGTAACGGAAAAAATGCTTATGACGGGCGATCACGGCAGAGAAAACTATGACGAAGTCAACGTCATGAAAGATTTTGCTAAAGAAAAGGGCATTTCAGACAATAATATTTTTATGGATCACGCAGGCTTTTCAACATATGACTCAATATATCGGGCTGATTATATCTTCGGCTGTAAGAAGATAATTATTGTCACGCAGAAATATCATCTTTACCGCGCGCTTTATATAGCGGAAAAGCTCGGCGTTGAGGCATACGGCGTGAACTCTGACCAGAGAGAATACGGCAAGTTTCTTTACAGAGAAGCCCGTGAGGTTCTGGCAAGAGACAAGGACTTTGTCAAGTGTATTATTAAATCGTCACCTGTTTGTCTGGGCGAAAAAATACCCATAAGCGGCGACGGAAATCTTACAAATGATAAGTGATTTTTATTTACATTATTAAAAAGATGTGATAAAATTACAAAAAGTTATATTCATGGGTGATATTATGTCAAAAGAGTTTAATGCAGAAAAAGTTAAAAATGACGTCGTTGAATGGATAAGAGACTTCTTTGAGAAAAACGGAAAAGGCTGTAACGCCGTTTTAGGCATTTCGGGCGGCAAGGACTCGTCCGTTGCGGCAGCTCTCTGTGTCGAGGCTCTGGGCAAAGACAGGGTTATAGGCGTTCTTATGCCGAACGGCACACAGAGCGATATTAATATGTCTCAGCTTCTCGTCTCACATCTCGGTATAAAGAGCTTTACAATAAATATAAAAGGCGCCTTTGATTCTTTAGCCAAAGAAACAGAAACCGCTGTCGGTGATTTTTCGGCTCAGAGCAGAATAAACCTTGCGCCGAGACTTCGTATGGCGGCTGTCTATGCCGTTTCACAGACCCTGAACGGAAGAGTTGTGAACACCTGTAATCTCTCTGAGGACTATGTCGGTTATTCTACAAGATACGGCGATGCAGCCGGCGATTTCTCACCGCTTTCGCACCTCACGGTTCAGGAGGTCAAGGCAATAGGCAGAGTTCTCGGTCTTCCGAGTGCGCTTGTTGACAAAGTTCCATCAGACGGTCTTTGCGGAAAGACCGATGAGGATAACCTCGGCTTTACCTACGCAGTGCTTGACAGATATATAAGAGAGGGTATTTGTGATGACGAAGAAACAAAAAAACGTATTGACCGTCTTCATGAAATGAACAAGTTCAAACTTGAGCTCATGCCTTCATTTGAATATAAACCCGAATAACTGAAAGTGTGATTATATGGAAGAAAAAAGAAACGCATACGTTGTCGGTCACAGAAACCCCGACACCGACTCAATCTGCTCCGCTATCGCATACGCAGAGCTTAAAAACCTTGAGGGCGACAGTGAATATAACTTTCTCGCCACCCGCGCCGGTCAGATAAACGCAGAAACCGAATATATACTTTCAAAATTCGGTATGGAGCCGCCTGTTTATCTCAATAATCTCGGCACCCGAGTCAAGGAGATGGAGATAAGACACGCCCCGTCTATCAGAAGCAATCTGTCACTGAGAAAAGCGTGGCAGCTTATGATAAACGAAAACTGCGTCACACTGCCGATAGTTGACGACGAAAATGTGCTGAAAGGTCTTATTACAATTCAGGATATAGCTAAGGCATACATGGAGGAAATGTCAAGCTCGATTCTCTCTGATTCAAAAACGCCTTACAGAAACATTGTCGAAACCCTTGACGCCGAGCTTATAGTCGGCGACATTGACGGCTGTTTTGACAAGGGTAATGTTCTTATAGCCGCCGCTAACCCCGATGTTATGGAGGAATATATTCAGCCCGGCGATATGGTTATTCTCGGCAACCGCTATGAAAGTCAGCTCAGCGCAATAGAAATGGAAGCGGGCTGTATTATCGTCTGTCTCAATTCGCCTGTTTCAAAGTCGATAAAGCATCTTGCTCAGAACAGCGGCTGCACCGTGATTGTCACACCGCTTGACACCTTTGCCGCCGCCCGACTTCTCAATCAGAGTATGACAGTTGAATATTTCATGACAAAGGAAAATCTCATGACCTTTGACCCTTATGATTTCACCGACACGGTCAAAGAAGAGATGCTGAAAAGACGATTCAGAGACTTCCCTGTTCTTGACAAAAAAGGGCACTACCTCGGAATGATAAGCCGTAGAAATCTTCTCGGCGTCAAAAAGAGAGCGGTTATTCTCGTTGACCATAACGAAGAATCACAGGCTGTTGAAAATATCAAAAACGCTAAAATTCTTGAGGTTATCGACCATCACAGATTAGGCTCTCTTGAAACCATAGAGCCCGTTTATTTCAGAAATGAACCTGTCGGCTGTACCGCCACAATAATATATGAGATATACACCGAAAAGGGTTATGATATCCCGAAAAATATTGCGGGGCTTCTTTGCAGTGCCATTATTTCGGACACTCTTATGTTCCGCTCGCCGACCTGCACTTTTATGGATAAATCGGCGTGTAAACATCTTGCTCAGATAGCGGGCATTGACGACATTGAGGCTTATGCCGTCGAAATGTTCACTGCGGGCAGTAATTTAAGTAAAAAGACGGCGGAGGAGATTTTTTATCAGGATTATAAGAAATTTGAATTCGGCAAGATTTCTTTTGCTGTCGGTCAGATTAATTCAATGAGCTCAGATGAGCTTGAAATGATAAAGAATAAAATCACGCCTATAGCCGAAAAGGCGAGGGGAGACTATAAGCTCGATATGGTTTTCTTTATGCTCACCGATATTCTCAAGGAGAAAAGCGAGCTTCTCTGCTTCGGCAAGGGAGTTGACGAGTTTATTGAAGAGGCTTTCGGAAGAAAAACCGAAAACGGCTCAATAATACTCAGCGGTGTTATTTCAAGAAAAAAACAGCTTATTCCGGCGTTTATGAACGCCATAAGCAAAGACGCGCTTGCGTAATAAAAAGCGGACTGCTCTGAATTTCGGGGCAGTCCTTTTTCATGCTAAAAAAGAACAAGTGTGAAATTCTGACGAAGCTCTGCTTTACGGGCGTTCACACTTGTTCTGATTATTATATTGAGTTTTACGGTCTTGTTATCAGTCGGCTAAGGCTCTTTCAAGCCAGATACTGCCGATATCCATTGCGTTATAAAGACCTTTCTTTTCCGTCTTCTGAGCTATTCTGTCGTGAGGTCTGACATCGGGGTCGGTGTTTATAAGCTGAACCGAAACCTTGTCGGCGATTGTCAGTCCGTCAAGCTCCTTTGTTGTGAGAATCTGAAGCATGACAACGAACTTATCGCTCATATTGCCGTAATAGAGAGTGTTGCCGCAGCGCACGAGCGGCTTGTTCTTATAGGTGAGAAATTTGTTCTCTGCTGTTTCTTCTTTTTTGACTGCCATTTTGTACTCCTTTCAGATTAAAGTTCGAGATAGCTTGTGAGAAGCTCCTGAAGAAGCTCGTCTCTGTCAATGCGGCAGATAAGGCTTCTGGCATTGTTGTGAGTGGTGATGTAGGTCGGGTCCTCTGAGAGAATATAGCCGACAAGCTGACTTATGGGATTGTAGCCTTTTTCTTTCAGCGCGTTATAGACCTTATTGATAATCTGTCTTTTATCTTCGGGTTCTTCTTTTATCGTAAATTTAATTGTCTTATCCGACATAGCTTATCAATCTCCTTTGCTATGTATTTTTCTCATTTATATTCTATAACAAAACTTGTAAAAATACAATGCATATTTAAAAAGATTTTTTGAATATTTTCCCCGCCCGACAGACATGAGGACAATATATTGATTTAACAGAGCGAAAAACTTATATATTTTGTAATTTTTTCATATACATTTGTTAAAATTGTCAAAGAAGAGAAAAAAATATAAGAGAATGAAGTTTGTTTTTGTCGAAACTTACAAAGTTGAAAATGTTACGAAGTTATGCGTTGACATTTAACATTTTGTGTGTTATCTTTAATCACGGAAAAGAATATTTTTGCCAATATAAGTTCAGATATAAGGACTGAGCGTTTCTACCGCACCTCCGACAAAGTGCGACTATTGGTTCTTTGGCGTATGCGCCGGACTTTATTGGCAGACAGTAGTTTTACTGTCTTTTTTTAATTCTGAGGAGGAGCTTTTAAATGAAAAGACTCGAAGAAAAGATACTGAAAGAGGGCAAGGTTTACGACGGCGGTATTTTAAAAGTCGGCTCTTTTCTTAACCAGCAGATTGACTCGGATTTTATGATGGAAATAGGCGAGGAAATTGCACGCCTTTATAAAAATGAAAACATAACAAAGGTTATCACCGTAGAGGCCTCGGGTATTGCGATAGCTCTTGCGGCGGGCGCGGCACTTCATGTTCCCGCAGTTTTTGCAAAGAAGCATTCGACATCGAATATCCGTTCAGAGGTTTATTCAACGGTGGTTTATTCGTTTACTCATGAAAAACATTATAACATTGTTGTCAGCAAGGAATACATCGGCAGTGAGGACAGAGTTCTGATTGTTGACGATTTTCTTGCAAGAGGCAATGCGCTTGAGGGTCTTATTGATATCGTCAGTCAGGCGGGCGCTGAGCTTATAGGGTGCGCGGTAGCTATCGAAAAAGGCTTTCAGGGCGGCGGAGATGAGCTGAGAAGTAAAGGCATACGTGTAGAAGCTCTCGCTCTTATCGACGAAATGTCACCCGACGCCATTAAATTCAGGTAAGTTACCCTAAGGGTAAAAATATTATTTTAATTTACGGAGGACACAAACATGAAAAAGATTCTTGCTATTCTCTTAGCAGTAGTCATGGTCGTCTGCGGTGCGCTTGTTCTTACAGGCTGCGGCGGAAACAATGACGCAACAACTGATCCTTCAGCAGATGTTTCGGCTGATAACACAGACAACACTGCGAAGACAGTTAAAGCCGGTTTCATCTTCCTTCACGATGAAAACTCAACATACGACCTTAACTTCCTTAACGCAGCTGAAGAAGCCTGCAAGAAGCTCGGCGTTGAGTACATCTTCAAGAAGAACATCGACGAGAGCAACGCTTGCTATGAAGCAGCGGCAGAGCTTATCGACAGCGGCTGCAATGTAATCTTCGCTGACTCATTCGGTCATGAAGACTTCATGATTAAGGCTGCTAAGGAATTCAAAGATGTTGAATTCTGCCACGCTACAGGTACAAAGGCTCACACAGAAGGTCTTGACAACTATCACAATGCTTTCGCTTCAATCTATGAAGGCAGATATATTGCAGGTGTTGCCGCAGGTCTCAAGCTCAACGAGATGATCGAAAAGGGCGAATTCACCGCTGAAGAAGCTAAGATGGGTTATGTCGGTGCTTTCACATACGCTGAAGTTATTTCAGGCTACACCTCATTCTATCTCGGCGCAAAGTCAGTTTGCCCGACAGTTACAATGGATGTTCAGTTCACAGGTTCATGGTATAACGAGACAGCCGAAAAAGAAGCTGCTACAGTTCTTATCAACAAGGGCTGCAAGCTCATTAGCCAGCACGCTGACTCAATGGGTGCTCCCACAGCCTGCGAAGAAAAGGGTGTTCCCAACATCTGCTATAACGGCTCAACACAGGAGGCTTGCCCGAACACATATATCATCGCTTCAAAGATTAACTGGGCTCCCTACTTTGAATACATGATTAACTGCGTTGCAAACGGCGAAAAGATTGCTACAGACTGGACAGGCACAATCGCTACAGGTTCAGTTCAGCTCACAGAGCTCAACGCAAGCGCTGCCGCTGAAGGCACAGCAGAAAAGCTCGCAGAAGTTCAGGCTGCTATCGAAGACGGTTCACTTAAGGTATTTGACACAGCTAAGGAAGGCTTCATCACAAAAGACGGCGCCGCTCTTGAATCATACATGGCTGATGTTGACACAGACCCTGAGTACACACCCGACACAGAAGCTGTTAAGGATGGCTACTTCCATGAGTCAGAGATGCGTTCAGCTCCCTACTTCGATGTTCAGATCGACGGAATCACTCTTCTTAACTCAGCATTCTGATTTTAAGAAATAAAACTTAAAGGCGGAGCATTTAACGCTCCGCCTTGTATGGATTTTTATAAAGCTTTGCTTTGAGAAAACTGCCGTATTATCAGCGGCTTTCTCAAAGCAAAGACGTATAACGCAGGAGGTCGAAAAGTGAGTACACAGGTTGCTATCGAACTTAGAAATATAACAAAAACTTTCGGCAACGTTGTTGCTAATAAAGACGTCAGTCTCACTGTCAACAGAGGCGAAATTCTTTCTGTTCTCGGTGAAAACGGAAGCGGAAAGACAACTCTTATGAATATGATTTCGGGCATTTATTTCCCCGATCACGGTCAGATTTTCATAAACGGCGAAGAGGTTGTTATCCGCTCGCCTAAGGACGCCTTCAATTATAAAATCGGTATGATTCACCAGCATTTTAAACTTGTTGACGTGTTTTCGGCGGCAGAGAATATTGTTCTCGGTCTTGAAGAAGAGGGCAAGTTCAATCTTAAAAAGTCAAGTGAAAAAATCAGAAAGATATGCGACCAGTATGGCTTTGACCTTGACGTCAATAAGAAAATATATGAAATGTCTGTCTCTGAAAAGCAGACCGTTGAAATTGTCAAAGTTCTTTACAGAGGAGCGGATATTCTTATCCTTGACGAGCCTACCGCTGTTCTTACTCCTCAGGAAATAAAAAATCTTTTCAATGTTCTTCGAAACATGAAGAAAGACGGAAAGTCAATCATCATTATAACTCATAAGCTCAATGAGGTTCTTGAAATCTCCGATAAGGTTTCGGTTCTTCGAAAGGGCGAATATATCGGCACGGTCAACACCGCTGAGGCTGATGAATCCATTCTCACCGAAATGATGGTCGGCAAAAAAGTCGAGCTTAATATTGAGAGAGGCGAGGTCAAGAGCGACACGGTGAGACTTCTCGTTAATAATATGTGCTATGTCAACCGTGACGGCGTTAAGGTTCTCAATCATGTTTCCTTTAATGTCAGAGCCGGTGAAATACTCGGTATAGCCGGTATCGCAGGCAGCGGTCAGAGAGAGCTTCTTGAATCTATCGCCGGTCTCAGACAGCTTAAACACGGCTCAATTATCTATTATGACCCCGAAACAGGCAAAGAAGAGAATCTCAGGGACAAGACACCGCTTCAGATAAGAGATATGGGAATAAGACTTTCTTTTGTCCCCGAAGACAGACTCGGTATGGGTCTTGTAGGAAATATGGATATCATTGATAATATGATGCTCAGAAGCTACAGAAAAGGCAAGTCGGCTTTTCTTCAGAAAAAAGCCCCTAAGGAGCTTGCCGAAAAGATTATTAATGACCTTGAGGTTGTCACTCCGGGCGCAACAACACCGGTCAGACGGCTTTCGGGCGGTAATGTTCAGAAGGTTCTTGTCGGCAGAGAGATTGCCGCTTCGCCGACAGTTTTCATGGCGGCATACCCCGTAAGAGGTCTTGATATCAACTCATCATATCTTATATATAATCTTCTTAACGAGCAGAAAGAAAAGGGTGTTGCTGTTATTTTCGTCGGCGAAGACCTTGATGTTCTTCTTGAGCTTTGCGACAGAATTGTTGTCATAAGCTCGGGTCAGATTTCGGGTATTGTCGATGCAAGAGAGGCGACAAAAGAAGAAATAGGACTTCTTATGACAAAGACAAACGGAGGTGAGAGCAGTGAAGACTAAGACACAAAGCGTTCATGAACCGCTTTTTCATATTACAAAAAGAACCTCTGTTCCTACATGGAAGGCGTGGACTTTCAGAATTGCCGCAATTTTGCTTGCCCTCATATTCTGCGGCATAGTAACGGTTATCCTCACGGGTGAAAACCCCATTCAGGTCTATGTGACAATGTTTAAGGGTGCTGTCGGCACTACGAGAAGAATATGGACTCTTGCTCAAAACACCGCTCTTCTTCTTTGCGTTTCGCTTGCGGTTACACCTGCTTTCAAGATGAAATTCTGGAATATCGGCGCTGAAGGTCAGATTCTTGCCGGCGGTCTTGCAACAGCCGCCGTAATGATTTTTCTCGGCGATAAAGTACCTGCTCCCGTTCTTTTCCTTATTATGGCGGTTTCGAGTATTTTTGCCGGAGCTGTGTGGGGTCTTATTCCTGCTATTTTCAAGGCGAAGTGGAACACCAACGAAACACTTTTCACCCTTATGATGAACTATATAGCAAGCTGTATTGTGTCTTATTTTTGCTATGAGTGGTCGGTTCCAAAAGGCTCGGGTCATATCGGCACAATAAACGGTTCAACTGAGGCAGGCTGGCTGCCCGCTTTATTCGGAAAATCATATCTTTGCAATATTCTTATTGTTGTTGCGCTGACCGCTTTCATGTATGTATATCTCAAATATTCCAAACACGGCTATGAGATTTCGGTTGTCGGCGGCAGTGAAAACACGGCGAAATATATCGGTATCAATGTCAAAAAGGTTATTATCAGAACGATGCTTCTTTCGGGTGCAATCTGCGGTATAGCGGGCTTTCTGATGGTCAGCGGAACGGATCACACGATAACAAGCGACACAGCCGGAGGTCGGGGCTTTACGGCAATCATGGTTTCATGGCTTGCAAAGTTTGACCCGCTTCATATGATTCTGACATCGCTTCTCATAGTATTCCTTCAGAGGGGAGCAGGTGAAATTTCAACCGTATTCGGTCTGAATGAATCCTTCTCTGAAATCATCACAGGTATCATAATATTCTTCATTATCGGCAGTGAATTTTTTGTTAATTACGAGCTTAAATTCCGTGAAAAGGAGGCGAAAAAGTAATGATTATCTCATTTGTTCAGCGTGCAGTCATGCAGGGCATACCGTTACTTTTCGGCTCAACGGGTGAAATTCTCACGGAAAAGAGCGGAAACCTGAACTTAGGCACAGCCGGCGTTATGTATGTCGGCGGTATTTCGGGAGTTATCGGAGCTTTTCTATATGAACAGAATGCGGCGAATTTCAACCCCGTTCTTGCGTTCATAATACCGTTTATTTCATCAATAATCGGTTCGCTTTTTATGGGACTTATCTATTCTGTCCTTACCGTTACTCTCAGAGCAAATCAGAATGTTACGGGTCTTGCACTCACAACATTCGGCGTCGGCTTCGGTAATTTCTTCGGCGGCTCGCTTATAAAGCTGACAAACAGCTCAATGCCGTCAATCGTTCTTTCTAAAACAAGTCTTGTGTTCAAGACAACGCTTCCGTTTGCTTCAAAGCTCGGTTGGTTCGGTGAAATTTTCCTTTCATACAGCTTCCTTGCTTATTTTTCGATTGCAATAGCTATTGTAATGTCGTTCTATTTTAACCGCACTCGCTCGGGTCTTAATCTCAGAGCGGTCGGTGAGAACCCCGCAACGGCTGACGCGGCAGGTATCAATGTTTCGAAATATAAGTATATTTCAATATGTCTTGGCAGTATTATTGCGGGCTTCGGCGGTCTCTACTATGTTATGGACTACGCCTGCGGTATCTGGTCAAATAATGCGTTCGGCGACAGAGGATGGCTCGCAATAGCGCTTGTTATCTTCGCAATCTGGAGACCGAATTTCAGTATTATCGGTTCAATCCTTTTCGGTGGACTTTTCATAATACACAACTATATCCCGAACCTCAGTATGAGCGATCAGGAGCTGTTCAAGATGACGCCATATCTTGTTACAATAATTGTTCTTGTTGTTATAAGTATGCGTCAGAAGAGAGAGTATCAGCCGCCTCAGAGTCTCGGTCTTTCATATTTCAGAGAAGAAAGATAGTTTATATTAAATCAGATAACAGAAAAAATAACCTCCTGTTTAGCAATGCGGTTTCAAACTGCTTCTATTATACCAGGAGGTTATTTCTATTAATTTTTGATCTTGTTTAAAGATGTTTTTTGTATTAATGAAGGCTTTTCCCCGACAGAGCCCGAGGGTATTCTTTTGCTGAAGCGTGTGAGAAAATGAACCCCCGAAGAGGCTCATTTTAAATGTTGACTTATTTGATTTTAACCGATTTGACAGCCGAGTAAGCTCCGTAGATATTCTTTCCGTCAACCGTTTTATATGCCTTGACCTTGAAATAATATGTCTTGCTCTTTGTCAGACCTGTTTTGGTGTAGCTTACCTTTGTGCCGCCCTTGACGGTTGCGATTTTCTTATATGTGCCGTTCTTGCTTGTTGCCATATAGACTACATAGCCCGAAGCGCCTGTCTGCTTGTTCCATGAAAGTGAGGCTTTCTTTGCTCCTGCTTTGACCTTGAGAGTCGGTGTGCCGGGCTTTGTAGCGGTAGTAAGCTGTGTATAAACGCTTGAAGAAACTTTCTTTCCGTCAATGGTCTTATAGGCTGTTACTCTGACCTTATAGGTTGTGCCCTTTGACAGCTTGGTGAAAGTATAGGTTGTTTTTGTGGTGTCAACCGTTTTAACAGCTTTGCCTTTTGCATTATAAAGCGTTACTTTATAGCCTGTTGCGCCTGTGACGGCTTTCCATGTGGCTTTGATTGAAGAAGTTGTCTGAGAAACAGAGAGCTTACTTGTCTTTGAGGGCAGAATGTTGAAATAGAGCGTCTTTGAGCCGCTGTAGTTACCCTTAAATGTAATCTTAACCGCATATTTACCTGTGTTCTTACAGCCTGAAGCATAAGAAACGGTGTAGTCTGTTCCGTTTTTGAGCGTTGTGCCTTTGCTGTTCTTTACAATTACTGTCGGCTTCTGAACCTTGCCGTTATATGTATAAGATGTCTTTGAGAGCTTCACTGATGAAGCCTTATAAATTGTTACCGTCTTTGAAACCACACCGCATACCTCGCAGGCGGTGACAGCTTTACCGTCTTTTGTGGTTGTGGCTTTGGTTGTGGTTGTTTTGTCTTTATGCCCTGTTGCCGGAATGGTTTTTGTATATGTATCCCCGCATGAACAGATGAAGGTCTTGACTCCCGCTGCTATACAGGTCGCAGCTCTTGTGATTTTACTTATATAGCTGTGAGTATGATTTGGATCATAATTATAATGAATCGTTGCATTAACTAATTTATCATTATATGAACCGATGCTAATTTTATTCCATTCTTCTTCTGAAGCCGTATAGTAAACATCTTCAAGACTTGAGCAACCACCAAAAGCCTCATCTGCAATACTTGTAACACTGTCAGGTATTGTTATTTCTGTTAAGTTGGTGCATCTATAAAATGCACATTCACCTATACTTGTTACGCTGTTTCCAACTATTAGGCTTGTTAAGTAGATGCAATCTTCAAACGCCCTTTCACCAATGCTTGTTACTCCGTTTCCGATTGTTACGCTTGTTAAACTGGTGCAATCATAAAACGCATAATCACCTATGTTTGTTACGCTGTCAGGAATTGTTATACTTGTGAGGCTTGAACATTTATAAAAAGCATAATCTTCAATGCTTACAACGCTGTTTGGTATTGTTATACTTGTGAGGCTTGAACATTTATAAAAAGCATAATCTTCAATGCTTACAACGCTGTTTGGTATTGTTATACTTGTGAGGCTTGAACATTTATAAAAAGCATAATCTTCAATGCTTACAACGCTGTTTGGTATTGTTATACTTGTGAGGCTTGAACATTTATAAAAAGCATAATCTTCAATGCTTACAACGCTGTCTGGTATTGTTATGCTTGTGAGGCTTGAACATTTATAAAAAGCATAATCTTCAATGCTTACAACGCTGTCTGGTATTGTTATGCTTGTGAGGCTTGAACATTTATAAAAAGCATAATCTCCAATACTCACAACGCTGTTAGGAATTGTTATACTTGTAAGGTTTGAACAATTTTCAAAAGCCAAATCTGCAATACCTACAGCTCCGGATTTAATGGATACGGAAGTTGCATTGCTATCGCAGTCAACCACCCATTTCCCTGCATATTTAACATCTGTTGTCTGATTATTTAATAATGGAGTTTTTGAAAAAGCACCACCGCCTATACTTGTAATGCTACTTGGTATTATTATGCTTTTAAGACTTTCACAATAGTAAAAAGCACTATTTCCAATACTTGTAACGCTATTTGGAATTGTTATGTTTTCAAGACTTATACAATAGTAAAAAGCACCATCCGCAATACCGACAGTTCCTGATTTAATAGATACAGATGTTACATCTTGATCACAATCAACCGCCCAATTCCCAACATACTTAACATCTGTTATTTGATTATTCAATAATGGAGTTTCTGAAAAAGCACCACTACCTATACTTGTAACGTTGCTTGGTATTATTACTTTTTTAAGACTTTCACAATAGTAAAAAGCACTACAACCAATACTTGTAACACTTTCAGGAATATTTATGCCTGTGAGACTTGAACAACCACAAAAAGCCTCATCTGCAATACTTGTAACACTGTTTGGGATTGTTATGCTTTCAAGACTTAAGCAGCAGTAAAATGCCCCCTTTCCGATACTTATAACGCTATTTGGTATGCCTATACTTGTAAGGCTAATACAATGTCCAAAAGAATAATCTCCAATGCTTGTAACGCTATCAGGAATACTTACATTTGTAAGAGCAGAGCAAAAGTAAAATGCCCTATTTCCGATGCTTGTAACATTGTTTCCTATCGCTACACTTGTAAGGCTTGAACATTCATAAAAAGCAGAATTTCCAATACTTGTAACGCTACTTGGTATTGTTATACTTGTAAGGCTTGAACATTCATAAAATGCAGAATTTCCAATACTTGTAACGCTATTTGGTATTGTTATACTTTTAAGACTTTCGCAATAGTAAAAAGCACTATCTCCAATACTTGTAACGCTATCCGGTATGTTTACGCTTGTAAGGCTTCTACAATAGGCAAAAGCATCATTGCTAATACTTTTTAGATTGTCAGATATTTTGATATTTTTTAGATTTTTGCAGTTATAGAATGTATATGGAAATATAACTTTTACTTTATTGGGAATTTTTATGCTATTAAGCTTAGTACAATTATAAAAAACTCCACCGATATAATTACCTAATAATGAAATCACCCAATTAGTATCTTTCTCAACAAATCCTAAATTATCAATACTATCAGGTAGAACAATTTTTTCAATGCTGCTGCAATTATAAAATGAATATGGACCTATGCGAGTAACTCCATCAGGTATAGAAATGTCATGAAGATTATTACATCCATAAAAAGCACATCCGCCTATACTTGTTACTCCACTTTTAATATTTACAGTTTTAATTAACTCTTTATATGAATACCAAGGAGTTAATTTATCACCATAGTTACTATAGTCATTCATTTCCCCTGTGCCGCTGATCGTGAGTGTACCCTCTTTGTCAAGTGACCATGTTAGGTTTTCGCCGCAAGTGCCGCTTGAAGCAGCACTTGCCTTCGTTGCAAACATCTGCGACCACTGCGGCAGTTCAAGTCCCGCAAAGCCGCTCAGCGGCGCAGAAGTCAATACCATGATAATAACCAGAGCGCAAGCTAAGGTTCGTTTAAAAAAATGATGCTTTTTCATATTGTTCCTCCGTTTTAAAAACATTTTTCTTTAAGTTGAATTTATCATATATCTAAGCAAAAAGCAATACTTTATATGAATATAAAACGCCTGTACGTGTTAATCGGTGAGAAAAATGAGCCCCCGAAGAGGCTCATTTTAAAATGTTGAGTTATTTTATCTTAGCGTATTTGACAGCCGAGTAAGCTCCGTAGATATTCTTTTCGCCTACCGTTTTATATGCCTTGACCTTGAAATAATATGTCTTGCCCTTTGTCAGACCTGTTTTGGTGTAGCTTACCTTTGTGCCGCCCTTGACGGTTGCGATTTTCTTATATGTGCCGTTCTTGCTTGTTGCCATATAGACTACATAGCCCGAAGCGCCTGTCTGCTTGTTCCATGAAAGTGAGGCTTTCTTTGCTCCTGCTTTGACCTTGAGAGTCGGTGTGCCGGGCTTTGTAGCGGTAGTAAGCTGTGTATAAACGCTTGAAGAAACTTTCTTTCCGTCAATGGTCTTATAGGCTGTTACTCTGACCTTATAGGTTGTGCCCTTTGACAGCTTGGTGAAAGTATAGGTTGTTTTTGTGGTGTCAACCGTTTTAACAGCTTTGCCTTTTGCATTATAAAGCGTTACTTTATAGCCTGTTGCGCCTGTGACGGCTTTCCATGTGGCTTTGATTGAAGAAGTTGTCTGAGAAACAGAGAGCTTACTTGTCTTTGAGGGCAGAATGTTGAAATAGAGCGTCTTTGAGCCGCTGTAGTTACCCTTAAATGTAATCTTAACCGCATATTTGCCTGTGTTCTTACGGCCTGAAGCGTAAGAAACGGTATAGTCTGTGCCTTTTTTCAGAACCTTTCCCATACTGTCTTTTACCGTAACCGAAGGTGCTTTAACTTTACCGTTATAAATATATTTTTTCGCAGATAGAGAAATAGAAGAAACTTTTGGGATTACTGTAGTTTTGGTCACTTTTTTGCATACCGTGCAGGTTGAAACTACTTTTCCGTTTTTGGACGATGTAGCTTTTGTGGTACTTATCTTTGTTTTATGTGAAGTTTTTGGGATTGACTTTGTTTCAGCATATCCGCATTCCTGACAAACTCTTTTTTGACGACCCTCCGCTTCACAAGTGGCTTCTTTTATAACTGAACTTTTACCAAAATCGTGCTTGCCCAGTTGCAGATAACTATAACAAATTCTTTGAAATTTATACAATACAACATCTTGATATTCTACTTTACCGTTACTTCCGGTCCATTTATAAGTAACCGTTCCGAATTGGCTGACGTATTTTTGCGCCGTGGAACCTTTTTCACCGTAGATGACAGTTGGAACAGCATCTTCAGAATCGTTTGTCATCAATGTTTTTCCATCTTCGTTATCTTTCAGATTGTTTTCAACAGTGTTGTTAATCTCACAATTCGGATTCAAAAAAGTAATTGATTTTGCATTTGATTCATAAAACGCCCCATATCCTATACCGTTAACGCTTTCGGGTAAAACTATATCAAACCCACGCATACTTGTATAAGCAAAAGCGCAATAACCTATATCTATCAGTGTGTCAGGGAAACGGACAGACTTAAGGTTTGTCTGGTAAAATGCGCTGTCTTCAATATACTTTACACCGTTCGGAATAGTGATATCTGTTTTCTTTAAGTTGTATGCACAAATCAACGACTCTTTATTTTTGCTATATAGAATTCCGGCTTTATTATCCACGCTAAAATGATTATTTTTTTCATCAACAGTTAAATTAAGCTTATTACACCCGCTGAAAGCGTTCATATCTATCTGCCTGACAGAAGCAGGCACATTGACTGATTCTAAGTTTTCACAACCATAAAAAGCACTGATACCAATATGCTCCAGTGTGTTCGGCAGAACAACTTTTTTCAAGCTACTGTTAAATGTAATAAAAGTAGTTCCTATAGATTTAACTTTCATTCCGTTTATCTTTGACGGCACAGTAATAGTTTTGAATCCGGGTTTTCCGTCATATTGATAAACTTCAACAGAATCGGAATCATAGCTCTTGAAACTGAAAAGAGTTGTCCTTTTTGTTACGATATAATCCCTCGGTGCTTTTTGATTAAAACCCGCTTCAAGCTCATAGTATTCCCCGTCTGATTTAGCCATCGCGTTTATATGACCGGAGCCGGCACCCGGGTCCTTATTTCCGTTCCTTACCCACGCGTCAATACCAAGCTTTTTGCAAATCTTAATAATAGCATCAGTACTTGCCCAGCAATCTCCGCCACCGCTTATGATCATTCCGGTAGCGCTTGAATAATCTGCACTGTAATCGAACATAGTCGGGAATTGACAGATTTTATTCATTTTCTGCTTATTGGTCATAGTACTGCTTATCTTCGATTTTATGTAATCGTTCATTTTTTTATCAGCATAATACTCAGCATAAGACTTAACATCTATTTCGTATATATATGTTGATTTTTTATCTTTGGTTTTTAACGTTATTGTTGACTTACCATAAATATATTCTTTTTCGGTCTGACCAGTGCTTATATTGTATACCGAGTCAGACGCCGCAGTCACCTTTAAGCTCT
>JBJEOI010000031.1:0-14434 GCA_051880635.1 Acutalibacteraceae bacterium | reverse complement strand
AACTGAATTTGCTCTTTTTCTTCAAAATATTTGCATTTACTTTTTCATTCAACGTATTGCCTATAATATTAATATCATAAAAAATGTACATTTTAACGGACAGCGTTTATGCAGGTCGGGGCAAAATGAAGATTTTTTATGTTTTTGTCTCCCCCTATATAAAATTCGGATTTTTTTCTGAAATCCCTTCTTCTTAAACGATAATATTTTTATAAACTGAAAAAACTTTAAAAAAGTGTTGATTTTTCCGCTTAAATACTATATAATGTTCACGGTATCGAACAAATGTACTTTTGGAGGCGGCGAAATGGCAGAAACAAAAAAGACAGAAAAAACAGAAAAAATAGCTGATAAAAGAAAAGCACTTGACACTGCGCTTGCGCAGATAGAAAAACAGTACGGTAAGGGCGCAATTATGCGTTTGGGTCAGAATTCAACGCTCAATGTTGAAGCTATTCCGACAGGCTCGGTTTCGCTCGATTTTGCGACCGGTATAGGCGGTCTCCCCAGAGGCAGAATTATTGAAATCTACGGTCCCGAATCTTCGGGTAAGACCACGCTTGCACTGCACTGTATAGCCGAAGCTCAGAAGATGGGCGGCGAAGCGGCTTTCATTGACGCCGAACACGCTCTTGACCCCGTGTATGCGGCAAATCTCGGCGTTGACGTTGACTCGCTTCTTGTTTCACAGCCCGATAACGGCGAAGACGCTCTTTCAATCACAGAAGCGCTTGCAAGGTCGGGTGCGCTTGACATTATAGTTGTTGACTCGGTTGCGGCTCTTGTCCCCAAGGCTGAAATTGAGGGCGATATGGGCGACTCTCACATGGGTCTTCACGCAAGGCTTATGTCGCAGGCTCTCAGAAAGATAACAGGCGTTGTTTCAAAGAGCAACACAATTATCGTCTTTATCAATCAGCTTCGTGAAAAGGTCGGCGTTGTCTATGGCAATCCCGAAGTCACAACAGGCGGCAGAGCGCTGAAATTCTATTCATCAATGCGTATTGATGTCAGAAGAGTTGAACAGCTCAAGGGCACAGGCGGTCAGTTTATCGGGTCTAGAACAAAAGCGAAAATTGTCAAGAACAAGGTTGCCCCTCCGTTCAAAGAGGCAGAATTTGATATCATGTACGGCGAAGGCATTTCTAAGACGGGTGAAATCATTGATATAGCCGTCGAGCTCGGCATTATCAATAAAAGCGGCGCATGGTTCTCATACGGTGAAGAAAGACTCGGGCAGGGCAGAGACAATGTAAAGAATCTTTTAAAGAGCAGACCCGAGCTTATGGCTGAGATAACCGAAAAGGTCAGAGCAGGTATGACTGACGCTCTTTCATTCTCAAAAAAGAAGAAAGAGGACGATAAAAAGACAGACCCCGCTCCGGAAGCTAAAACAGCTCCCGTCTCGGCGCCTAAGAAAGCACAGCCTATGGCTTCGGGCAAAAAGCTCGATATAATCTTTGACGATGACGATTAATCATATAAACTGTCTTATTTAGTACAAAAAGCAAAATGCTGAAATGACAATAGTATTGAAGCATTTTGCTTTTTCTTATTTTGCGCAGTGTCTTTATGCTGAAGCTCTTTGTGAGCTGAACACAGCAGTAAGAAAAGTTACAGAAGAGTTTCAAAGGGAAAACTATTTTTCTCAGGTCACTGCTCTTATATAAACCATGAACTCTTTCGGAGAGGAGGCTATATTATGCTTATAACAACACAGCGGGGCAAAGCTGACAAAATACATATCTATATTGACGGCGAATATCGCCTGACGGTCGATGAAAGCTACTGGGCTTCACTGTGCATAGCCGAAAAAAGTGAAATAGATGAAGAAGATTTTACTGAGCTTGAGAGCGGTATAATGCGCCGAAGAGCGTTTAACAAGGCTGTTGACCTTCTTTCTTCAAGAGAGCACAGCCGCCGTGAGATAATAACAAAGCTTATTCAGCGAGGGTACAATAAAGAGACTGCCGAAGAAGCCGCCGACAGACTGGCAGAATACGGCTATCTTTCCGATGAACGGTTTGCGAGGCTCTATGCCGCAGAGCTGAAAGAGCGGAAAAAGCTGGGCAAAATCAGAATAAAGCAGGAGCTTTTGAGAAAGGGCATTGACAGAGATATTATTGAAAATGTATTGTCTGAGACAGAAGAAAACGCTGAAACGGAAATAGCTGAGTTTCTCAGAAAAAAATATCCGAGGTTTTCGCAGGACGAAAGGATAAAAAACAGAGCGATAAATGCACTTATAAGATACGGCTACAGAATATATGACATAAAAAATGCGATGAATATGTTTGACAACTCAGAAGAAGAGTATTATGATATAGAGGAATAAAAAACGGAGGACGCAAAATGGAAAAACACACTATAGGAATGATTTCTCTAGGCTGCCCTAAAAATCAGGTTGACGCTGAAATAATGCTCGCTAAGCTCGCTGAAAGCGGAAAATTTGATATTGTCGGCGACCCATATGAGGCTGACGCCGTTATAGTCAATACCTGCGGTTTTATCGACGACGCTAAAAGAGAAGCGATTGACAATATCTTAGAAATGGCAGAGCTTAAAAAGGACGGAACTCTCAAGGCTCTTATTGTCACGGGCTGTCTTGCCCAGAGGTATCAGCAGGAGGTCATTGACGAAATCCCCGAGATTGACGCTATAGTCGGTATCGGCGGCAACGGCGATATAGTTAATGTATGCCTTGAAGCTCTTGAGGGGAAAAAATATGCTTCATTTCCGCCCAGATGCGACCTCCCTCTTTCGGGTGAAAGACTTCTCACCACGCCCGAACACTGGGCATACATCAAAATCGCCGAGGGCTGTTCAAACTGCTGCACCTATTGCGCTATTCCGTCTATCAGAGGAAAGTTCAGAAGCAGACCTATGGAGGAAATTGTCGAAGAAGCAAGACAGCTTGCTCAGAGCGGAATAAAAGAGCTTGTCGTTATCGCTCAGGACACAACCAAATACGGCATTGACCTTTATAATGAATATAAACTGCCTGAGCTTCTGAGAAAGATTTCATATATCGACGGGATTGAGTGGATAAGAATACTCTACTGCTACCCCGACGCTATAACCGACGAGCTTCTTCTTGAAATAAAGAATAACGATAAAATCTGTAACTATATTGACCTTCCGCTTCAGCACTGTAATGAAAATGTGCTCAGGCGAATGAACAGAAGCGGCTCAAAAGCCGAGCTTTCGGCGCTCATTGAAAAGATACGTTCATATATTCCCGATGTTATTATCAGAACAACATTTATAACAGGCTTCCCCGGGGAAACCGAAGAAGAATTTGAGCAGCTCTGCGAGTTTGTGAAAGAAGCTAAGTTTGACCGCCTCGGCTGTTTTGCCTATTCAGCCGAAGAGGGCACGAAAGCGGCTCAGATGGAAAATCAGATTGACGAACAGACAAAGGCTGACCGGGGAGATATAATAATGCAGCTTCAGTATAATATTTTCACTGAAAAGCAGCAGAAAAAAATCGGCAGAACCTATAAGGTTGTTGTTGAAGGCTATGACGGCTACACAGACTGCTATGTCGGCAGAAGCTATATGGACGCCGCTGAGATTGACAGCGTAATCTATTTCACTTCAGCCGTAGAGCTTGACTTCGGCGAGTTCGTTATGGTCGAGATTACAGGCGTGAAGGACTATGACCTTCTCGGAGAATGCAGGGATATAGTTTAATTAATAAAAAAACAGTGCTCGGCAAATAAAGCCACTGCACTGTTTTTTGCTGTATTAAAGATTTTGAAATTACTGCTGTAAGTTGCTCTGCTGTTCCATAAGAGAAGCCATAAAGCCCTTTTTCTTTTCTTTCTTGGGCTTATAGGGAGGGGGATTGAGCATTTTCTTGCGGGCTTTTTTGCCGCTCGAGGACGCAAGATATTTGTTGACGGCGATAACAACGGGAGCCATACTGTCATTCATATAGTCAACGCATGTTGCAAGAAGCTCGGTGTCGTTATTCAGCTCGCCGAGAATAGTGACGGCGATAATATCCTGAACCTCGCTTGAGCCGTCGTCATAAATCTCATTGAGAATATTGAAGAGCTTTTTCATGGTCTGCGGGTCGTTTTTCTTTATTGTGTCAACGATAAGCGCGTTTGCATGCTTTGTGAAAAACTCCTCGGGGAGAAACTCGCCGTATTCGTTTGCATTATCTCTGAAAGCCTGTCTGAGCTCGGGATATACCTGACAAATCTTGCTTGCAAGAGTGCTTGCGTCATAGCTCTGACCGCCCTTGACAGCCGCCTTTGAAATTGTCGGGGGAGCTTTGTAGTTGTTTTTCTTGACCGCAGTCTTTGCGCCGAACTTGCTTTCGACGGTCTCGCTGAAATCGTTTGAGATATATCTGATGTCGGCGGCGGTGCTGTCTGAGTCGATAAGCGAAAGAGCTATTCTTTTGTATGCGTCTTCGGGTGTGTCTTCGAAGCTGCCGTCAGCTGTGAAAAGATAAATCTTGTTTTCGTCAAACGTAATTCTGAGAGTACCCTTTGAGCTTTCAAAAGCAAAAACATTATCCTGCTGAGTGTTGACCGAGCTAAAACCGTTCTTATTGAGAACCTCGCTCATTCCGTCAAGAACCGACAAAACATTTTCTCTTATATCTGCCATTAATCTTATCTCCTTAAAAAACTAATCAATACATTCTATCACAAAAATTTTGTCTTGTCACTATAAAAACGAAATTTTTTATCGGGCATGAAAATATTAAATTTTTATTATGTGTATATACACTTGTCAAATTCGCTTGACCTCGTTATTTTTTTGCAATATAATACACTAAATAAAATCGGAGGCGATTAAAAATGAACATAGTTAAAAAGTATTTCAAGCGTTATTTCGTTGACGCAATGAGCGCAATGGCTCTCGGACTTTTTGCGTCGCTCATAGTTGGTCTTATTATAAGTCAGATTGCAAAAATTCCTCATATGGGCTTTATGTCTGCGTTTTCAGAGGTTTTGTCGGCTTCATCGCCTGTTGTCGGCGGAGCTATAGGCTGTGCTATTGCTTGGGGTCTGAAGCATAAGCCTCTTGTCATATTCTCGTGTGTTGCCGTCGGTGCTTACGGGTATGCGATGGGCGGTCCCGTCGGTGCGTTTCTTGCAGTCACCGTAGCGAGCGAAATAACAGGTCTGATATCGGGTAAAACTAAGATAGATATAGTTCTCACACCTATAGTTGCCATTGTCACTGGCGGTCTTGTTTCAACCTTTGTCGGTCCCTATGTCTCGTCCTTTATGAACGGTATAGGCTCGGTCATTATGAAGGCAACCGAAATGCACCCTCTGCCTATGGGTATAATCGTTTCGGTCGTTGTCGGTCTTGCTCTGACAGCACCTATTTCAAGCGCCGCAATATGCATAATGCTTGGGCTTGACGGTCTTGCCGCAGGTGCGGCGGTAGTCGGCTGCTGTGCGCAGATGATAGGCTTCGCCGTGACAAGCTATAAGGCTAACGGAATAGGCGGCTTTATCTCACAGGGTATAGGCACAAGTATGCTCCAGTTCGGAAACATTATGAAGCGTCCTCAGATTCTTCTTGCTCCGACTCTTGCCGGCGCAATTCTCGGTCCTGTTTCAACCTGTGTTCTCAAAATGACAAACACACCTACAGGCGCAGGCATGGGTACGAGCGGACTTGTCGGTCAGTTCGGCGCGATTGACGCCATGAGCGGTACGGTTGACACAAAAATCCTTATAATAGAAATAATAGTCATGCATTTTATCGCTCCTGCGGTTTTGTCACTGCTGTTCCATTTCATTTTTAAAAAGCTCGGCATTGTCAAGGATGAATACTTAAAACTTCAGACAATAGGTGAGGACGAAAAGAAAAAATAATAAACGAAAGCGGGTGCATACACATGAACGCATACGATTTTGACGAAACCGTATATGCAGGGGAATGTTCTGTAGAGTTCTTTCTGTATTGCTTCAAAGCCGACCCTTCACTTATTAAGTTTCTCCCCTCCGTCATTAAAGCATTTTTTCTCTATAAGCGTGAAAAAATAACTCTTGAACAGATGCTTAATGACTACGGTAAGGTGATTGAGGATTATTTTTCGACCCATTCTTTAAATCTCGAAGAGGCGGTTGTGAAATTCTGGGATAAACATATCGGCAGAATAAAGCCGTTCTACTTGAAACAGAAGAAAGATGATGATATAATAATCACTGCATCACCCGATTTCCTTATGCAGGAGGTATGCCGCCGACTCGGGATAAAGAACCTTATCTGCACAAAATTTGATGTCAGAACAGGCAAGATTGAGAAGCCGTGCTTTCGTGAAGCGAAAATTGACTGCTTCAGAGAACGCTTCCCCGATGTAAGGATTGACGAATTTTACACCGATTCCATGAACGACAGATTTCTCATGCCGTTTGCTGATAAGGTGTTTATCGTTAAGGGGAATAAAATAACACAGGTGAAATAATGGAAAGGCTCGATAAGATTCTGTCGTCATATTTTTCTGTCTCAAGGGCAGACACGAAAAAGATGATGAAGAAACAGTGCGTTAAGGTCAACGGAGAAGCTGTTAAATCGCCCGACATAAAGGTTGACCCCGAAAAGGACAAAATAACCGTTGACGGAAAAGAGGTCATATTCAAAAAGCACATTTATATAATGATGAATAAGCCCAAAGGAGTTATTTCGGCTTCTGATGATAAGAAGACGGAAACGGTTGTCGATCTTGTTCCTAATGAGCTTTACCGTGACGGTCTTTTTCCGGCGGGTAGGCTCGATAAGGACACAACGGGATTTGTTCTTCTGACAGATGACGGCGATTTTGCCCACCGCATACTTTCACCGAAAAATCACGTTGAAAAAACATATCTCGCCTTGCTTGAAAAACCGCTTACCCAAAGCGATATAGAGCATTTTCTTTCGGGTGTTGAGCTTAAAGACGGAACGGTGTGTCTTGAAGCTAAGGTCAGAATGAAAGAGGGCAACACCGCAGAGGTTATAATTCACGAGGGTAAATATCATCAGGTCAAGCGCATGTTTGCGGCTTTGGGTAACAGAGTGCTTGAGCTAAGGCGCGTCAGAATCGGCAGTCTCTCCCTTGACGAAGCTCTCGGTGAGGGTGAATGCCGTGAAATAACTAATGAAGAGCTTTTGCTCATTACACAAAAATAAAATTTTTTGAGGAGGTTCTTAAAATGAAAAAGACTGTTTTAAGAAAATACGCAAGACTTATCGCTCAGATGGGCGTCAGCATTAAAAAGGGCGACGAGGTGCTTATTCAGTGCGAGCTTGATCAGCCCGAATTTATTGAAATGCTCACACAGGAGTGCTATAAAGCCGGCGCAGGAAAGGTTATTGTTGACTTTTCATATCAGCCGCTTCAGAAGCTCCATGTCCGCCACAGAAGCGTGAAAACGCTCTCGACTGTTGAAAAGTGGGAGGAAGAAAGATATCAGCACTTTGTTGACAAGCTCCCCGCAAGAATATACATCATCAGCGAAGACCCTGACGGTCTCAACGGCATAAATCAGGAAAAGATGGCTAAGGGACGGCAGGGTATGTATAAAGTAATAAAGCCTTATATTGACAAAATGGACGGCAAGTATAAGTGGTGTATTGCCGCCGCTCCCGGAAAGAAATGGGCAAAAAAAGTTTTTCCCGAGCTCAAGGTTTCACAGGCTGTCGAAAAGCTGTGGGAGGCAATTCTCTACACAAGCCGTGTTGACGAAGAAAGCGACCCTGTGGAAAACTGGAAAGAACACAACAAAGCCATGCACTCAAGATGCGACTATCTCAACTCACTCGGAATTGAGGAGCTTGAATATAAATCGTCAAACGGCACTGATTTCAGGGTCGGTCTTATCCCCGGTTCAAGGTTCTGCGGCGCAAGCGAAAAGACGCTCGGCGGCGAAGAATACAACCCGAATATCCCCTCAGAAGAGTGTTTCATTTCACCCATGAAGGGAAAAGCGGAGGGTATAGTCTATTCATCAAAGCCGCTTTCATATCAGGGTCAGCTCATTGAAAACTTCTCAATAACCTTCAAAGACGGCAAAGCCGTCGAATGTAAGGCTGAAAAGAATGAAGAGCTTCTCAAAAGAATTATCGGAATGGACGAGGGTGCCGCATACCTCGGAGAATGTGCGCTGGTTCCCTATGATTCACCGATAAGAGAGAGCGGAATACTTTTCTATAACACTCTTTTCGATGAGAATGCCGCTTGCCACCTTGCTCTGGGCAGAGGCTTCATTGAGTGTATAGAGAACTATGAAAACTATACTCTTGAGGAAATTCACGAAAAGGGCGTCAACGATTCAATGGTTCATGAGGATTTCATGATAGGCACAGCCGACCTTTCAATCGTCGCCAAATGCAAAGACGGAAAATCCGTTCAGATTTTCAAGGACGGAAACTGGGCATTCTGATTTAGCACAAAAATACTGCAGCTTTTATGAGGTTGCAGTATTTTTCTTTTGAAAAAACAAAAGCAGCAGGAACTCATACGCTGAATTCCTGCTGTTTTCTTTTATACATCTTGCCTTGATTATGCACCGAAAATAAGAGTCATAATATTTCTGCCGAAAGCAAAAATCATGTCAAATAATGCAAGAAGGTCAAATGAACCGTCCTCTTTTTGAAGTTTTGGCATATTTATCTCCTCCTAATATGTTTTCTATATCAAGATTTTATCAACATATGCTTTGATAATGGTGAACAAAATATTAAGTTAGAATTAATATATTTTATAAAAAATATCTAAATCGAACAAAACTATAAAATTGTTACAAAATATGTTTTTATTCGATTAATTATTCATCATCACCGAAAAAAGCCAGACAAGCCTTATATGTCATATAAACGTCAAACTTTGAAACAACCTCAAAGGGAGCGTGCATTGAAAGCACAGGAACGCCGAGGTCAACGACATCAACATCAAGGTTTGCTATATAAACGGCGACCGTTCCTCCGCCGCCCTGGTCAACCTTGCCAAGCTCGCCTGTCTGCCAAATAACGCCGTGCTTGTCGAGAATACGTCTGACCTTTGCCATAAATTCGCCGCTTGCGTCGCTTGTGCCGCTCTTTCCTCTTGCGCCGGTGTATTTCGTGATACATGCGCCGTGGTTGATGTATGAAGAATTGTTCTTTTCCATAACCGAGGGATAGTTCGGGTCAAAGGCGGCGTTGACATCGGCTGAAAGACATTCTGAATTTGAGAGGACATCTCTTGCCTCAAGCCCTTCAAGTCTTGCTATATCGGCGATGAAATAGCGAAGAAAAGATGATTCCATACCTGTGTTTCCGCCCGAGCCTGTCTCCTCCTTGTCGGCGAAAATGCACAGCGAAGTGTATTTCGGCGTGTCAATATCGAATATTGCCTGCATTTCAGGGTATGCGCACACTCTGTCATCGTGACCGTATGCACCTATGAGGCTTCTGTCAAAGCCTATGTCAACAGGCTTGAAAGCGGGGACTGCCGCAAGCTCTGCCGACTGAAAATCCTGCTCGGTGATACCGTATTTTTCGTTGAGAATTTTCATAACATTGAGCTTTATAAGCTCGCTTTCCGCTTCATCATTGAGCGGACGGCTGCCGACAAGAATATTGAGCCCCTCGCCCTTTATACCTGCGGCAAGAGTTTCTTTCATCTGTTCGGCGGCAAGGTGGGGGAGAAGATCGGTGATAACAAACTGCGGGTCGTTTTCGTCTTCGCCGACATTGACTTTGATTTTTGTCCCGTCCTTTAAAATGACTGCGCCGTGAAGAGCAAGGGGGATAGCTGTCCACTGGTACTTTTTGATACCGCCGTAGTAGTGGGTCTTGAAAAGAGCCATTTCGTCGCTTTCATAAAGCGGATTGGGCTTTAAGTCAAGACGGGGCGAGTCAACATGAGCGGCGGCTATTCTGACGCCCTTTTCTGCGCTCTGTGTGCCGAAAACGCAGAGAATGACAGCCTTGCCTCTGTTATTGAGATAGACCTTGTCGCCAGCTTTGTAGCTGCCTTTTTTGTCAAACGGCTTGAAGCCTCTTTTTTCTGCCTCGAGAACCGCATACTCGACAGCTTCACGCTCCATTTTGACCTGTGACATAAAGCTCTTGTAGCCCTCGCAGAACTCGTCGCACTTATTCACTTCTTCCTCTGAGAGAAGATTTGAGCAGTGCTCCCTTTTTAAAAATAATTTTTCCTTGAGCATTTGTGCCTCTGTTTTTTCACTCATAATCTGATACTCCTTATATTTTTTTATATTGATATTATTATTCGACCGTTTGTTACCTTATGATGGTTTATAATCTTTGAGTGCCCTGATAAAAGCCTTGGCTTTTTCCTTGAGCTCACCGTATTCGTTATTGACTATGACATAATCGGATTTTTCGATATAGAACGAGTCGTCATGCTGAACGGCTATTCTGCTGAGCGCTTCTTCACGGCTGATACCGTCTCTTTTAAGTATGCGTCTCAGTCTTTCTTCCTTATCGGCAATGACGGAAACGATAAAATCGCAGTCCTTCTCAGCTCCGCTTTCAAAAAGCTGAGGAGCGTCAAGCACGGCATACTCAAAGCCGTTTTTGAGAGCGTTATTTATTCTCTCAAAGGCGAGAGAAAGAATAGCGGGGTGCATTATTTCATTCAGCTTTTCTGCTGTTTTCTTGTCCTTAAACGCTCTCTGAGCCAAAAGTCTTTTATTAATTTGCCCGTTTTCTTCGATTATATCATAACCGAAAAGATCGGCAATTTTCAGAGCGGTTTTTGCGTCGCTTCTGACTTCTTTTGCTATATCGTCACAGCTACAGATATAAAATCCGTTTTTTTCAAGAATATTGCAAAGGGTACTTTTGCCGCTGCCTGTCTGACCCGTGAGACCTATAATCATATTTCAACCACCTCGAAAGCCGCCGCCCTTATAAGTCTGTTATACACAGCGAGTCCCACGCCGCTTCTTTCGGGGTAACGGGCAAAAACGGTGTCGGCGCCCATTTCATCGGCTTCCCTAAGCCTTGAAAAAATAAGGTGAGCCTGTGAAAGAGAATCGTTTTCTGCCCCGTAAGGAAGACAGGGAACGGAAAGCTCGTTTTCTTCACCGTCAAAGCACAGAGCGATAGTTTTTTCCGACTTGTGCTCTTCAATATACTTTTTATAATTTTCAAATGTTCCTTTTAAGAGTATAACTCTTGCCGAGGGGGAATAGTGTTTATATTTCATGCCCGGAGAAGCGGCTTTCACACCGTCCTCAAGCTTGCTGAAAACAGCGTCGTCAATCTCAA
This sequence comes from Acutalibacteraceae bacterium, assembly GCA_051880635.1. GTDB lineage: Bacteria > Bacillota > Clostridia > Oscillospirales > Acutalibacteraceae > UBA6857. Next base: position 3,199 of record JBJEOI010000031.1, on the reverse strand, counting down.
TTTCACCGAGCACGCTTTCAAGCATTTCGGGCGTTACTCCGCCAGGTCTTAAAAGCCTCGGCTTCTCGGTGACAAGCGAAATAACCGTCGATTCAACGCCGACCTGACATTCGCCGCCGTCGATAACAGCGTCAATTTTTCCGCAGAGGTCATTCATGACATGCTGAGCGGAAGTAGGGCTTGGCTTGCCCGAGGTGTTGGCTGACGGCGCGGCTAACGGCACGCCTGCACTTTCAATGAGCCTTCTTGCGGTTTCGTCAGACGGCATACGCACCGCAACGGTGTCAAGACCGCCGCTCGTTTCTTTCGGAATAAGCTCACTCTTTTTCAGAATTATCGTCAGCGGACCGGGCCAGAATTTTTCTGCGAGTTTTTTTGCCTTCTCGGGGATTTCGGCGACAAGGGGCTCCCACTGTGAAAAAGAAGAAATATGAACTATCAGAGGATTATCGGAGGGTCTGCCCTTAGCCTGATATATCTTTCTGACGCAGTCTCCTCGCAGTGCGTTGCCCGCCAGCCCATAGACGGTTTCAGTCGGCATTCCGACAAGACCGCCCCTGCGCAGTATTTCGCCCGCATACCTTATATCATCATCGCTCGCACTGAGCAATTTTGTTTTCATTCTTCTTCACTCGCTTTCAGCTTTTCGGCTGTGTCAGCCGTTATAAGGGCGTCTATAATTTCGTCTAAATCGCCGTTCATTATCGACTCTATTTTATATAAGGTCAGACCTATACGGTGGTCGGAAACACGCCCCTGCGGAAAGTTATATGTTCTTATTCTTTCGCTTCGGTCGCCCGTGCCTACCTGTGACTTTCTTTCGCCCGCGATGCTATCGTGCTGCTTGTCCTGCTCGATTTTGAGAAGTCTTGAGCGTAGAACCCTGAGAGCCTTGTCTTTGTTTTTATACTGACTTCTTTCGTCCTGACATTCGACGACCATACCCGTCGGGAGGTGTGTAACTCTTATCGCCGATGAGGTTTTATTGACCTTCTGACCGCCTGCTCCGCTTGAGCGGAACACATCAATCTGAAGGTCGGCGCTGTTCAGCTCAAACTCAACCTCCTCCGCTTCGGGCAGAACCGCAACGGTGACGGTCGAGGTGTGAATTCTTCCGCTTGATTCGGTGTCGGGCACACGCTGAACACGGTGAACTCCGCTTTCAAATTTAAAGCGTGAATATGCGCCCTCGCCGGTTATCATAAAGATAACTTCCTTGTATCCGCCCAGACCTGTTTCGTTTTCACTCATTATTTCGGTTTTCCAGCCTCTTGCTTCGGCGTACATTGAATACATTCTGAAAAGCGAACCGGCAAAGAGAGCCGCTTCCTCACCGCCTGCGCCGCCTCTGATTTCGACGATAACATTCTTTGAGTCGTTCGGGTCCTTCGGCAGAAGCAGAATTTTAAGCTCTTCGCTGAAAATCCGGCATTTCTCCTTTGCGTCCTCATATTCGTCAATGAGCAAATCCTTGTCCTCTCTTGAAAGGGAGGCGTCTTTCATCATCATTTCGGCTTCTTCCATGTCAGAAACCGCCTTTTTATAATCACGGTATTTCCCGACAATGGGGGAGAGCGTATTTATTTCTTTCATCAGCTTTGCATACCGCTCTGTGTCGCTGACAACCTGCGGCTCATAGAGCATACTGCTGACCATATCATATCTTTTTTCTATATTTTCAAGCTTATCAATCACGGCTTATTCTCCAATCATAATATATTTTCAGAAAATCCGTGACAGCTAATTTTCATTTTCTTCTCTGATTATCTTTTTGATATTTTTCTCTATCTTGTTTCTTGCGACCATAACCTCGTGACCGCAGCCCTTGCAGCGGAGCTTGAAATCCATGCCTGAGCGCAGAACAAGAAATTCCTTTGAACCGCACGGGTGCGGCTTCTTCATTAAAAGCACGTCATTCACTCTTACGTCCACATTAAAACCTCCCGATAATCAATTTCATTATATTATATCACAAACCTATTATATTTAGCAATGAAAATGTCAATAAAATAGTGAGGGGATTAATATCGCCCTCACGAGAAACATATAAATTAAATGATTTCTGCACGTCAAGGAAAGTAAAAAAACATAAGTCGGGTGCAGCGACAGAAAGGAACAAATATGAAAACATTCATGCCGGAAGGCAGCCTTATCGGCACACAGGAAAATCAGAACACATTCACTTCGAGAGCAAGTCTCAAGGATGCTTTCTACAGCAGGAAAATTCTCGAAGCCAGAGCAGTAATGTGCGACAAACAGCACAATCTTCATGTTGACCTCGGCGTTATGAAAGGGATTATTCCCCGTGAAGAGGGCGCAATAGGCATAGACGACGGAACGGTCAGGGATATTGCCGTCATTTCGAGGGTCAATAAGCCTGTTATGTTCAGAATCACCGATTTTGTCACGGACGAAAACGGCACGGTAACGGCTCTTTTGTCACGAAAACAGGTTCAGGAGGACTGTATGAGAGAATATATTTCTCATCTTCAGCCGGGTGATGTTATTGACGCAGTTGTCACTCATATGGAGTCCTTCGGGGTGTTCGCAGATATCGGCGCAGGTATAAGCGCACTGATGCCGATAGACAGCATTTCGGTTTCGAGAATACCTCATCCGTCGGTCAGATTTTCAGCCGGAGACAAAATAAAGGCGGTCGTGAAATTCATTGACGAGGGTATGCGTGTGACGCTCAGCTTCAAGGAGCTTTTAGGCACATGGGAACAGAACGCCGCTGAGTTCTCGGCGGGCGAGACAGTGCCGGGAATAATCCGCTCGGTCGAAAAATACGGTATTTTTGTTGAGCTGAAGCCGAATTTAGCGGGGCTTGCGGAATATGTGCCCGACGTGAAAGCCGGTCAGCACGCAAGCGTTTATGTCAAGTCCCTCATTCCCGAAAGAATGAAGATAAAGCTGATAATAGTTGACTCCTTTGACGCTCAATACCCGGAAAACGAGGTCGAGTATTTCACCGACGACGAGCATATCGACAGGTGGGTCTATTCGCCCGAATGCTGTTCAAAGATTATAGAGACAGTGTTCACTCAGGCGCAGACAAATTCAGAAGCGGTGTAAAATAAAGGCAGGCAGAAATGCCGGGCACTGATAAGGAGGTATTTGTTTCTCGGGCAAAAATTCTCCGTGTTATTGCCAAAAGCCTCACAAGGCGACAGCCTTGTTTCGTTTTGTGGCTTCAATA
>JBJEOI010000030.1:0-14671 GCA_051880635.1 Acutalibacteraceae bacterium | reverse complement strand
AAAAGCACGAAAAATTCTTGCTTTAAGGCTGGTTCGGATTATACTTTTCACCCTAAAGTGCTTCGCAGTTTCGTAGGTGCAAAAATTTTCTGTATTGAAGCCACAAAACGAAGCAAGGCTGTCGCCTTGTGAGGCTTTTGCCAATAATACGGAGAATTTTTGCCCGAGAAACAAATACTTCCTTATCAGTGCTCGGCATTAGCCGAACAGGAATTTTTATCTTATAGTTTCGTAAATAAGCGGCTTCTTTTCGGGCTTTTCATCACTTATTGTTATTGCCTCAATAAACATAGCTTCAGCCTGAGATATTTTATTCTCGTCGTTTGTTCTGAGTTCACAGATAACGTCGCCGATACTCACAAAATCTCCTGTCTTTTTCCTGAGTATTATACCGGCAGTATAATCTATACTGTCTTCTTTTTTCTCTCTGCCTGCTCCTAAAATTACACTTGAAAGACCGATTTTTTCAGTGTCCATATGATAAATATATCCATTTTTATCAGAAATAACTTCATGGCTTATCTTAGCTTTTGGAATTTCAGAGGGGTTATCAATATAGGAAACATCTCCGCCCTGAGCAATAACAAGCTCACGAAGTTTTGATAAAGCCTTCCCGTCGCAAACGGCTTCATTGACGAGCTTTTCAGCTTCGGAAAGGTCAATGTCTTTTGCAAGAGAGACAATATTTGAAGCCAGCGCAATGCATACCTCTTTAAGGTCGTTATTGACTTCGCCTTTCAGCACACGCACGGCTTCTTCGACCTCAAGGGTGTTGCCGATATTTGTCCCGAGGGGAATATCCATGTCTGTGATAAGCGCGGCAACCTTTCTCCCTGCGTTTCTGCCGATTGCAACCATTTTTTGAGAAAGCTCGACTGCGCTTTCGACCGTCTTCATAAATGCGCCGCTGCCCGTCTTGACATCAAGAACAATACACTCGGACCCTGCGGCGAGTTTTTTGCTCATGATACTTGAAGCGATGAGCGGTATGCTGTTGACGGTCGCCGTAACATCACGAAGAGCATAGAGCTTTTTATCCGCCGGCGCAAGATTGCCCGATTGACCTATGACGCAGATGCCTGTTTTCTTGACCTGCTCAATAAATTCTTCGGGGCGCAGTTCAACTTTAAAGCCCTTGATTGACTCAAGCTTGTCAACCGTTCCGCCTGTGTGACCGAGACCTCTGCCGCTCATTTTTGCCACCTTACAGCCCAGAGAAGCGACTATCGGAGCGACAATGAGGGTTGTCTTGTCGCCGACTCCGCCTGTCGAATGTTTATCGACAGTCACGCCGTCAATACAGCTTAAATCGAGCGTATCGCCCGAATTTGCCATAGCAAGAGTGAGGTTTGTCGTCTCTTCATCATTCATACCCTGAAAATAAACAGCCATTGTGAATGCCGACGCCTGATAATCGGGTATGCTGCCGTCGGTGTAGCCCTTAACGAAGAAATCAATCTCTTCTTTTGTGAGCGCACCGCCGTCACGCTTTTTCTGAATAATATCATACATTCTCATAAAAGTACCTCTTAAGTATGAGCTGCCGCATTCAGATGCAGAAACTGTTTTCTTCACCCCGAAGCCGTATAAAGATACTGCGAGTGGGTGAAAAAACGGTTAAAAAAGCAAAATTATATTAATTATATATCATTTACATTTTGCTTTTTGTTCTGCGCTGAATGCGACAGCTCAGGATATTTTATCTCATACCTTTATCATAGGGAATACCCTCCGCCTTGGGAGCTCTTGAGTTTTTCGAAGTGAACGCAAGAACAATAAGCGTGATAAGGTAGGGGAGCAGTCTGTAAAAGTTTGAGCTGATGCCGAGGTTTGCCAGAGCATAAACACCGTCACCGTTGATATCAATGCTTGAATATGCGGCGGCAAGACACTTGAACAAACCGAAAATAAATGAAGCAAAAGCAATATTAAGCGGGTTCCAGTTGCCGAAAATCATAACGGCGAGAGCAAGAAATCCAAAGCCTGCGACTTCACCTGTTGATGAACAGTTAGCGGTTGTCAGAGCATAGACAAAACCGCCCATACCGGCGAGCGCGCCTGAAATTGTCGTGCCGATATAACGCATTTTTTTAACATTGATACCGAGTGAATCGGCCGCCTGCGGATTTTCACCGCATGCACGCAGTCTTAAACCAAACTTTGTCTTATAAAGTATTATCGAAAGAATAATAAATAATACAATACAAATATATGTTGTTATATATACTTTATGAAGAAATGTTTCTCCCAAGAAACCGATATCGGCATTTTTGTCAAAACCGAAATTTGTTTTCTTTATCATGAACCAACTGCCCGAGTCGCCCGTGAACATACCGAGAACATTCTGCTGAGCAATAACATTTATTGCGAAAAGAACTATCGCCGGAGCGAGCATATTAAGAGCGGTTCCGCCGATTGTCTGATCCGCCTTGAGGTTAATAGCGGCAAACGAAAGAAGAAGCGAGAACACGGCGCCTAAAAGAGCGCTGACAAGCATTGTGGCAACAACAAGAAGCTGACCCTGTTCTTTAGTGAACCATTCGTTTTTCTGAGCTATGTTTATGAAAAGGACGCCGACAAACGCACCGAAAATCATTATACCCTCAAGAGCAAGGTTAATGATACCGCTTCGTTCTGCGAAAACACCGGCGAGAGCGACAATGAGAAGGGGAATTGCATATATTAATGTCTGCTGAATAAGAAATGTCATTGTTCATTCTCCTCCTTTACATTTTCATCAATTTGTGAAGCGGCTTCTTCCGTTTCGCTTTTTTCTTCGGGGGATGAATCTGTCTCAGCTATAACAGCCTCCAAAGCAGCTTTTTTCTTCTTTCTGCCGCTTATAAGCATTTTTATGACAAGTGAGAAAGCGCTCAGATAAACTATCGAAGCGATAATAATATCGGTGATATATTCGTTATAAGCGGTGAGGGTCTTAAGCTGCTGACCCGAAATATTAAGCATTGACATAAAACAGCCTGAGAAGATAACGCCAATCGGGTTATTATAAGCCAGAAGCGCAACAGGAATACCGTTAAAGCCCTCGGCGGGAAGCGACTGATATGTTGACCAGAAGAACTCGGTGTTACCCGCAAGATAGTAGAGGGCGGCACCTGCTCCCGAAAGAGCGCCCGCAATAGCCATTGAAAGAACAATGTTTCTCTTGTCCTTGATACCGGCGTATTTTGCGGCGTGTCTGTTACTGCCGCACGCCTTGAGCTCATAGCCGAGAGTTGTCTTTGAAAGAAGTATAAATACTGCTATTGCAATAATAATTGCGATGATTATTCCCGCGTTGACCTGTGAACCCTTGAAGATTTTATCAAGACCGAGCTTTGAGGTCGAAACAGCGTTCGCCACTGTCTTTTTTATATAGCTTGCCTTGCCGTATTCATCGGTATTTCGAAGCGAACTGCTCTCGAAAAACCAGGTGACAAGGTTTGCGGCAATCCAGTTTGTCATGATGCACGCTAAAACTTCGTTTATATTTAGATACGCTTTGACAAGCCCGGGTATTGCTCCCCATATTGCGCCTGCAAGCATACCGCCCAAAAACGCAAGAATCCACACAATAAACGCGGGGACTTTGCCGGTCGGAATTGACAGCGCAATATATAAACTTGCGGCTGTGCCCATAAGATATTGCCCCGAAGCGCCGATATTGAAAAGACCTGTCTTAAACGCAACTGCAACTGAAAGACCTGTGAGAATAATCGGTGTAGCTCTGAAAAGCATATTGCCTATATTTGCGGCGTTGAAACCGAACGAAAGATTTCCCGCGGCGTCTCTGCCTGTTGAGAAGAGACCGAAAAATATCAGCTTTATTCCTTCAAGAGCGCCGCTGACCGATATTGTTTTGTTTGTCAAACCGACTATGAGAACAATAATTCCGCCCACGAGCATACCTGCAAGAATTGAAACAAGTGAGGATATTATGGATTTTGTTCCGTCTTTATTTAAAATGCTTTTAAAAGCGGATTGTTTCTTTTCCATTTATTTTTCCTCCTTATAATTCCGTTTTGTACCCGCCATATAGAGACCGAGCTCAGAAACCGTAGTCTCTTTCGGATTAAGCTCACCGACTATTTCGCCTTCATACATGACGAGAATTCTGTCTGACACGCTCATAACTTCGTCAAGCTCAAGTGAAACAAGAAGAATAGCCTTGCCTTTGTCTCTCTCCTTGACAAGCTGAGAATGTATGAACTCAATAGCGCCTACGTCAAGACCTCTTGTCGGCTGAACGGCTATAATAAGCGGCTGATCTCTGTCAAGCTCTCTGGCAATTATTGCTTTCTGCTGATTACCGCCCGACATGCTTCTTACGATTGTATGCGGTCCCTGTCCCGAGCGGACGTCAAACTTTTCAATGAGCATATTTGCATAGTTTCTGACGCTCTGGTTCTTAATGAAACGGAATTTCTGAAACTGCGGGTCAAGATATCGCTGAAGAACCATATTCTGTTCAAGCGAAAAATCAAGAACAAGACCGTGCTTATGTCTGTCTTCGGGAATATGGCTTATTCCGGCGGCATTTTTCTTCTTTATTGAAGCGTTTGTGATGTCTTTCCCGTTTAATATAATCTTTCCGCCTGAAATCTTTTCAAGACCCGTAATGCCGTGAATAAGCTCCGTCTGACCGTTGCCGTCAATACCGGCGATACAAACGATTTCACCCTCACGGACATTAAAGGATACACCCTTGACTGCGTTATTCTTATGATGCTTTGAGGGGACAACAAGATTTTCTACCTTCAGAACATCTTTGCCGGGCTTCGCCTGCGTTTTCTCAACCTCAAGCTGAACAGGTCTGCCGACCATCATTGTTGAAAGCTCCTGCTTTGTGGTGTTCTTTGTTTCGACCGTGCCGACATATTTGCCCTTGCGAAGAACGGTGACTCTGTCTGAGACAGCCATAATTTCGTTGAGCTTATGAGTGATGAAGATTATTGACTTTCCTTCAGAAGCAAAGCTCTTCATTATAGCCATAAGCTCATCTATTTCCTGAGGAGTAAGAACGGCTGTGGGCTCGTCAAAAATAAGAATATCGTTATCACGATAAAGCATCTTGAGAATTTCAACTCTCTGCTGCATACCGACCGTGATATCTTCTATTTTTGCGTCAACATCAACATTGAGCCCGTATTTCTCACTCAGCTCTATAACTTTCTTTCTTGATTCTTTCTTACTAAGAAAACCGAATTTCGTTGTTTCCGCCCCGAGGATAATGTTATCAAGAACGGAGAAAACATCAACAAGTTTAAAGTGCTGATGAACCATTCCGATACCGAGGGCGGTCGCCTCATTCGGATCCGATATTTTTACAATCTCGCCGTCTTTCTTGATAACACCTTTTTCAGCCTGATAAAGACCGAAAAGAACACTCATCAGCGTACTCTTGCCCGCGCCGTTTTCGCCGAGAAGAGCGTGAATTTCACCTTTTTTAAGCTGAAGAGTAATATTATCGTTCGCAATAATGCCGGGGAACTCTTTTGTAATGCCGAGCATTTCAATAACATATTCCGAGCTCATATTTTCTCACTTCCGTTTTATAATATTTTTACTATAATATTCTATACTATATATTGTAAAAAATCAAGATAGTGACACAATTTTTATGCTTTCGGGCAAAAGAAAAGACGGGCAAAAGCCCGTCTTTCGGATTATGTAGATTGATTAAACCATGTTAAGTTTAACATTTTCGAATGCAGCAGCGTCAAGCTTGCTGTATTCCTTGTCAACAACTACAGAACCGTCTTTAAGAGAAGCGAAGAGTTTTTCATAGTCTTCTTTTGTGAACTTCTCAAGGCTCCATGTGTCTGTCGGAAGACCGACAGCGTCATTAGCTGCGCCAAGAGTGGTCTGAACTCCGCCGATTTCGTCCCAAGCGTTGTCATAATACTTAGCAAGAACGTAAGCAACAGCTTCACGAAGACCCTTTGTAGCTGATGTAATAACTGTGTCTGACTGGCTTGACTGGTCAACGTCAACACCGATAACAGCGCCGTCGTTTGCGGAAGCAGCAGCGAAAGCCGAAGCGCACATTGAACCGCCGCAGCAGAAGACTACTTGCGTGCCGTTTGTGTACCAGCCGTTAAGCATTGTCTGAAGCTCGGGTGAAGCCGAGAATGATGCGCCGTACTCCCAGCTATAGTTCATTTCTACAGTTGTGCCGAGTTCCTTAGCAGCAGCTTCTGCGCCCTGAACATAACCGTAACCGAATCTGCAGCAAGCGGGGTTTTCACCTGCACCGCCACCGCTGAAGCCGAGCTTTGTGTAGCCCTCTTTAACCGCGGCATAGCCTGCAAGGTAGCCTGACTGTTCTTCCTGGAAGTCAACAGCAGCAACATTCTTGAGAACCTGTTCTTTTGAATCGCTGAGCGGCCAACCGTCGATGAATACGAAATTGACATCTGTGAATTCTTTAGCAGCTTTTGCAAGAGCAGTGCCCTGTAAGAAACCGGCGCAAACGATAACCTTTGCACCTGCGTTAGCGGCAGCTGCCATTGCGTCGTAACGGTCGTCGTCAGTTGCCTGATCGCCGTTAGCGGGCTGGTAGTATTTATATGACTTTCCGTTGTCATATGCATACTTCTTGAGACCGTCCCATGTGCCCTGGTTGAACGATTTGTCCTTCAACTGACCGACGTCTGTGACAAAAGCAAGCTCATATTTGCCGTCTTCAGATGTCATTGTGTCGGCAATGTCATCATAGCTGAGATCAGCGGGCTGATTGTCTTCTGTCGGCTGACTGTTATCAGTCGAGGGGTCTGTTGTTTCATTCCCGTTACCGCCGCAGGCAACTAATGCAAATACCATGAGAGCTGCGAGCAATAATGCAAGAATCTTTTTCATTTTGGATTTTCCTCCTTATAAGTTTTTCGACTCGAATTTGTCTTTCGGTCTTATCGTATTATAACACATTAAAAGAAAATTTCAATATATTGCTGTTAAAATTTAGAAAAATAAGTCCGTATGCACACCGCACACAGACTTATAATGAAATTATTTTAAATTTTTCGGTGAAAACCGGTCAGGCAAAATTTGTGAAAGTGTCATTTTTTTGTATTCATCGCCGTTTTTGCCGAGCAAAATAACAAAATCGTCGTCGCAAAATTCGCTCATCACCTGACGGCATACACCGCAAGGGGCAAAATAAGAGACGAAATCTTTGTCCTTGCCGCCGACAACGGCTATTCGTAAAAACTCTCTTTCACCCTCGCTGATTGCTTTGAAAAAAGCGGTTCTTTCGGCGCAGTTAGTGGGGGAGTATGCGGCATTTTCAATGTTACAGCCAAGATAAACCTTTCCGCTCTTTGCTTCAAGCGCCGCGCCGACATAGTGCTGTGAATAAGGCACGTATGCGTTTTCGGCGGCTTTTTTAGCAAGTGAAATAAGTTCTGTATCAGTCATAATATCACTCCGTTATAATAAAATCGGCAAAGCTTTCGCCGCAGGTGTCGGTTTCAACGCCGAAAATATCGGCTATTGTCTTTCCGATATCCGCAAAGGAGGTTCTTGTGCCCAGATTGACGGCTTTAACCTTTTTCCCGTAAGCGAGAATAAAAGTGTATTCCCTTGAGTGGTCGGTGCTTTCCGTTATCGGGTCACAGCCGTGATCAGAAGTTATCATCAGAATATCGTCATCATTCATTTTTTCCATGAAAGAGCCCAGCCACTTATCAAATTCAGTCAGAGCCTTTGCGTAGCCTTTAACGTCATTTCTGTGACCGTAGAGCATATCAAAATCAACAAGATTTATAAAGCAAAGCCCCGTGAAATCTTTTTCGAGCCATTCATCGGTTTTTTCCATTCCGTCTGCGTTGCCCTGTGTAGGCTGTGCGCTCATGACGCCTTTTCCTGCGAAAATATCATAGATTTTTCCGACGGGGAGAACGTCTAAGCCTGCGTTTTTGAGATAATCGAGAACGGTATCTTTCGGGGGAACAAGAGAAAAATCATGCCGTCTTGTGGTTCTTTTGAAATCTGGATATTTCCCCTCAAAGGGTCTTGCGATAACTCTGCCCACGCCGTGTTTTCCCTGAAGGATTTCACGGGCAATACGGCAGTATTCATAAAGCTGCTCAATAGGCACAATGTCTTCGTGAGCGGCAATCTGAAAAACGCTGTCAGCCGAGGTATAAACAATAAGGTCGCCCGTTTCGATATGCTGTTTTCCATAGTCTGCGATAACCTGAGTGCCCGAATAAGGCTTGTTACAAATAACACCTCTGCCTGCTCTTCTTGAAAATTCTTCAATAACTTCATCGGGGAAACCGTCAGGGTATGTCGGAAACGGCTTTTCGGAAACAAGCCCCATAATTTCCCAGTGACCTGTTGTCGTGTCCTTGCCCTTCGACTTTTCGCTGAGTCTGCCGTATGCGCCGAGAGGTGAAGCACAGCCCCGCATACAGTCAACGCCGTCAATATTGAAAAGCCCGAGCTTTGCTAAATTCGGGGTGTGAAACTCTTCTTGCTCCGAACAAACCTTTAATGTGTTACTGCCCTTATCACCGTATGCGTCGGCGTCGGGCATCTCGCCGATACCTACAGAGTCAAGAACAATTAAAAATACTCTTTTTGCTTTCATATTATTCATCCATTTTAATCGCTGTTTCAAGCGCAATTTCCATCATAGATGTAAAGGTGTTCTGTCTCTCTTCTGCCGAACATTCTTCACCCGTGAAGGGCAGGTCTGAGATTGTGCAGATGGCAAGAGCGTTTTTCTTCGCCGCCATAGCGTTGAGATAAAGCGCCGCGGCCTCCATTTCTACGGCAAGAGAACCTATTTCCGCCCATTTTTTGAGAGCGCCCGTGTCTGCGCTGTAGAAATTATCTGAGGAATAGAGATTACCGATAACGGGTGTAACGCCTATTTCTTTTGCGGCTTCGACAGCTTTTGTGAGAAGCTCATATGAGCAGGTGGGAGCTATAGTTCCCTTTACGCCGTACTGTTCGGCATAACTTGAATTTGTATTTGCTCCTAGCCCGAAAACAATATCGCGAAGTTTTAGTTTTTCGGATATTCCGCCGGCAGAACCGACACGAATGATATTTTCAACGCCGAAGAAATTGAAAAGTTCATAGGAATAAATACCTATTGACGGCATACCCATACCGCTCGCCATCACCGAAACTCTGTGACCCTTATATGTGCCTGTGTAGCCCTGAATACCTCTGACATTATTGAAGAGAACAGGATTTTCAAGAAAATTTTCTGCAATAAATTTTGAACGGAGCGGGTCGCCCGGCATGAGAACTGTTTTAGCTATATCTTTTTCGTTTGCGTTAATATGAGGTGTATTCATAAAAGTTTCCTCCTTAATCAATATACATTATCTGTTTTTTCGTTCTTGACAATTTTGACAATACGGCTTGTGCCGAGTCTGCTTGCGCCGAGATTAATAAAATCTTCTGCGTCCTGTATGCTTGAAATTCCGCCCGCCGCCTTGATTTTAAGGTGAGGGGCAACATTTTCGGCAAAGAGCTTAACATCTTCTTTTGTTGCGCCGCCTGTCGAAAAGCCTGTCGAGGTCTTTATATAATCTGCTCCCGAGGCAGAAACAATCTCGCACATTTTGACTTTTTCTTCGTCTGTCAGAAGACAGGTTTCGATAATTACTTTCAGAATTTTTCCGCCGCACGACTTTTTTATTGCTTTAATCTCGTCGAGAATATCATCATATCTCTTTTCCTTGAGCATACCGATATTAATAACCATATCAATTTCGTCTGCTCCGTTTCTGACAGCGTCTTCTGTCTCAAAGCACTTGACAGCCGTTGTGTTATAGCCGTTGGGGAAGCCGATAACGGTGCATATTTTAAGTTTGTCGCCGACATATTCTTTCGCTCTCTTCACAAATGACGGAGCAATGCATACGCTGGCGCAGTTATATTTTATGCCGTCATCACAAAGAGACTTTATGTCCTCCCATGTTGAAGCCTGACCGAGAACGGTGTGATCGACTTTTCTGAGTATTTCTGAAATATCCATAATAAACCTCCTGAATGTAGTATGATTACAAACCTATAAATTTTTTTATAATGTACTCTACAAGGAAATTTTAAACCATATATTGAAAAAAGTCAAATATTTTAACACTATTTTATTGTAATAACAAAAAATCTATTGTATTATATAGATAATATTTTTAACGGAAGTGAACCGAATGGATAATAATATTAATTTTCAGAGAGCATTTTTCGGCGGCTTTAAAAGAAAAGACGTCATGGATTATATTGCCGAATTATCAGATGAGTTCTATAAGTATAAGAGAGAAACTGTTTCTAAGGTCAGCGGGCTGAAAAAAGAAATCGCCGACCTTGAAAAGGCTTACAGCGCTCTTCTTGAAGAAAATAACGCATTAAAAGATGAAAATGCCAGATTAAGCAGCGATGAAAGAGTCAGCGATACCAAAGAACGCACCGATATCAGACCTATTATTGACAGTATTACTGAGAGCCTGAACACTCTGATTTGCGTCTTGTCCGATGATGATATTCCGGCTGAAAATCAGGCTTATGATTCATCTGATAATGAGAATGAGTCAATTCAGCAGGATGAAGACACGATTTCTGACGAAAATATGACCTTGAGCGAAGCTGTAACTGACGAAGAGCCGACGCATGAGCAGGCTGAAAGCTGTGCGATAGAAGAACCGTTAACGCCTGAAAATGCCGATGAAAAGTCCGAAACCGAGACTCCTGCTTGTAATGATACTGCCGATATTATTGATGAGCTTCTCAGCCGATATATCTGAAATAACAATATATGAACATTGAACCAATAGCATATATCAGAACGGATTTTCCCGAAAAATTCGGTGTTCCCAGACAAAGCGGAAGAGCCGACGAGCTTATCGGCAGGATTATATTCGAAGAGAAATACAGATGCTCAGAAGCGCTCAGAGGTATAGAAGAATTTTCACATTTATGGCTGATTTTTGATTTTTCGCTTTCTCATTGTGATAATTTTTCACCCACTGTCAGACCCCCGAGACTCGGCGGTAATAAAAGAATAGGAGTTTTTGCGAGCCGTTCGCCTTTCAGACCCAATTCACTCGGTCTGTCGTGCGTTATGCTTGAGAAGATTGAGGAAACGAAGGAGGGACCCGTGCTTGTTGTCAGGGGAGCCGACCTTGTTGATAAAACGCCTATATACGATATAAAGCCTTATGTCCCTTATTCGGACTGTAAAACTGAGGCGAGGGGAGGCTTTGCTCAGGCTAACAGGGATTATTCGCTTCAAGTATCATTCCCTGACAGCTTATTAACGCTTATTCCGGAAGAAAAAAGAAATGCGCTTATTTCTTGTCTGAGAGATGACCCGAGACCGTCATATCACGATAACCCTCAGCGAATATACGCAATGAGCTTTGCCGGAAGAAACATAAAATTCAGAGTTGAAGACAAAAAGCTGTTTGTTGTTTCGGTGGAGCAGTCAGAAAAAAGTGAATAATAGTAATAAATAAGCTGTCACACGGGCACTACCTGATGTGACAGCTTTTTGCTTTTGATACGATAAACCCGAAGCAGGTTTACTTAAGATTACTCTTTAAAACAGTTTTATGTTATGGTCGGCAACAAACTGCTTGAGGAAGAAAATATAAAAGAGAACAAGACCGACGGAAAAAGCGAGAAGAACAGCAATCATTATAATATCCTTTTTTCTCAGGCTGATGTTTTCCTGTTTTTTGTCAATAAGGTGCATTGATTTGAAAGCGGGAATAACTGCGCCTAAAATCAGCGTTATAAGCATAGCTTCAATCGGGAACATAACAAGATTTTTAACTATTCTTGTCAGATTGATGAAGCTATAGCCCTTGCCGTAGAAAATGCTCATGAAGGGCTTCATAATTGCCGACGTGAGAATGATGTTGCAAATGAAATTTACCGTGAATTTTGAAAGCAGAACTCTCGAGGCTGACAGCTTTCTTTTCCACAGGAAAAGACCGAATATGAAGGCACTCGACATTTCAACAAATATGAACGGGAAGAAATACGGACCTGTCGGGTGAAGAAGACAGCCGAGAGTGTCGCTGACTGCGCCAACCAGAAGCCCCATCAAAGGTCCATAGACGAGAGAGCCGAGAGAATTGATATAACAGTCAAACGAAACGTCGACGCCGATATCAACGGGAATAACAATAAATTTGACCGCAATTCTCAAAGCAATAATAAGAGAAGCGAAAGCTATCATCTTAATGTCTTTGAAATTTTTGGCGGCTTCTTTCCAATAAGAGGCTGACAGAATGCTTTGAGCCCCATCTTTGAGAGGCGATGTGAATGTGTTTGTTTTTTCGGGCATAAGAAAAATCCTCCTTCTAATGCCCGCTGGCATAAAAAGGAGGAATATTATATTTACCTTTTTATTATTCAGCGGGATGCGACCCGCATACCGCAAGAAAAAATCTTTTCGTCTATCTGACAACTCCCCGTTCAGATAACACTTAACGCATACGGATCTACTCAGTTTTTTCATATAATACACCCGTGTGCGCTCTTTGTCAATATTTGCTTATACACCTAAGAGACTTTTGTTGTGCCTGTATGAATAATCAATCTCATTGTATCTCAGAGAAATAAATTTCAAAATATCTTCTTTAGTGTATTGCTCCCAATCCGACGCCCACGCTTTTATCAGGGCGACGATTGCTCCGGCGTAATAGCACGAGAGAAGATGAACGGGCGAAGAAATAGGAATACCCTTTGAAACGGTATATACAAGTCTTTTTTCAATATAATCTGATATAGCGTTTTCAAGCGCCTGCGAAAACGCCGAAGAAGACGGCTCAACATCGAGATCCGACATTATCTGTTTGTTCTCATAAATAAAACCGATTATCTCTTCACACATATCTATATAGCATGCTCTTGAACCCGTTTCAAAAAATGTTTCGTCACTGTGAAGATTAAGCTCGTCGAGTTTTTTGTTGATACAGAAATTCACAAAATCCTGTTTATCAATAAAGTGTTTATAAAACGTCGCTCTGTGAACGCCTGTATCGCTGCATATTTCAAGAACCGTGATACTTTCATAAGGCTTTTTCTCTAAAAGTTCAAAAAATGTCTTATAGAGCTTATCATAAGTTTTCTGAACTCTGATATCGAGCTTTTTCGCACCTTTTCCTTTCATTTATTATTCCTCCGTTCGGTTGCCTGAATTTTTAATTTCATCAATAATATTCTTTATTTCATCAGAAAGATGTCTTACGCTTGACTTAATACTTTTAGAGTTGAGATATTTCCCGTAGTTCTTTGAAATTCTGATCTTTTTCGAATGGCTTTTCCATTTGATTTTTTCTTCAGACTGCTGAATTTTCAAAACAGCCTGAAGAATGATTTCGTCACGCTTGTCATTGATAATATCGTTGCCTTTGTCAAGGGTATTGCTTATCTCATCAAATTTTGCGCTGACAGCGACAGCGAATTTATCATATTTACCCTCTGCGAGCAGTTTGATTGATGTGTATTTTTCGTCAACGGCAGAAATAATCTCAGATGTGTTTGAAGTGATAGTCTCTTTCAGCTCAATGAGCTTTGTGCGAAGCTTTCTGATATCAAGTGCTTTTATTACTGCGAAGATTACATCGACAACGAATACCGCTAAAATAACGATAACCGTTATTTTTATTGTTCTGTCTGAAAGATTGCCGAACAAAACCTCAATTCTCGGGTGAACAATCTTAACAAATGCCAGAGAGCCCATACCCCATATTATTGTGTGTTTAAGGCAAATTCTGCCCTTGATGTTCAAAAGCTCATCTTTGTAGTCCCACCAGCGGGCATTGAAGAGCTTTTCCATAATAAAGCTCGTCAGATACTCAACAATGTCGCAGAAGAGCATACCGAGGAAAAATACGGCGATAGGATTATCACGGAAAGGATTATAAAGAAGAACCTCCATGACAAGAGTGCCTGTGCCGTAAATCGGGCACATGGGACCTGTGAGAAAGCCTCTGTTTATGAGCTTTCTTTCACCTATAGAGCAGTAGATGCTTTCAAAAGCCCAGCCGACAGCGCTGTAAAAGAAAAAATAAAGTATATATAAATAAACAGTCTGCATGATAATCATTCCTTGATAAGTGAATTGAATTTTTGTTTATAGCGCTTGCTCAGAGAATATATAAGCTCTCTGTTAGCGCAGTATTTATCGGCGAAAACAATGACAAGCCCTTCTTTATACTTGGGCGGCATTGTCAGCGGGAACATATGATGTCTTATCATATCTTTCTGAATTTCATTGAGGCTCTTGTCAAGCTCAACGGCGTTGAGAAGGGCAAACTTCGGGTGCTTATAGCCGTGAGGTCTGTGCCAGTTACCCTGAGGGTCGCGCCAGTCATAATAAAAAAGGTCGTGAAGCAGTGTGCCCCGGGCAATCATTCTGTATTGCCAGCCGAGCTTTTTTGAAATGACATAGCTTAAATAAGAAACGCTTGTCACATGCTGAAGACGGTTGATGTCAAGATGCTGTTCATATTGAGCAAGGCTCTGAACCTGCTCTGAAAAATATAAATCTCCGACAAGCTCGAAGTAATCAGCGTCATTTTCGGCGCTGAGTTTATATGATCTGACGTATGCGTCAAATAGCTTTCCCATGAGATGTTCTCCTTTTGATATTAGGGTGAAAAGTATAATCCGAACTCAGTTTTTTATCGGAATATTTCCGCCC
>JBJEOI010000029.1:0-2741 GCA_051880635.1 Acutalibacteraceae bacterium | reverse complement strand
TCAGCAAGCTGACAGCTCCCTCAAAGAGGGAGCCTGATTATATACTCAGTCTGCTTCGCCCTTTCCTACATATTCTCATCGGCAAGGCTCTGAAATTCATCTCTGAACCATACGTCTTTTATTTCGAACACCTGATGATTGAGATATTCAAGCTCGCCTGCGTCTGAGGTAAAGTCAAATTCGAGCTTATATGAACAAAGGCACTGCTTTTTCAGCCCAGACTTCTTATTCAGAGCATTTGTGCCGTATTTTCCGTCTCCTAAAAGAGGGTTGCCTATGGCGGCGAACTGAGCCCTTATCTGATGCGTTCTGCCTGTGAGAAGCTCAATTTCAATGAGCGATAAGCCGCCCTGACTTCTCAGAACCTCATATTTTGTCTTTATCGTCTTTCCGCCCTCAACGGGCTTTTTATACACAGTGACCTTGTTTTTCTTTTCATCCTTGACAAGCCAGCCTGTGAGAACGCCGCTTTTTTCTTTCGGCGAGCCGTGAACGACGCAAAGATAATATTTGTGAATTTCTCTGTCCTTTAGCTTATGATTAAGAATACGCAGAGCCTCGGCGGTTTTGGCGGCTATGACTATTCCGGCGGTGTTTCTGTCTATTCTGTTGACAAGAGCCGGAGTAAAAGAATTTTCACTGTCGGGGTCAAACTCTTTCTTTTCAAAAAGATAGCGTTTCACTCTCCCGATAAGAGTGTCGATGTATTCCCTGTCGTCGGGGTGAGAGAGAAGACCGCTTTTTTTGTTGAGAAGCATGATATTTTCGTCCTCATAGACGATGTCGAGACTTTTCGAAGCGCCCATGAAATCATAGCGTGTCTCTTTTTTTGCGAAAAACTCGTCGTTTATATACATATCAACGACATCGCCCGTCTGAAGACGGGTTGAAATTTCCGCACGCTTTCCGTTTATCTTAATGCGTTTCATTCTGATATATTTATACATCAGTGATTTCGGCAGGTCGGGGAGGCTTTTTGAGATATATTTATCGAGACGCTGATTAGCGTCATTTTTCTGAATAATAAAGCTTTTCATTAAATCACCCGCTATATAATACACTATCGTAAAAATCTTTTCAAGCGTTATTTCATATAATGGATTGGGTGATTAAAATGAAAAATATTATTGTATGCGGCGGCGATGAAAGAAACTATTGGCTGTGCCGTGCGCTGGCTCAAGAGGGATACAAGGTAAGCTGGCTTTTTGCGGAAAAGTATCCGTCAGACGGGAATTTCACGGATAATGAAAGCGGTGACATACCTTTGGCGTATGCGGTTATTCTGCCCTTGCCACTGAGCCGTGACGGTCAGACTCTCAACGCCCCTTTCAGTGACAGAAAAATATATCTGAGCGAGCTTGACCTCAGCGAAAAATGTAAGTTTGTTTTCACAAGCGACAATAGGATTTCAGGTATAAATTACTTTGAAAACGAAGCTGTGACTATTGATAACGCAAGGCTGACGGCGGTCGGCTTTTTAAAGGAGCTTCTCGGCTATGAGAAAGAGGATATAATGGGCAAAAATGCGCTTGTGACGGGCTTTGGGAGAGTCTCAAAAGCAGTCTGCGATATTCTCAGCCGTAACGGCGTCAGAGTCACAGCGGCGACAAGAAACGAAAATCAGCGTCATGAAGCAAGGGCAAGAGGCTATAACTCCTTGACAATTTCTCAGGCGGAGAAAAAATTAAGCGCATACGACTATGTGATAAACACCGTGCCCGAAAAGCTGTTTGAAGAGCAATATATCAAAAAAGCAGACGAAAACACCGCTTTTTTCGAGCTTGCAACAGGTCTTGTTGATAAGGCAAAATGCATACCGCGCGCATATATTGAGTGTAAGGGTATGCCCGGTAAGCATACGCCGAAAGCAGCAGGCAGGGTGATAGCTCGCTTTGTCTGCGACAGACTGAGGGAGTGATACCGTGAAAAAAACAATTGGCTATTGTCTGACGGGTTCCTTCTGCACTTTCTCAAAGAGCATTAAGCAGATTGAAAAGCTCACAGACAGCGGCTTTAATGTAATACCGATTCTTTCATATAACACACAGTCAACAGATTCCCGCTTCGGCAAGGCTGAGGATTTTAAGGCTCAGGTCGAAGAAATTACTATGAATAAGGCTCTCTGCACTATCGAAGAGGTCGAACCGATAGGACCGAAAAAGCTGCTCGATCTTCTTATTATTTCTCCGTGCACAGGAAACACTATAGGAAAACTTGCAAACGGGATTTATGACACGCCCGTTACAATGTCCGCTAAATCCCATATAAGAAACGAACGCCCTGTCCTTATCGGCGTTTCAACAAACGACGCTCTCAGAGGCAGTGCAAAAAACATAGGCTTATTGCTTAACAGCAGGCATTATTATTTTATTCCTATGGGTCAGGATAACCCCGAAAACAAACCCTTTTCCGTTGTGTGCGACTTTGACAGAACGCTTGAAGCGGCGGAAAAGGCACTCGACGGCATACAAATTCAGCCCTTGCTGATTTGACGGCTTATCATCTGTCAAAAAGCAGTATCGGTAATCTTTTAGTACATTAAGTGTGGTTATATGATTAATCACGAAATAAACTCTTAAAAGGCGGTCGATGACCGCCTTTTGTTCGCTTGAGCATTTTTCGCAGAGCGATGCTCTGCGCTACGGAAAACTTATTTTTGAAAGAAAAATATCTTCTCGGCTCTCCTTTTGGGAGAGCTGTCGAGCATAGCGAGACTGAGAGAGTATTATCAGGCTCCTTCT
>JBJEOI010000028.1:0-15190 GCA_051880635.1 Acutalibacteraceae bacterium | reverse complement strand
GGTAATCGTCGTTTTGGTTGTCGTTTTCTCATAAAGCCATTTTTTCTGTGATGTGTTATAAGAATATACCTTATAGCCCCTGACACCGGACACCTTATCCCACACAAGCGTAATGCTTGAAGAGGTGTTTGCTGTCGCTTTGAGATTCTTTACCTGACCGACAGAAGCGGCAGATGAGAAAAACGCAAGCGAAGGTATCAGCATACATAAACACATTATGACGCTGATTGCTGATTTGACAAACTTGTTCATTCTTAATAATCTCCTTTTAGTTTTATTTTATCTGAGTGCCGCCGACAGGTCTTATTGAAAGAACATGACAGCAGTCATCACCAAATACATTTTTCATTGTGTCGATGTAACAGCCTAGTGCTTCATCAGGCACAAACGCCTGAATAGTGCCGGCAAAGCCTCCGCCGTGAACACGCCACGCTCCCTTGCCCTTGAGCACCTCTTCGCTGAGAAGAAGCGCAAGCGAGACAGGCTGACTTGTCGGCATCTTGCTCGAATAAACATTCTGATTATACTTATACGACGAATTTCCGCTTTCTATAACAAGACGCTTAAATTCTTCAAGGTCATTATTTTTAAGAGCGTCTATCTCTTTCTGAACTCTGTCAGAATCGTTGAAGAAATGTATTGCCCTGAGAACAGCTCTGTCACTGACCTTTTCACGCACGAGTGAAATATTCTTCATAAATTCATCACGGTCAACATCTCTTAAAGTGCTCTTGCCGAAAACGGAAGCCGCCTGCTCCATCTCATATCTTATGGCCGCGTATTCATCGGTAAGGTCGGAGTGACTGCCCTTTGTGTCAACAATGACAAGAGAATAGCCGAACTTTGAAAAGTCAAAATCGACCTTATTTATAACAGGATTTTCAGGGTCCTTAAAATCAATCTGAACAAAGCCGCCGACAGAGCACGCCATCTGGTCGAGAAGACCGCAGGGCTTGCCGAAATGAACATTTTCGGCGTACTGAGCTATCCGGGCAATCTCAACGGGGCTTATCTTTCCGTCGTTATAAAGATAGTTCAGTATTGTGCCGACAAGAACCTCAAACGCAGCCGATGACGAAAGACCCGAGCCCGAAATAACGCTTGATTTAGTCGTTGCGTCAAAACCGCCGACCTTATAGCCAAGCTCTGTGAACCTTGCCATCATACCTCTGACGAGCGAACGGCTTCTGCCTTTGTCAGCTTCATTGACTTCAAGGTCGTCACAGCTTACGGTATCCATTCTGTAGCCCGCCGACTTGATGTTGACGGTGTTTGTGTCATTTTTCGAAGCAACGGCTATTGCGTCAAGGCTTATACCTGCGGCGAGAACACAGCCGTGATTGTGGTCGGTGTGGTTACCGCATACCTCGCTTCTGCCGGGCGCAGTGAAAAGGCAAACCTCTCTGTCCTCTTCGCCGTAAACCGAAATGAAATCCGAAACCGTCTGCGCATATCTTTCATACTGCTGTCTTGAAAAATCTTCGGAAACATAGACTTTCTTAAAAGAGCTAAGAAGCGAATCGCTCATTATAAGCTCTTTTGCCTGAGATAGTCTCATTCTTTCTCCCCCTCGGAATTATTTTTATTTTTAGAAAGTTTTATTCTGTTTCTTGCTGTTACCGTGACCGTGAAAGCTCCGTTGAAGCACAGAAGAACAATCCCCGAAAACAGAAAAAGCGGTATCAGCGGAAGCAGAACCTTTGTTGAAAGCGGGTCAAAAACGTTGCGACCCACAAGTGTATATGAATAGAGTTTATATGAAAAGCCTAAAATAGAAATGCCAAGATATTTCCAGAAAGGAAAGTCGTATGAACCGTAAAGCTGACTTATGGCGTTGACAGGCAGACACGGAACAAACCTCGCAAAAAAGAGAGTGAGAGGACTGCCGATTTTATTCTCCTGAGAAAGCAGTCGGTGAGCGGCATCATTTCTTGCGATAAGCTTTTGAGCATTGCCGCCGCCTCGCCATCTGCCCCAGAAATATTTGATTGTGAACTGTGTTGCAAGCCCGATAATATTAATCGGTATGGCAATATACCATTTAAAAATAACTCCTGTAGCAAAACATAAAAGTGAAATAGGCAGCCACGGAACGAAGGATTTCAGAATGAAATTGGCTTCGATAAAAAGTGCCGCTATCCATTTTTCATTGATATTTTCAACGCTCTTTTCATAATTCATCAGAGCAGATGTCCATCTGTCATACCACTGGGCAATGCTTTCGGTGTGAAGCAGTCTTATCAGAATGATAAGACCGATACCGATTATAAAACAGGCGGCTGACGCAAAATAAACTATCTTTGTCACCGTCTTTTTCTTATCCCTCAATATATTCCCTCCAGCGGCGCATTATTCATATTGTAAACGAGCAGAATACGCCATGATTAAACATATGATGTTATATTAACTTATTTTCATTAAAAGGTCAATATTTTGTTAATACTTTCGGAAAAGTTTACAAAATCAGCAGTTTTTATACAACATTTATACAAATCTGTCGCAGATATAATGAGGCAACCAATACAGAAAATACGGCACATATTATTTGTGTCAGTCAACAAAAAACTTTCTTGAAAGCCACGCCTGTAATTTCTTGTTGCAGGCAACGGAGATTAAAAAACCTATAACCGCAAGGCAACAGGCTGAAATAATAAGCGACACCGAGGGCATGAGACTGCCTCTGAGATAATGAACGATTATCATTTCAAACGGAACGCTCACAAGTATAATCTCAACAAAAACCGCAATGCATACATAAACCCATTTCGGCTTTCTGAGCTTGAGCCACTTGATGAAAAAGCCGACAAGCGCCGTGAGAATTATTATCATCGGCACGGCACATTCGAGAAACCACCCGCTGCCGTTTTCAATATAAGAGATAACATAGGTGTAGCCCAGCGCTACGGCGGCGTCTATAAACACATGAACAAGCCCCGCTTTTTTGTTCCACATCAGCGGAAGAACAATGAACGCCCATATCAGAACGCTCGTCGCATTGAGAAGCCACACCCATGAATAATCGTAATGGAAAAGAATGTTCACAAGAAAACACACAATGTTCGGAATAAGCATGACCATTGTGATAATGAAAGCCGCGAAACACCTTTTCATTGATTCGGGTATTTCAACAATTTTATCTGAAAAAGAGGCACCGACTTCTTCAGCGCTCTGAATATTCGGGTTAATAACAGGTGTTGAGCAAAGCGGGCATTTCTTCGCCGCCTCCTCAAGCTCAACACCGCAGTTGACACAGTAGGACATTTTATGTTTTACCTCCTGTTGCTTTCTATTTTTACATGAATCCCCATTTTCACAAGACGGGTGAAAAATTCACGCTCAATGTCGCTTTCTTTATATATGTTGGCAAAGGTAAGAGTGAATGTATCGTTATAGCCGACAGCTCCGCACCGCGCGCCGTTGAGAATGCCCGGGCCCGCCATGAAATACATTCTTTCAACATGATCCTGCATTTCCTGCGGGAGCTTGACAAGACCGAGATTGCTGCCCAGAACCGAGGTTGTCTGCTCCCCCGTTATCATAAAGGCGATACCTATGCCGAGGTCTTTTAAAAACAGCGGAAAATATTTCAAAACAGAATTTTCGAGCTTTAAATTTGATGTTGTCATCGCTCTGAGATATTTTTCATTGTGAATATGATGAAGATATGTTTTGACATGACTGAGAACCTCGTCAAAGGTATAGTCGCCGAGATTCGGGTCAAGCCTTGCAATATATGTCAGCGAATAATTTCTCAGGGTATGCGAATTGAACATGTTTCTCAGGTCAACAGGTATCTGCACGCTGACCTCCTTCTGTCTGACGTTCTCGCTTTTCTGTTTAAGATACATAGTGTAAAGCAGAAGAGATTCAATAAGCTCCGTGATTGTGGCATTTTTGCTTTTTGCTAATTCTTTAAGCTGAGAAAGGCTCATTATACCCGAAGTGATATTGACTGTGTGATTGGGCATCTTTGTGCCCTTATAGTGATAAACTCTTTTTCCGCTTCGCCCGACCTTGCCTTTTGAGCCGGCGTTTTTGAGGAAAGAGTCCTCAAGCTCCTCTTCGCTCGCTTCTTCGAAAATATCCAGAACAGCTTCACCGCAGGGAATGTCATAGCCCTTGAGTCTGAGGTATTCCGCCGCAAGAGTGCAGACAAAATAGGACGAGCCTCTCCCGTCAGTCAGCGAATGAAAAAAATCAACGGATATTCTTTTATCAAAATAATAGACTCTGAAAAGATAGCCCTTGTTCTCATTGAACTTGACACGGTGACACGGATTGCTGATATCGGGTGAAACATCGGGCGCACCGTTCGGATTTTTTTCAAAGTAATACCAAAAAAAGCCCTTCTTTATGCAAACATCAAAGCAAGGGAATCTCGGGAGAACTCTTTTAAGTGCAACAGTGAGAAGGTCGGGATCGACCTTCTCCTTTAGCTGCACTGAAAATCTGAAAATATTTGACCATGTGTCCGTGCTCTGACCGGGGAAAATCTTCGCCGCATTGTCGAGCTTGAACCAGGTAATTTTCTGTGTTTTTATTTCTTTCTGTAACATTAACCTTCTCCGGAATGGTTTTATTTTCTGTCAAGAAGATTGCGCTTTTCTTCTTCTTTAAGGTCAAGACCTATTGTTCCGCCGGGATTCATATTATAATTCGGGTCAAAATAGTCTTTGAGCGCTCTTATCATTCCGTATTCCTTTTCACCGAGTGAATACTCAAGCCACGGTGCAAACATCTTGCCAATGCCGTGATGATGGCTTATAGCGGCGCCCGACTTCTGAATAGCGTCAAGAATAGTGGTATGATATCTCTTGAACTCCTCCTCGTCCTTCATCTTTGTTATGAAGATGAAATAGAGGTTAGCGCCCTGAGGATAGCAGTGAGACATATGCGTTGTGACAACGGTGTTGGGCAGAGCGTGGCATACCTTTCTGACGTCACGGTGAACCTGAGCCATATTTGACCAGTTGACCGTACACTCGAGAGTATCGGTGCAGATACCGAAATCCATAAGAGTGTCACGAAGATAGGGGTCATTGAATCTGCCCTTCTCCCAGCTCTTTGTGACAAGACCCGTCATGGGCATTGCGCCGTGCTTGAGAGCAATTCTTCTTATGTTCTTTGCGACATTTGCCGAGAAGCCCTTTTCACCGTCTGTAAAGCCGAGGAACATACATCTTTCCATATCCTTATAGCCGAGCTTATCAAGAAGCGGAGCAAGCGGCGTATCGTCAACATTATAGAGCTTGAGCATAAGTGAGGTCTCTTCGGGGTCTGAAAGACGGAACACCGATGAGAAGCCCGCTTCGCACTGCATCATTTCTCTGCCTGCGTCCATAGCTGTCTCCCAGTCCTTGAACATATAGGAAAATCTCTTTCTGTTCTCGGGCATCCAGCGGCATACCTTGAGCGTAACTTCTGTCAGAACGCCGAATGTTCCCTCAGAGCCCATCATAATCTGATTTATTGACGGACCTGTTGCCTCTCTGGGGTAGTGGCTTGTCTGAATAACGCCTATTGGTGTTGCGTATTTCTGTGAAAGAACAATATCAGCTATCGTGCCGTAATATGTACTGTTCTGACCTGCACCTCTTGTAACAACCCAGCCGCCGACTGAGCTGAACTCAAAGGACTGCGGAAAATGACCGCAGGTATAAGCTCTTTTTGCGCCGAAGCGTGTCACTGCGTTCTGAAGAGCGTCTTCAAGGTCGGGACCCGAAAGACCCGCCTGAACGGTGATTGTCTGGTCGGTTTCATTGAAATCAAGAATTTTGTTAAAGCGTTTTCTCATATCGAGGGTAATACCGCCCTTTATCGGTTCAACGCCTCTTGTAACTGATGAGCCGCCGCCGTAAACATAAAGAGGAATATTATTCTCGGTGACATAAGCGACGATATTTTCGACCTGCTCCGTCGTTTCGGGATAGACGACTACATCGGGGATTGAATCTATTCTCTTGTGGCGAAGTCTCATGAGGTCATAAGCGGTGTTGCCGTAAGCGACAGACACTCTGTCATAGTCTCTGACCGAGACAAAGCCCTCGCCGACGATTTCTTTCATCTTATCAATGTGCTTTTCGTCAAGGTTAATGGGCTTATTGATATTCTCTATCTTGTCGAAGCCGATATCATCGTTATACTGTCTGAAATCATCATCGGTCATCTTGAAGGTATCTTTCATAAGATTATAAAGCGACTCCTTGGGCCACTTGAAAAATTCGGGGTCTCCCCAGCGGAATACCGATCTCCAGCTTTCGGCGGGTGCGGGTGTTTTTATCCATTTGGGTTCGAAGCCCTTATACGGTTTTGTGCTCATAACTTGTTACTCCTTTTAAGATATTTTTTCATTTTTTTATAAAGAGGCTCTAAGCGGCCATACATTTTTGAATAGACCTGAGAATATATCTCAGCGTAGATTTCATGTTCTTTCATGTCGGGCTCATAAACCCTGCTGACCTGAATCATTGACCTGACGGCTTCGTCGTAGCCGCTGAATTCTCCCTTTGAAATAAACGCAACCATTGACGAGCCTATTCCGCAGGCTTCATGCGTCTGTATGCATTTAACGGGAAGACCCATGACGTTTGAAAGAATCTGACAGACGGGTTTGCTTTTTGAGCCTCCGCCGCCGACGAAAATTTCCTTGACCTTTTTCCCCGAGCGTTTTTCCATCATCTTCAGACCGTCCAGAAGAGCAAGGTCTATGCCCTCGATTATCGCGCGGTAAAAATGGTGTCTTGTGTGGATATCCGAAAAGCCTATCATTGCGCCCTTGGCGAGCGGGTTTGAGATGCCCGGAGTCCAATAAGGCTGTAAAATAAGACCGTCGCAACCGGCGGGAACCGTGTCAAGATAAGAGTCAAGAACCCTTTCAACGCTCCAGCCTTTTTCCTGCGCTTCTTGCTTTTCCTGCGCGGCAAATTCCTTTATGAACCATGAAACCATCCAATACCCTCGATAGACCTGAAATTCGGGATTATACATATCGTTAGGCACTGCGGGGTATGCGGGAAGAAATTTCTGCGGCTCGAAATAGTCCTTGACCGTCATCTGAACCGTCGCCGTTGTTCCGAAGGATACGGCGGCTTTGTCGTCGCCCAGAACCGAAAGACCGAGTGTTTCACAGCCCTTGTCTGAGCCTGTGGCAATAAGCTCAATCCCTCTCGGCAGTCCCATAAGCTCACACGCCTCGTCGCTTATTTTCCCGATAACCGTACCTGAGGGAACAAGCTCGCACAGTCTGTCGTCAGAAACGTTCGCAACCGTTCTTGTCAGATCGCTTTTCTTCATCCACTGTCTGTTTTTATAGTCAAACGGAACATGACCGACCATATTGGCGGCGCTGTCGCAGAGCCTGCCCGTGAGCTTATAGTTAAGATATGTAGGAAGCATAACATATTTTGCCGTCTTTTGCCATATCTCGGGCTCGTTTTCCATTATCCAGTTACAGGCTGAAGTTCTTGTCTGATTTTTAACCGTTTCCTCCATTTTGACAAGTTTGAAGATGCATTTTTTAATCGCACCGTATTGCTCGTCGTTTTTAGCCTCACGCTTGTCAAGCCAGAGAATTATATCCCGAAGCGGTTTATTCTCCTTATCAAGGCAAAGAACCGTGTCCCTGATAACAGTGATTGTCACAGCGATAATTCTGTCAAGCTTGTCGCTGTGCTTTTCACAGATTTCTCTTGAAACACTGCATATGCGTTCAAAGTAGAAATCGGGTTTCTGCTCCGCCCAGCCGCTGCGCTTTGAGAAATATGGCTCCTCATAGGCTGACTGACATGACGCTTCGATCTGACCCTGTTTATTGACAAGCAGCGCGCGCGTTGACTGTGTGCCGACGTCAAAGGTCAGAACAAGTGCATTGTTCTTCATATTAAATTTTCTCCTTAAAAATTTTAATTAACTAATAAATCGCTCGTTGCGATAATATCAACGCCTAAGCCGAGAACATCTTTAATAACAACATCTCCCCTGCGCAGTCTCTTTGTCACAGTGACCGAATTTATTTCGTTCATCACATCGAATATTCTGCTTTTAGGTATATCAGAAGATACTCTGACCGGCAGAACGGGCGCTTCGGGGAAAGCTGTAGCGACAGTTGAACAGATTGTTCTCATGGGGTTTGTCATTTCATTTTTTGCGAATGCTTCGCCCCTCTTGCAGAAATTACCGCTGACAAGTATTTCTCCGTCTTTTTCTTCTGTTTTGAGCGTACACCCTCTGGGGCATACAATACAGACAAGGTCTTTCATTTCTTTGCGCCCTCCGTAATAAAGAATTTTATCTCTGAATTTTCACTGAGCTTATAAGCCGAAAAGTCAAAGGATATTCTTTCCATTTCAGGCGGTCTGAGAAACGCATACTTTTTCCGAAGTGCTTCCTTTCCGTCTATTTCACAGACAAGCTGACATGAAGAGAGCACCTTTTTGCTTCTGAAATAAACGGTGACGCTGCTGTTATCCTTAGTGAGATTAATTCTCTGAGGAACAAGGTAGGAAATATTGTCGCCAAGACTTATATCCGCATACTTATCATCGCTCTTTGCAAAGAGTGCGGCATTTTTGCCCGCCTCTTCGCCGCTCTCGGAAACATAATCGACAAGGTCGTTGACATGAAGCGCATTTCCGCAGGAGAACACGCCCGGGACGCTCGTCATAAGCTGACCGTCACAGACGGGACCTTTTGTTCTCATGTCAAGCTCTACGCCCATGTTTTCGGCAAGCTCGTTTTCGGGAATAAGACCGACAGAGAGAATAAGGCTGTCACATTCTATTATTTCTTCCGTGCCCGCAATCGGCTGTAATTTTTCATCAACCGCCGATATCTCCACCTTTTCAAGTCTGTCGTGACCGAACACCCTTGTGACCGTGTGTGAAAGATGAAGCGGAATATTGTAATCGTGAAGGCACTGATGAATGTTTCTTGTCAGACCCGACGGCGTAGGCATAACCTCATAAACGCCTATAACCTCTGCGCCCTCAAGTGTAAGTCTTCTCGCCATTATAAGCCCGATATCGCCCGAGCCGAGAATGACGCACTTTTTTGTCGGCATTTCGCCGAGAAGATTGACAAAATGCTGAGCGGTACCCGCCGTGAAAACACCCGAGGGTCTTGTGCCGTGAATTGAAACCTGTTTCGCTGTTCTTTCACGGCATCCTGTTGCAAGAACAACGGATTTTGCGTGAATTTTGCTCACACCGTCAGTATTGACGACAGTAGCCGTGAAGCCGTCGCCTGTTTTCTCCATTCTCGTCACAAAGGTGAGGAGCATTGCTTTTATGTTTTCTTTATTAAATTCATCAATAAATCTTTCGGCATATTCGGGACCGGACAGCTTTTCGCCGAAACGGACAAGACCGAAGCCGTCATGAATACACTGCTTCAGAATACCGCCGAGTCTTGCTTCTCTTTCAAGAAGAATAACCTCTGCGCCGTTTCTTTTAGCCGATATCGCCGCCGCAAGACCGGCAGGACCGCCGCCGATAACAAGAACATCGCAGTTTATCATTTTGCGGCACCTCCCTTTGTTTTGCCGAAGCATATAACGCTCTTATCGGACGCCTTTCTGACGTCGGAAAGGCTCTTATTTTCAAACTCGGCAATTATCTTTGTCACAAGCGGCGAGCAGAAGCCACCCTGACATCTGCCCATACCCGGGCGGATACGTCTCTTTATACCGTCAAGCGTGGGTACGCTTATCGGGCTTTTCAGGGCGTCGATTATTTCGCCCTTTGATATTTCTTCACAGCGGCAGATTATTACACCGTAATCGGGGTTTTCTTTTATTAAAGCGTCTCTGTCTTCATCGCTCATGTTTCTCAGAGCGGGAACGCCCTTTCTCACGGGATTAAAGGAAGCGTTTCTTTCAACTTTCATCTGCTTTTTAAGATAGTCAACAGCCATCTTTTCGACATCAAGCGCAACAGCGGGCGCAGTTGTCAGACCCGGTGACTGAATACCGGCGCAGTGAATTATATTTTTGGTATTTCTGCCGTATTCGATTATGAAATCTTCTTCAAAGGTAGAAGCTCTGACACCGGTGAAATATGTAATAATATCACGCTCGGAAAGTTTCGGTAAGGTATGCTTCTGTTTATCAAAGACGTTCTTAATGCTTTCTCTGTTTGTGGCAAAGTTTTCTTTTTCAAAGGTTTCGACTGCGTCGGGACCGACAAGAAGATTGCCGTGAACGGTCTGCATTACGCCGCCGCCCTTTGAGTGGGAATTATCCTTTTTCAGAGTCTTGAAAGAAGCAATAGCGTCAATATACTTACCTGCTTTTTTGTCGGTGATTGAGTTTGTGCCTCTTCTTGGGTGAATAGAGAAAAATCTGTCGCCCGCCATCTCGGCTATATCGTCGGCAAATACACCGGCGGCATTTATGACGAGTCTGGGCTTTATTACACCTCTGTTTGTCTCAACCTCGGTTATAACGCCGTTTTCTGTTTTAATCGAAAGCACGGCAGTGTTAAGATAAACCTTTGCTCCGTTCGAAACGGCATTTTCGGCGTAAGCGATAGTCAGACCGTAGGGGCAGACACAGCCCGCCATCGGGTTATAAAGAGCGAACTTAAAGTGGTCGTTTAAATTCGGCTGAGCCTTTTTCAGCTCATCGCCCGAAATAACTCTTGTGTCGTCAACGCCTATTCTTCTTCTCATGAAAGCATAAATCCGTATAAGCGGCTTTAAGTATTCGCTTTCGAAGCCGACATACTGACCGAAACGCTTAAATTCGACATCAAGCTCTGAGCATACCTTGTCGTACATTCTGTTGCCCTTGACGACATATTTCTGTTTCAGAGAGCCTTTGCCCAGGTCAACACCCGGGTGGACTTCGCCGTCATTTCTGCCCGAAGCCTGCATTGCAAGGTCGCTTTCTTTGTCAAGAAGCCATATGTCAAGATTCCACTTTGAAAGCTCTCTTAAAATGCTTGTGCCCGAAATGCCTCCGCCGATGATAAGAACATCGGGTCTGCCGCCGTCAAGGGATTTATCCTCAAAAGACGGCACGCGCATCTGAGGTTTTTGCGCACCGACAAAATTAATATCGTTGACAACATGAACGGTGCTGTTTTTTTCAGCAACGGCCATACACGCCGCAACGATTTCGCCCCAGTCGTCGCTTTCACCCGAAACGAAAACCGAGCCGTTTCTCAGCTCCGCTTTAAACTTATCGCCGTAAAGCTTCCGGAGCTTTTTGTTTTTCTTCTTAATGTTCATATTTTTCTCCTTTTTTAGTATGCAGTTACTTCTGCACCCCAATATCCGATTTTACTTTCACAGCAGAAAAAAGTCAACCGAAAGGCAGGTTTATAATAAAAATTAACAAATACTTTAAATATTTTGCATAATTTTCGTGTTTTTTCACTAAACAAATATATCATCAAAGCAGTTTCGGCTTTCGAACACCATAGTTTCATTCGTCCTCGGGTGATTAAAGGTCAGCCTGTATGACCACAGCGCAATTTCCTGCTTATCATTACCGCCGTAACGCCTGTCGCCTATAAGAGGCATTTTTCGGGAAGAAAACTGAACTCTTATCTGATGCGTTCTGCCGGTATAAAGCCTGATTTTCATAAGCGATGCTTCACCGAAAGGAGTATTCTGCGTTTTCACTGTTTCATAATAAAGTTTTGCTTTTTTAACGCCTTTTCTCGCCCTCTTGACAACGAATGATTTATTTTTGCGTAAATCAAAGAAAAGAAGGTCTTCCATGTATCCGCTTTTTTCTGTCGGCTCAGAGTGAACGGCGGCAAAATATTCCTTTATCATCTCACCGCTTTGAACGCTCTGTGACAGTTTTGAAGCGGCAAAGGAATTTTTCGCATAGACCATTACGCCGCCGACATTTTTATCAAGGCGGTGAATGACATGCACTGCGCCTTCTTCGCCTTTTCCCTCAAGGTATGCGTTAAGTAAAGAAACAAGGCTTTCTCTGCCCTTTTCATCAGGCTGTGAAAGAACGCCCGCCGGTTTTATCAGAACTATTATGTCTTTATCTTCAAAAAGTATATCCATAGGTTCACCGATATGTTTTTTTATATATAATACAATAATTTTTCTGCTCTTTCAACCCGATTTTATTCTTTAGTGAGAATAGACGGACAAATTCATGCATACCTATTAATGAAAGAAAATAAGACTTCATTGGAGGAAATAAAATGACAAGCACAAGTATATATCAGGATATTGCACTGAGAACCAAAGGCGATATTTATATCGGCGTTGTCGGACCTGTCAGAACGGGCAAATCGACCTTTATAAAGCGTTTTATGGATACCCTTGTTCTGCCGAACATGGAGGATGAAAATATCCGTCAGAGGGCAACCGACGAGCTCCCCCAATCTGCGGCGGGAAGAACAATCATGACGACAGAGCCGAAATTTATACCCGAAGAAGCGGTCGAAATGGAGCTCGATTCGTCGTCAAAGTTCAGAGTCAGGCTCATTGACTGCGTCGGCTATATCGTGCCAAGCTCGCTCGGCTACATCGAAAACGATCAGCCGAGAATGGTTCAGACCCCTTGGTTTGAGTCCGAAATCCCGTTCAACATGGCGGCTGAAATCGGCACTCAGAAGGTCATTAACGAGCACTCAACAATCGGTCTTGTCATCACAACCGACGGCTCAATATCGGATATTCCGAGAGAGGAATATAAAGAAGCCGAAGAAAGAGTTATAAACGAGCTTAAAGAGCTTAACAAACCGTTCATTGTGCTCTTAAACTGCACCGACCCCGAAAGTGCCGAAAACAGAAAAATGGCAAAAGAGCTTGAAAGCGAATACGGAGTATGCGTTAAACCGGTAAACTGCACTTCGATAACCCCCGAAGAATTTTCGGATATACTTTCTCAGATTCTGTTTGAGTTCCCGACAAGAGAAATAAAAATTGATATTCCTTTTTGGCTGGCTTCACTTGAAAAGGAGCATAAGATAAGAAACACGGTCTATAAGTGCATAGGCAGTGCGGCTTTAAAAAGCGAGAGAGTCAGAGACGTCAGGTCATACCTTAAAGACTTCGGCGAAAATGAATACATAACAGATGTTAAGATAAAGAATATTGATTTATCCTCGGGCAGTGTAACGCTGACTCTGACGCCGAAGAGCGAGCTTTTCTATGATATTCTCTCAGAGAAAACAGGTATAGCTATCAGAAACGAAAGAGAGCTGTCGCAGGAGATAATCGAGCTTTCAAAGATGAAAGAAAAATTCAGACGGTTTGAAGAGGCTCTGTCACAGGTCGAGTCAACAGGCTACGGTATAGTAATGCCGACAATGGAGGAGCTCACGCTTGATGAGCCCGAGATGATGAAGCAGGGTGGAAAATACGGCGTAAGGCTCAGGGCGTCCGCTCCGTCAATTCATATGATGAGAGCGAATATCACAACCGAGGTTGCGCCGATTGTCGGCAGCGAATCGCAGTCCGAGGAGCTTGTCACCTATCTTCTGAAAGAATTTGACGATGACCCGTCAAAAATATGGGAGTCTAATATTTTCGGCAAGAGCCTTCACTCTCTTGTCAACGAGGGGCTTCACAACAAGCTCTATAAAATGCCGCCCGAGGCAAGAATGAAATTACAGGAAACGCTTGAAAGAATTATCAACGAAAACTGTTCGGGACTTATATGCATTATCCTTTGAAAAAAAGAAAGGCACCTCGAATAGAGATGTCTTTCTCTTTTATTTGTTCTGCTTTTTATATTTTACCTTTATACTCTTTCTCACAATAAGACTGATAAGCGCATTCTTATCAAACGGAATAAGCGGATAAAGATAAGTGTAGCCGTCAATGGTCTTTGTCAGACAGATAAGCAGTGTGATTATCACAAGCGACGCTATAAAGCCCCAGAAATTGAATAGTGCTGTCAGAATGATAATCACTATCCTGCTGAGCTTTATGGCGTAGCCGAGCTCATAGCTTGGCTGTGTGAAGTTTGCTATAGCGACAAAGGACATGAAGAGCACGACCTCTGCGGCGAACAGCCCCGAGTTTACAGCAAATTCACCAAGAACAAGCGCACCGACGACACTGAAAGAATTGCTCAGCGCTGACGGAGTGTTCAGTGAGGCAAGCTTTAAAGCGTCAATGACAAACTCGATAATCAAAATCTGAACAATTATCGGCACAGTCACTTCTTCTTTTATTTTTATCGCCTCAAGCCACTGAGGTATCCATTCGGGGTTTTTCACAAGAAGATACCATATGGGCATGAGAAGCATTGAAAGCACAAACACACCGCACCGTATAAAGCGAAGAAATGAGCCTACACACGGCGAAAAATAATAGTCGTTTATATCCTGAACGAAATCAAATATTCCTGTTGGAAATATCATAACCGAGGGCGAGCCGTCCGACATGACAAGAATATTGCCCTCAAAAAGACAGGCGGCGGCAGTGTCGGGTCTCTCGGTGTATCTTATCTTGGGATAGGGATTCCATGACTGCGACGGGACAAGACACTCTTTCAGACTCTCCTGCCCCATTGTCAAGGCTTCTACATCAATACTTTTCAGCCTGTTTTTAATTATTTCAAGCCGCTTTTTATCCTCTTTTCCGTCGATATAACACACAACGATATCGGTTTTTGAGCTGTTGCCGACCTGAAAAAGCTCCATAGTGAGGTTTGGATCGCGTATCTTTCTTCTTATTAGCGCAGTGTTGAAAACAAGAGTTTCGACAAAGCCCTCGTGCGAGCCCCTGAGAACCTTGTCGCTCTCAGGCTCTTCAACGCCTCTGGCGGGGTAGCTTCTTGCGTCAATTATGATAACTTCTTTAAAGCTCTCAACCAGTAGAGCCACTGCGCCCGAAAGCACCATTGTTGCAATTTTGTCAGTGTTCTTTTCTCTTGAACACTCGATATATGTTATCATATTGTCTATGAGTTTTTCTGTATTTTTGATTTTCTTCATATCCTCAATCGGGATTTTGACAAAAAACTCCATTATTTTTTCCATGATGTCTTCCTTGACAAAGCCGTCAATACAATACATTGTCGCTCTTTTGTCGGCAAGCTTTATTCTCTTTACCAGAATATCAAAACTTTTATCCACGCGCAGAACTTTTTCCATTTCTGCGGCGTCACGGTCATATTTTCCGCTAAGCTCACTCATTGTCTCACACCTTTCACATTTAGGGTGAAAAATATAATCCGAACTCAGTTTTTTATCGGAATATTTCCGCCCTT
>JBJEOI010000027.1:42068-53917 GCA_051880635.1 Acutalibacteraceae bacterium | reverse complement strand
AACTGCCTATGTGATTTTCCATTTTAACTTTTTCCCCAACTATTGACAAAGAGCCTATATTAAGAGGTTTTATTTTGTTCAACTTCTTTATCTTCCCCCAGTTCAACTGGGGGTTTATTTCCACGCTTAAAAGCACCAATTAATGGCTGTTGCCTCTCGGCAACAGCCATTGTTTTTGCTTATTCAGTTATTCCTCTTCGGTTCTCTTTGAAATTCTTCTGAATTTCGTCGAGCTTTGCGTGCATTTCGTCCGCTATTGTCGGGTAAACTGTAGTTCTGTTATAGTTTTCGCCGACGTCATCGGTGAGAATATGAAGCCAGTTCTTTCTGTATTTATCAAAGAAAGCCGAATTGTCGTTCTGAATCTTATCAAAATATTTGAATGTGATAAACTCATTGTCATTGAGAACGGGGTAATCATAATCTGCGTATTCGCTTCTGTTTTTCACGCTTTCTGTTGAAACGGTGTATTGAATAGCCTTAATATCCTCTCTCTTCATGTGAAGAATCGGGTGCTCTTCGGTGTGGATAACGCCGTCGCTCTTGAGAACCGGGAGCATTGACACGCCGTCAATTTCTCTGTCCGCAGGGAGATATGAGGTCTGACCGCCGTTGCCCGTGATGCCGCAAAGGTCTATAAGCGTCGGGAAGAGGTCAACGAGCGTAGCCGACTGACTTCTTGTCTCGCCCTTTTCGAAAAGACCGCCGTTATTGTCCCATCTTATCATGAACGGTACCTTCTGACCGCCCTCGTATGCAAGATATTTTCCACCTCTGAGTTCACCGACAGAGCCCTGAAGCGCAGGTCCGTTATCCGAGGTGAAGACAATTATTGTGTCCTCCATAACGCCGAGCTCTTCAAGTTTAGCAAACAGCTTTCCGAGTGAAGCGTCAAATTCGGTTACGCAGTCAACATACTGACCCATGCCCGTCTTTCCGTCAAACTCGTTGCCGACGAATATCGGCGCATGAGGCCACGGGGTCGTGTAATAGGCAAGGAACGGCTCGTCGCTGTTTTCAACCTGATTTGTTACCCATGAGATAATCTCATCACTTATGTATTCGGTGGCTTTTGACTGATCCTTCAGCTCGTCAGTGCCTCGGACTATTGTATAGTCGCCGTTTTCTTCTCTGACATGATAGAACGGGTTCATGTCATTGACATGATGACTGCCGTAGAAATAGTCAAAGCCCTGATTTGTCGGCAGATATTCGCCGTAGTCGCCTAAATGCCACTTGCCGAAAATACCCGTGTTATAGCCCGCCGCCTTGAAAACCTCAGCCATTGTTATTTCATCGCCGAGCATTCCGTCAACGTTTGCGCCAAGCTCAACGCTGTTGAATACTCTTGTCTGAGCGAAAGGCACTATTGACTGAACGGTCGGATATATAACATTATCTGCGTAGCCTCTGTAGGGGTATCTGCCTGTCATTAGAGCAAAACGGGCTGGTGAGCAGACCGAATAGCTTGAATAGAAGTTATCAAAATTGAGTCCGTTCTCACCTATCGAGTCAATATTCGGCGTGTCGAAAATTGAGCCGTTCAGCGAAACGTCGCCCCAGCCGAGGTCGTCTGTGAGAATAACAATGACATTCGGACCTTTTGTCCTTTTTCTGTCAACGCCTTTAAGGTATTCGTCCTGCCCGTCCCACATTCTTTCGGTGACGGGTCTTGTTCTCATGTTCATTGTCAGAACATAGATAACGCTTGTCGCAACGAGGAGAATACTCATCACAAAGGATAATGCGCCTTTCAGTTTTATTTTTTTGAAGGACTTTCTCGAAATCATATAAAGACCGAAGAGCGAAAGCGCAAGCGGCAGTGTAAGAAGAAGATTGCCAAGAAGTCTCGTGAAGAAATTGCCTGCGCCCGAGGAAAGCGTGTGTTCGCTCGCCGTCCAGCCTGCAAGCCCTGACGTAAAAGCTCCGAAGCCTGCGTCTGCGCCGAAAATAACATGAAACAGAAATACTGCCAGAGCCGCCGAGGCATACCCCAGAAGCATATGTAAATAAACCTTCTTTTTAGCGATAAGCCCTATAAGTATTATCGCCGACATAATGCACATATAGCCCACGCATACAACTGCGACCATATTGAGCCTTGTCACAAACTGAGCTATAAAAAGCCCCACGCCTATAATAAGAGATATTATAGGTAAAACTTTATTTTTACTGTCAACCGTATATTTTTCATTCATATCAATTCACCTTTTTAATTATTTTTCCGTTTTCATAAGCATACCACGGGTTGTCGTCGGCTATTCTGAGTTTAAGCCTCTCACAGCCGTCAAATGAGGTGCGCTCCGTGCTGCCCCGCTGATCTGTGTCTCCTTCGCCTTTTTCCTGCGTTACTCCCCCTATTACCTCAACCGAGGACGGAATTGTAAGGTCCTCAAGGTGGCGGCAGCGTGAAAATGCATTTTCGCCGATAAACAGCAGTCCCTGCGGAAGAGTTATATTTTTGAGAAATGTGCAGTCGGAAAACGCATACGGCATTATTTCTTCAACAGAAGAGCCTATGTCAATTCTTTCAAGCGACATACAGCCCAGAAAGGCGGCGTGACCTATCGTTTTCACCGAATCGGGCAGTCTGACCTTGACAAGCGAAATACAGCCGTAAAACGCCATATAATCTATGACTTCAATTCCGTCGCTGACTTTAACGTGTTTCACCGTCTGATTATTCAGAAACGCGCCTCTGATTGCTTTGACGGGTTTTGAATCTATCTGAGACGGAACAATTATGTTTTCATAATCGCCTTTGTATTTCGTCAGAACGATTGAGCCGTTTTCTTCCGTATAGTCATAATTTGTGTCTTCTCTGTACCGTATAAGTGCGTCAGGGTCGGCGAGAGTGAAAATCCCCGCCGCTATAACGATAAGACACACTATTATTGTCACGGTTTGTTTTGTCCTGCTCATATCAGTAATCAAGTTTTCTTAAAACCGAATTGACTGAGCCGAGCCTTGAAAGAGACTCTCTGAGTTCCTTTTCGGTCTTTTTCGGTGTAATAAACGCCGTCTCCTCTTCGCCGACATAAATGTCGCCGATATCACCGAAAACAGCTTTTACCTCAGCCTCTTTGAAGCCGCCTCTGACAAACAGGCTTGTCTTTGCTTCAAGATAATCCTTTATGAAGCCCTCCGGCGCTTCTTCTTTCCAGAACATATCTATTTTCTTGTCAGAGCCCGTTTTGTTACAGCAGTCGATTATGTCGCTGACAACAGCCGAAGCCGTCGGGAGCATACCTGCGCCGGGACCGTAGAGCATAACATCTCCGACAGCGTTGCCTCTGATAAGAACGGCGTTATTGACGCCGCTGACAAAAGCAAGCGGGCTTGATTTTGAGAGAAGAGCGGGCGAAACCATAACCGAAATTCCGTTTTCTTCTCTTTTTGCTCTCGCAATAAGTTTAATAACACAGCCGAGCTTGTCCGCAAGAGCGACATCTTCAAGTTTTATTGAAGTGATGCCCTCTGTGTGAACCTTGTCGGGGTAAACATGCTTTCCGAAAGCAAGAGCTGAGAGAATACATATCTTTCTGCCTGCGTCAAGACCCTCGACGTCAGCCGTCGGGTCCTTCTCAGCGTAGCCAAGCGCCTGAGCCTCTTTAAGAACGTCGGCGTATGCGGCGCCCTCGTTGACCATCTTTGTGAGAATGAAGTTTGTCGTGCCGTTGATAATGCCCGCAACATCGGTTATTTCGTTTGAATTGAGTGAATCCGTTATTGCTCTTATAACAGGTATTCCTCCGCCGACCGAAGCCTCAAACTCAAACATTGCACCGTTTTCGCTCGCAATTTTCATAAGCTCAAGACCCTTTTCGGCGACAAGCTCTTTGTTTGAAGAAACAACGCTCTTACCTTTTTTAAGACATTCAGAGACAAATTTAAACGCGGGATTAAGACCGCCCATTGTCTCAACAACCACCTTTACTTCGTCATCATTCAGAATATCGTCAAAATTCTTTGTGACAAGATGAGCGTTTTCATCGGTTATCTCTTTTATATCGAGAATATATTTAACTTCAATTTTTCCGTTCACGCTTTTTTCGGCGATGGACTCTTCGTTCATTTTAAGCACTTTCACAACGCCGCAGCCCACTGTTCCGTAGCCCATTACAGCAACCTTCATTTTGAACATCTCCTTTCCGGACATTTTTAATATGATACCACATTTAAGGCAAGAATGAAATAGCAGGGCGAAAATTTTTCCTTTTTTTATCCTTTTTAGTTGCGTAAAGCCGAATATTGAGTTAATATATTATCAAAGAAATTTTTTCGGGGGTGGTATTATGGATATCGAAAAGAAACGAAAGACCATAATTAACATCGTTTATTATGCAATGATTATCGGCATTTTTTATCTGCTTTTAAAGTATGCGTTCTGGCTCTTCTTCCCGATAGTAATTGCTTTTGCCTTTGCGCTTATTCTTCAGAAGCCGACAAACGCAATAGCGAGAAAAACACCGATAAAAAAAGGTATAGCTTCTGTTATCTGTGTGTTTCTTCTGCTTTTTATAGTTGTCGGTCTTATCGCCCTTATCGGTGCAAGCGCAGTCAATTATCTCAAAGGCTTTGCCGAATATATCAAAGGTCTTTTCGGCAGTGCCGAAGAGCTTATTGAAAACCTGAAAACATGGCTTATCACGACCGCCGGAAAATTACCTCAGTCGTTATCAAAAATTCTTATTCAGAACATTAACGACATCTTTATGAAACTTGACCCCTCGTCAAATGCCGCAGCTCAGTCAGCCGCTCAATCAGCCGCAGACGCAGCTCAGTCCTCAGGCGGTCTGAGCCTTGACCTTTCAAAAATAACGTCATGGCTGTCAACGCCGCTGACAAGCGTTGTTTCAACTGCAATGCAGATACCGACAATGCTTCTCAATGTTCTTATTACTATTATTATGACCTGTTTTCTCACAGCCGATTTTGACAAGGTCACATCATTTCTCACCGCCCAGCTTTCCGAGAAAAGACAAAAGGATTTTCAGAGGGCTAAATATCTTCTCAAAACTTCATTTCTCAAGATACTCAGAGCCTACGGTCTCATCATTCTTATTACTTTCACCGAAATGCTCATAGGTCTTACCGTGCTCAAGCTCATAGGCGTCTTTAATTCAAACTATATTTTCATTGTCGCCGCTGTCACCGCTGTGGTTGACATTCTCCCTGTTCTGGGCACAGGTACGGTTATTTTCCCCTGGGCGGCTTATTGCGTTATCACGGGCAGCTACGGTCTTGCCATAGGTCTGATAATCATCTATGCCGTTATGGCGGTTATCCGTCAGATTATTGAGCCTAAACTTGTTGCAGGTCAGCTCGGTCTTCCGCCGTTCATGACAATAATCGGAATGTTTCTTGGCTTAAAGCTCTTCGGCTTTGTGGGTATGCTCATTATGCCGATACTCATAATTATGCTAAAACTTCTCAATGACGAAGGCATTATTCATATGTGGAAAAGCCCCGAGCCTGCCGAGGTCACCGTAAGTCAGGAAGAGACAGCGAATGCTTCTCAAGAACAAGAAGCTGAGGCTGATACCCCGTCGGAAGAAGCTTCAGAATCAGAGGAAACCCCAAAAGATGAATAATCTTATAAAAAGGCTCTTTGGCTGAAAGCATTTATTACCGAACTTAAAATGTACGCCTGCGGGCGCACTCACATAAAGGAATAATCCTTGGTGAGTGCGCCCGTTTGTTTATATTAATCTATACTGTCGGCTATTCTCTGCATATCCTCGGGCATCGGCGCTTCACATATGACCTCTTCGCCCGTCAGCGGGTGAATAAACTCCGCTTTTGCGCAGTGAAGACACTGATGCGTTATGCGTTCATCGGCTTTGCCGTACATAGTGTCGCCTACAAGCGGCGTGCCGAGGTGGGCAAAGTGTACCCTTATCTGGTGGGTTCTGCCCGTTTCGAGCTTTATGCGCATAAGCGTCAGACCGTTTCCCGTTTTTTCGGGGGTATAGTGTGTGACAGCCCTGTCGCCCCTCTCGTCACAGGTTCTGTATGTTTTCATCGGGTCGGGGCGGTAAATAGGAACGTCAACAGTACCTTTCTCGTTATATTCCCCTGTCACAACGGCAAGATATTCTTTTTTTATACTGCCCGAAAGTCTCGCCGCACAGAATCTGTTCAGTGCGCAGACAACAAGCCCCGAAGTTCCCTTGTCAAGCCTGCCTACGGCTCTGAAGGAAGCGCTCTTTCCTTGTTTGAGAAGATATGCTCCGACTACATTCTGCAAGGTGTCGCCCTGATGATTATGAGACTCATGTATCGGCAAAAGCGCCGGCTTATTGACAACAAGAATATCCTCATCTTCAAATATAATCTCAGGGTCAAAGTGAGCCTGTGTCTTAATTTTGCCGTCATCTTCGGCGCATACCCCGTCGTCGGGAATGTTTATTGACAATATGTCGCCCGAATGAATAAAGTCAACCGTTCTTGTGTGAACGCCGTTGAGCTCAATGCCGTTTTCAACTCTTTTGAGTGAGCGCAGAAGAGCGAGCGATATTCTGACCTTCCCCTTGAGAAAGGTATAGACCGTCTTTTCGTCATATTCGGGCGGTATCACAAATTCAAGCCTTCTCATTTAATGTTGAGCTCTGAAAGAAGTCTGTTTTTCTCGTCCCATACCTTCTGTGAAAGGTCAACATAGTATGTGTGCGGATTTTCAAATCTCTTGACTTCATCCCATAAAAGGTCAACCTGTGAAAGGCAGTATTTCTTTATCGTCTCAATGTTATAATGAGGATAAACTCTCTTGCCCTTTTCAAAAACGGGAACAAGAAGCGGCTTTGCGCTGAAATTTGTGACAAGCTTTCTCTTCCATGTGAAATTCGGGTCAAAAATTTCATAGTCCTCCGAGTCGTCAATAACCTCGTCCTGCTGTGTGATAACATCGGCAAGTGCTTTGCCCGACACTCTGTCATAAAGTCTCCAGAGCTGTTTTGCGCCGGGCGTCGTGATTTTGGCGACGTTCTCACTGACCTTTATCTTAGGCACAATTTCACCGTTTTCTTCAACGGCAACAATTTTATATACGCCGCCGAAAACAGGCGCAGATGAAGCTGTGATAAGTCTTTCGCCGACGCCGAACGAATCAATCTGCGCGCCCTGAGCAAGCATATCACGGATAATGTATTCGTCAAGTGAATTTGAGGCGATAATCTTACAGTCAGGGAAGCCCGCCTCGTCAAGAATAACACGGCACTTTCTTGAAAGATAGGTTATATCGCCGCTGTCAATTCTGACGCCCTTGGGTCTGAAGCCTTTCTTCACAACAGCATCGTTGAAAGCCCTGATTGCGTTGGGGAGACCCGATTTGAGAACATTATATGTGTCAATGAGAAGAGTGCAGTCCTGCGGGTATTCGTTTGCATAGGCGCAGAAAGCCTCATATTCGTCGTCAAAAAGCTGAACCCAGCTATGAGCCATTGTGCCAAGCGCCGGAACGCCGAAATCACGGTCGTCAATAACGCAAGCAGTACCGGCACAGCCTGCAATGTATGCCGCTCTTGCGCCGTATATTGCGCCGTCAAAGCCCTGCGCTCTGCGTGAGCCGAATTCCATAATAGGTCTGCCCTGAGCCGCACGCACAATTCTGTTTGCCTTTGTGGCGATAAGCGACTGGTGGTTAATCGCAAGAAGAACCATTGTCTCGATTATCTGCGCCTGAATAACAGGACCTCTGACCTTGACAATAGGCTCGCCCGGGAATATGGGTGTGCCTTCGGGGACTGCCCATACGTCACATTCAAACTTGAAATTTTTGAGATATTCTATGAAATCTTCACGAAAACCTCTTCTTTTGAAGAAAGCTATATCCTCTTCGGTGAAGCTGAGATTTTCAAGGTACTCGATAATCTGTTCAAGACCCGCCATAATAGCAAAGCCGCCGTTATCGGGCACCTTTCTGAAGAACATGTCAAAGTATGCGACAGTATCCTTTTTCCCGTTGGCAAAATAGCCGTTTGCCATGGTGTATTCATAAAAGTCAACAAGCATAGTCAGATTTCTTGACGAAAGAGCATTACTCATTATAAGCGCCTCGCTTTGTTAATAATCTTCGGAATATTATATCACCTTTGTCGGAATTTATCAATATATTACATTGACAAAAACGCTTTAATGTATTAAACTATTTTCAATAAAGCGACAAAATAATACGGTGTTCTGAACACCCGTATGCCGCATGCTTATAAGTCAGACGTAGAGTTTCAGCTTCTGCGTCTGCTTTGGATAAGGAGTGTTTTTTAATGAAATATGTTGTTGTGTTATATGACGGTATGGCTGACTATCCCGTTCCCGCACTCGGGGGTAAGACGCCTATGATGGCGGCGAAAAAGCCGAACTTTGACAAGCTCGCTTCTAAGGGCGAAGTCGGTCTTGTCAGAACAGTTGCCCCCGGTCTCAAGCCGGGCAGTGACGTTGCGAACCTCAGCGTTTTAGGCTATGACCCGAAAATCTGCTACACGGGCAGATCGCCTCTCGAAGCTGTCAGCATCGGTGTTGACCTTTTAGACGATGACGTCACTCTGCGCTGTAACATTGTCACTCTCTCAGACGAGGAAAACTATGAAGACAAAACTATGATTGACTATTCCGCCGGCGATATATCATCAGCGGAGGCGAAAGAGATTATAGACTCAGTTCAGGAGGCATTCGGCAATGACACCTTCCGTTTCTATAACGGCGTCAGCTATCGCCACTGCCTTGTCTGGCACAAGGGCACAACAGACCTTGGTAATATGACCCCTCCGCATGATATAAGCGGTAAGGTTATCGGCGAATACCTTTCTGACAGCGAGAACGCAAAAGAGCTTATCGAAATGATGAA
This sequence comes from Acutalibacteraceae bacterium, assembly GCA_051880635.1. GTDB lineage: Bacteria > Bacillota > Clostridia > Oscillospirales > Acutalibacteraceae > UBA6857. The sequence goes on along the minus strand of JBJEOI010000027.1, from coordinate 45,072 downwards.
GAAAAGCTATGATCTTCTTAAAAATCACCCGACTAATCTTAAGAGAATCTCCGAGGGCAAGCGACCGGCTAACTCAATATGGCTTTGGGGTGAGGGCAATAAGCCGAGACTTGAGGAGTTTGAAAAGGAATACGGTCTCAAGGGCAGTATTATTTCAGCCGTCGATCTTCTCAAGGGTATCGGTCTTTCGGCGAAGATGAGCGTGCCCGATGTTGAGGGAGCAACAGGCTATATCGACACAAACTTTGAGGGCAAGGCACGAAAAGCCGTCGAGGAGCTTGAAAACGGCTCTGACCTTGTTTATATCCACATTGAAGCGCCCGACGAATGCGGTCACAGAAACGAGCCCGAGAACAAGGTGAAAGCTATCGAAATGATTGACTCGCGCGTTCTGCCGATAGTTCTTGAGGGTCTTGAAAAATATGACGACTATAAAATTATGATTCTGCCCGACCACCCGACGCCTATTGTCACAATGACTCACGCAAGCGACCCTGTTCCCTATATGATTTATCATAAAAAGAACGAGAAAAAGGGCGTTGAAACAATAAATGAAGAAACCGCAAAAGAGACAGGCAACTTCATTGAAAACGGACCGACCATAATGCGCCACTTTATCGAGTGTGAATAACAAAATTTACGGAGAGTATCGTCTGACTGATACTCTCCGCTGTTTTTTCAAAAGCTCAGGGGTATGCTTCACCGCATACCCCTGATTATTATTAAGTCTTAATTATTTAAGCCCATCTGCGTACTTACCGTACCACTCCATATCGTCACAGCACTTGATTGTTCTGTTGAACTTCGCTGAGAAGAAGGTGCAGATACTTCTGATAAGTCTGCCTATAAAGTTATTCTTATGGCATAAGTGACCGCAGACTGACTTTGAAATGTGACCGATTGAGCCGCTGACCGAGCCGTCCTTCGCAACGGTCAGAACGCCGTCTGTCTTGTGGTTATCATCAGCCGTAATCGTGACGGTATAATTACCGCTCTTGAAGACGGTGTTTTCGGTGCAGAAGCAACCGTTTTCATCCGCATTGCCGCTCTTTTTAACCTCATCCTTTGAATCGGTTATTGTGACCTTTGCGCCGGGTATTGCATTACCGTTTTCATCTTTAGCGAAAATTGTGAACTGAGCGACCTTATATTCACAGGTATGGCACTTGAAGGAGAACCATGAATAGTTTTCGCCTGCTCCTGCGTTTACGGGTGTTGACATATCAATGCTGTGCGGGAGCTTGAGGATAACAGCAGTATTGCCCTTGGCGCCGCATACCGTGCAGCGGATTGATTTAGAACCGTTCTGCGTGCAGGTGGCAGGAGCGTCAACCGTCCACTCTTTTGCCCATGTATGCTCAGCATAATCGCCGTCAAGAACATCATATTGCATGTGGCAGACTGAACATTCAAAGTGAGTGCCGCCCTTGGTTGTGCAGGTTGCGGGAATATCTGTTGCGGTGAACTGATGATCGGGCTTAGGCGATTCATCATGAATACATGTGATCGCGCCGCAGAGTTTGCACTCATATTTCTCATAGCCTTCGGTTTCACAAGTCGATTCAACCTTTTCAATAAGAACGTTGTCGTGAGGAAGCTTCGCAAGTACTTCAGCTTCAACTGTTGTTTCCGTAGTGCCCTCTTCGTCCTTATAAACCTTATGGCATACCGAGCAGGTGTAGTATTCATTGTTGCCCGGGAAATGACAAGTCGGTGCTACAGCTTCTGTCTTGACCATTGAGTGACCGAGAGCGGGGATTTCATCCTTATACTGACCGCCGCAGAATACACAAGTGTATGTTCTTTCGCCCTTTTCAGCGCAGGACGGGTCTTTTGTGACTTCTGATGTAAACGTACAGTCAACTGCTTCGCCGTATTCATTACAGCCGTTGACGCAAAGCTGTTTGTGTGTCTTTGTCTCTTCATCAAAGAGGTATGCGCCTGTGTAGCTGTGCTCGAGCTTTGCAAGGGTTTCGGCTTCAACAGTTGTGAGATATACACCGTCAATGTCTCTATAGACCTTGTCACATACCGTACAGGTGTAATATTCGTTATTACCATTGACAACACAGGTTGAGGGCTTAGCCTCGGTCTTAACCATTGTGTGACCCTTGGCGGGGACTGTTTCGGTGTATGCGCCGTGGCAGACCGAACAGGTGAATGTCTTGACTCCCGCCTCTGTGCAGGTCGGCTCTGTTGTGACTACGCCGCTGTCAAAGCTACAGGCAGTCGCTTCGCCGTATTCGTCACAGCCGTTGACGCAAAGCTGTTTGTGTGTCTTTGTCGCTTCGTCGAAGAGGTATGCGCCTGTGTAGCTGTGCTCAAGTTTTGCAAGCGTTTCGTCTTCGACCGTTGTTTCGGTAGTGCCCTCTTCATCCTTATAAACCTTATGACAAACTGAGCAGGTGTAATACTCGTTGTTACCGCTCGAAACACAGGTTGAGGGGTTAGCCTCGGTCTTTACCATTGTGTGCCCGTTAGCAGAAATGTCTTCGGTATATGTCCCGTGACACAGAGAACACTCATATTTTCTTGAGCCCTTTTCCGTGCATGTCGGCTCTGTTATGACTTCTGAGGTAAATGCACAGGCAACCGCTTCGCCGTATTCATCACAGCCGTTGACGCAAAGCTGCTTGTGTGTTTTTGTCTCTTCGTCGTAGAGATATGCGCCTGTGTAGCTGTGTTCTTTCATGGGAAGTGTTTCAAACTCAACCGTTGTCTCATATACACCGTCAATATCTCTATAGACCTTGTTACATACCGTGCAGGTGTAATATTCGTTATTACCGTTGACAATACATGTTGATTCCTTTGCTTCGGTCTTTACCATTGTGTGTCCGTTGGCGGGGATTGTTTCTGTGTACGTTCCGTGGCAGACCGAACAAGTGAATGTCTTGACGCCGTCTGTGGTGCAGGTAGGTTCTGTTGTGACTACACCGTCGTCAAAGTTACAGTCAAATGTTTCTGTATGTGTCGGGTCGTTTGAACATGTGCGTGTGTGCGT
>JBJEOI010000027.1:0-41968 GCA_051880635.1 Acutalibacteraceae bacterium | reverse complement strand
CTCGCCCCAGTTGTGCTTTTTGGCGGGTACTGTTTCTGTGTATGTTCCGCCGCAGTCTGAACATGTGAATGTCTTGACACCGTCTGTGGTGCAGGTAGGTTCTGTTGTGACTACACCGTCGTCAAAGCTACAGTCAAATGTTTCTGTATGTGTCGGGTCGTTTGAACATGTGCGTGTGTGCGTTTTTGTGTCAGCGTCATAAGTCCACTTGCTCCATGCGTGACCGATAGCGGGTACTGTTTCGGTGTATGTTCCGCCGCAGTCTGAACATGTGAATGTCTTGACACCGTCTGTGGTGCAGGTAGGTTCTGTTGTGACTACACCGTCGTCAAAGCTACAGTCAAATGTTTCTGTATGTGTCGGGTCGTTTGAACATATGCGTGTGTGCGTTTTTGTGTCAGCGTCATAAGTCCACTCGCCCCAGTTGTGCTTTTTGGCGGGTACTGTTTCTGTGTATGTTCCGCCGCAGACCGAACAAGTGAATGTCTTGACGCCGTCTGTTGTGCAGGTAGGTGCTGTTGTTATTACGCCGTCGTCAAAGGTACAGCTATTTGTTTCTTTGTGTGTCGGGTCGTTTGAACATGTGCGTGTGTGCTTTCTTGTTTCAGCGTCATAAGTCCACTTGCCCCAGTTGTGCTTTTTGGCAGGTATTGTTTCTGTGTATGTTCCGCCGCAGACCGAACAGGTGTATGTCTTGACGCCTTCTGTTGTGCAGGTAGGTGCTGTTGTTATTACGCCGTCATCAAAGGTACAGCTATTTGTTTCTGTGTGCGTCGCATCGTTTAAACACTTGCGTGTATGAGTTCTTGCGGCGGCGTTATAGGTCCAAGCGCCCCAGCTATGACCTGTAGCGACGGGGAGACTTTCTGTGTAGCTGTAGCCACAGTCTTCACAAGTGTAGGTTGTCACACCCGCCGTTGTGCAGGTCGGCGGTGTCGTGACCTCTGATTTATAGGTGCAGCTTACTGTGCCGCCGTACTCATTACAGCCGTTCACGCACTTGTATGAGTGAGTGCCGTCATTGTTGTTTTTTATTGCGCCCGTGTAGCTGTGACTGAGCTGAGCTCTCGTTCTGTCGGCTACTGTTGTCGGTTTTGTTGCTTCCTTATCTTCGAAAACATTATTACAGACCGAGCAGGTGTAATACTCATAATTACCCGGGGCTAAACAGGTCGGTTCAACCGCCGCTGTCTTCACTGTTTTATGGGCAACCATAGCTATTGTTTTCTGAGCCTCTGTCGTAACACCGCAGGCCTGGCACTTCCAGCCCTGTGTGAGACCTGTTTCGGTGCAGGTTGCCTCTTTTGCCGGCAGTTCAACAAGATTTTTGTGAACGCCCGGTTCTATCGGAATTTCTTCTGTATATGTATCGCCGCATTTAGAGCAGGTGAATGTCTTGACGCCCTTATCAACACAGTTCGGTGTCTTTGTTATAACACCGTCGTTATAGCTGTGACCCGTCGCCGCCGGAATATTCTCTGTGTAGCTGTAGCCGCAGTCTTTACATGTGTAGGTTGTCACGCCCGCCGTTGTGCAGGACGGCTGTGTTGTGACCTTTGATGTGTATGTGCAGTCAACTGTGCCGCCATACTCATTACAGCCTTTTTCGCACTTATATGAGTGAGTGCCGTCGCCGTTATTTTTTATCTCGCCCGTGAAGCTGTGATCAATTTTTGCAATATCCTGCTCTGTGCGTGTGTTGCCGCAGTTGACACAGGTGTATTTTGTAGAGCCTTCCACTACACAAGTGGGGGCGATAACCATAGTGCCGTCGTCCCAGTTACAGTCCTCTGTGACCGAATAGCCGCAAGCGCATGTCTTTGTGTGGGTGTTTGTGCTCGAAACATTTTCGTATGTGTCGAACTTATGAGCTTCAACTGTATAATCAGCGTCAAAAGTTGTATCATTTGTAAGTGCCGGTAAGCCGCTTGTGTATTTTGTGCCACCGACTGCCCATGCGTAGAAAGTGTAATGGTCGGTTGTGGTGTAATATATTCCCGGAGTAGCAGGAGCTGTCGGTGCACAGCCGTATTTAGCTGTGGCAGTAGTTGACGATGTCGAACCGGCAGTGTTTAATCCCGCATTCTTATAGGTAAACGTTGCTGTAAGAGTACAGTCATTCAGCGTAAATGTCGCTGTTTTGGTTTTGGTTGTTGAACCTTTCCATGAACATGTAGCTGTAACCGTCTGACTATTCGTCGTACCGGCAATATTGGCTGAAGAAGTGACTGTTGTCGTGTCTGTGCCTGTTCCGTTACTGGTTGTTGAAATGCCTGTCGTTCCGCTTTGCGAGCCTTTTACTGTAACTGTGCACAAGCTTGAAGCCATTTCTACTCCGTATTGGTCAGTCGCACTGAATGTAAGCGTGTTTGTCACGCTTGAAGCACCGGGTTTAGGACAGGTTAATGATGAATTTGCATATGATGCCGTCATAGTTTTCGCATATGGATAATTGCCTGAAGCAACTGTTAAAGTTTTTGTGCCGCTGTTTGTGCCCCACTCATGAGAGTAAGACTGAACACTGCCTATCTCAGTCCAATTAGAATTATCTTTACTGATATCCAGATAAATGTATGCATCCATCTTACGGTAAGTAACACCGCCGCCAAAGCTGTAATTGAATGTTACTTTTGTAGGAAATGAAGTAGAACTTCCAGACTTGACTATTTTGCCGTTCTCTTTAAAATTGATATACTGGCTGAAAGTGCTAATCGAAGTCTCGGTACCGGTACCATTATTGGGTTTAGCATAAACAGTCCAGTCACCTTTGTCCCACCCGCCGGTGTCATTGCTTGAATTTACTCTGACTCGCCAATAATATGTGCCTGATGTTGCCGCTTCTGCCTTTGTGAACATCTCCGGCGCAAGCGCAAACATGGAAAATACCATGAGCACAGCCATAAAGACCGACAATGCCTTTCTTGAATAATTTGAAATCTTTTTCTTCATTTGAGAACCTCCTCTTATAGACAGTGATTTTTCAAAAATCACTCAGACTTGAAAAAGTGTTATATATGTCAACAACCTTTCGGTCGGGTTTGCCCGCCCCGTTCACCGCCCCCGTGATTTAAAAAGGGCGCAGTGACGCTGATGATAATTATACATATTTAATATATCATATGAAAATAATTTTTTCAATGTTTTTTCGGCTTAAAAAACAAATTTTAACATTTTGACAATAGGAATATAAACTTCCCGCCTGACTGAGTCGGCGCATACCGCAAAAAAATAAAGGCTGAGAAAAACTCAGCCTTATATATTTCTTATTTTGCAAAATCAGTCGCTCTCGTCTCACGGATAAGATTAACTTTAATCTGACCGGGATATTCAAGCTCCTCTTCGATTTTCTTGACAATGTCATGAGCCAGAAGAACCATCTTGTCATCGGTGACAACCTCGGGCTTGACAATAATTCTGACCTCACGACCCGCCTGAATAGCGAATGAGTTGTCAACGCCGTCAAAGCCCTTGGTGATTTCTTCGAGCTTTTCAAGACGCTTAATATAGTTCTGAAGATTCTCTCTTCTCGCCCCGGGTCTTGCCGCCGAAATAGCGTCAGCCGCCTGAACAAGAACGGCGATAACGCTCTTCGCTTCTGCGTCGCCGTGATGAGCCGCAATAGCATTGACGACAATGTCGTTCTCTTTATATTTTTTAGCGTATTCAACGCCGAGCTCAATGTGTGAACCCTCAAGCTCATGGTCGAGAGCCTTGCCTATATCATGGAAAAGACCCGCTCTTCTTGCGAGCTTGACATCAACGCCGAGTTCAGACGCCATAAGACCGGCAATATATGAAACCTCAAGCGAATGGTTGAGAACATTCTGACCGTAGCTTGTTCTGTAGCGGAGCTTGCCCAGAAGTCTGACAAGCTCGTGATGAACGCCGTTGACGCCTGCGTCAACAACAGCTCTTTCACCTGTCTGACGGATTGTGTGTTCAACCTCTTTCTTGCTCTTCTCATACATTTCTTCGATTCTTGCCGGATGAATTCTTCCGTCAACAATGAGCTTTTCAAGAGTAAGTCTTGCAACCTCACGGCGTATGGGGTCAAAAGATGAAACAGTGATTGTCTCAGGTGTATCGTCAATAATGAGGTCAACCCCCGTGATTGTTTCAAGGGTTCTTATGTTTCTGCCCTCACGGCCGATTATTCTGCCCTTCATTTCATCGCTGGGCAACGCAACAACAGAAACTGTCGCTTCTGCGGCGTGGTCGGCGGCGCAGCGCTGAATGGCGGTCGAGATGATGTCTTTAGCGAGGTCATCGGCTTCGTCGCGCATCTTCTGTTCAAATTCCATGATTTTGACAGCCTTTTCTCTTGTCAGATCGCCTTCGAGCTTTTCGAGCAAGAGAACCTTAGCCTGTTCTTTAGTATATCCTGAAATTTTTTCAAGCATTTCTAACTGACTTCTTTTGATGCTTTCTGCTTCGGCGATTTTTTCATCGCACTGCTTAATCTTGTTATTGAGGCTTTCGTCTTTCTTTTCAAGAGCGTCAAGCTTCTTGTCAAGACTTTCCTCTTTCTGAATATTTCTGCGTTCCTGACGCTGAACTTCGTTTCTTCTTTCACGAATTTCTCTGTCAGCTTCCGTTCTTATCTTATGAGCCTCGTCCTTAGCCTCAAGAATTGCTTCTTTTTTCTTGGTCTCGGCTTCATTTATAGCTTTATTGATGATTCTGTTAGCCTCTTCTTCAGCAGAGCCTATCGTCTTTTCGCCCGATTTTTTTCTGTATATCATACCGATAACAAAACCGATTGCGGCGAACACCAATGCAACAACAGCAGCAATAATAATAACAAATTTAGTTTCCAAAGCAGCAGCACCTCCTTCTTTCAAAAATTAATAATCATAAGTAAATATTAAAGTCATCAAAAGAATTACAGTAATGTTACTTGCGCTGATATATATATTACACCATTATATAATATCATCCGTAATATTGTATAGCAAACTGAATATTATGTCAAGAGAAAAAATCGTCAAAAATGTAAGTTTTGCGCAATTTTTTGAGGTATGCGTTTTGCAGGGGCAAGAAAAAAGCACCCGAAAGAATTCGGATGCCTGATTAAATTCGGTGTTGTGACTTATTTATCCTGCGCTGAAATCGGTGAGCTTCATGAAAAAGGCTTTGATTTTTTCTTTAGCCGAAGGCTGCTGTTTTATCGGCTCGTTATAATAAACGCCGTCTGTCGGTCTGACTGAGCAGTCATCGTTTATTTCAAAAAGTCTAAGCGTGATATGAGACGGTTCATCCTCAAAGAGACAGGCTATTGTGCCGCCACTTAGCTCGTTAAGGCATGAATAAGCGAAAAAGCCGTCGTTTAGTCTGAGACTGCTTTTCCATTCAATCTGACCTTTTTCATCCATAAGTCCCGAGCGGATAACGCCGTTTTTCCTCTCCTCACCGCCGCAGGCGTATGAGCCGAGAACAACCTGTTTTCCGCCGATGTATTTTGAGGTGTTTATAAAAGAAACCATACAGTTTTTTGTGCAGTAAAGGTCTTTGTCGGCTCTGAGAAGCGACCATGTGACGCCGCCGTCTTCGCTCACGGCAGTGCCGACAAACTTTGAAAAGTTGCGGCAGAAAATGCGAAGATTTCCGTCGGGCATTGAGATAATCTGAGATTCGCTCGACTTTCTAAGACCCCTCTCGTGCTTCATGCTTTCGCCTCTTTGCCATGTTTTTCCGTTGTCGTCGGTGTAAACAGAGCTGACCCGCTCCACGCCCGACATAATATTATAGGCGCAGAAAATTATTCTTTCCTTGCCGTTTATCGTCGTGACAGCTCCTCTGCCGGGGCATACCCCGTAGAAAGTCTCTTTTTCACCTTTGACAAAGGGATTGAGAATATGCGGCTCGCTCCATGTCGCCCCGTTGTCGTCGCTGTGCCTGACAACGAGATAACAGGTCGGGAAAATGTGAAAATCGGAGCTTGTGAAAAAAACATTCTGCCGAGTGGTTTCATCGGAGTTTATCTGTTTTGTGAAAACAGGCTCACCGTCAAGATAAATATTCAGCTCCTTGTCAACGGTATAATTTTTATCCGCACCGACAATTTTCGCAAAGCCTCCGTCGTATTCGCCGACATGGTATTTATACTCCGAAATGTCAGAAGCCTCCTCTTTATCGGTCAGAGCAAGGCGTAAAACCCCGTTTTCGTCTTTGATAAAGCCCGTGCCCCTCTTTGACTTGAAAGCCCCGCAGCCCGAGGGGAATGCGCTTGTGGCAATAAAAATTCTGCCCGTTTCTTTTGACTGAATAATGGCGGAGTCGTTATATGACGCGCTGTTTTTGCTTTCCGTGCCGTCCTTACAGTCGTCAAAATAATCGGCATAGCTGTAATTCCAGCTCATACAGCGGTCTGAGGAAACGGCTGTCAGAATGTCAAGATTCTGAGGGGCGTCCTGACCGTGAGAGTGTCTGTTGTCCGCCGCCGCAAGCACATCGCCGTTATTCAGCGTTATCATTGCCGGTATGCGGTAGCGTTCACAGCCGAGCACGCCTTTTTCAAACGGCTGGCACACGCCGAAAGCCATTGTCGGATTGTTTTCTTTTATCATATAAATCTCCCCCGAATGTGTTTTTCGCTTTCATTATATATATAGGCTTCGTTTTTGTCAAATAAAACAAAAAAGAGCCCCTCAAGGCTAAACCTTGAGAGGCCGAAAATGGGGTAGGGAAAAAATCAGTTGATTTCGATTTTTCTTGAAACTTCTGCCTTATCCTCTTTCTTGGGCAGGATGAGTTCAAGAACACCGTTGTTGAATGAAGCCGTGATGGCGTTTTCTTCGATGTCGGAAACGTCAAAGCTTCTTGTCATTGAACCGTAGGAACGCTCTCTTCTGAGATAGTTGCCCTTCTTGTCCTTTTCATCGTTCTCTTCGCTGTGAGTTGCAGTGATTGTGAGATATCCGTCCTTGACATCAATGCCGATGTCACTCTTGTCAAAACCGGGGAGCTCTGCTTCAAGGACGAATTCCTTGCCTGTGTCTCTGATGTCTGTCTTGAAATTTACCGGAATTCTGTCGCCGAAAAATCTCTTTTCCATATCCTCAAGCTCCTTGAACGGGCTGAAGAACATCAGGTCGTTATTTCTTCTTTCATAAGGTGTAAGTCCAAACATAATAAATACCTCCAATGTTTGATAATTTATTTTTGGATTCGGGAGTATCTTTTATTCTTTTCATTTTTCTCTTTCGGTGCGGCGCTGCTTTATGTGAAGCTATCTTTATCATAGCTTCTTTCGAGTGCCTCGCCTCCGGGGGTTTCCCTCTTCCGTTGTCTGTATAATATCACCTTATTGTTGCAAAGTAGTGTTGTTTTGATGAAATATTTATTAATATTAGCACTCATTAAAAAAGAGTGCTAATATTAGCCGTTTCACTGTCCGTTTGCCTTCAGGTATAATTAAAGGGCTGCCGAGATATCTCAGCAGCCCTGATATGTTAGTCTGACGAATATAACCTATGCAATTTACGCTGTCGGGGTATAGATGAATGTGAAGCAGTGCGATCTGATTGCGCCGCCGAGCACCTTCATACGGAAGTCGTAACCCGAATAGACCTCATCGCCGACCTGAATTTTTGAAACATAGCCTATGCTGTCACTGATACAGCCGTCGTGTGAAAGAATCTTGAACCAGTTTGCGGGGTCGCCCGTGAGAGTCTTGCCCGTCTTTGAATATATGAGCGCGTTTATCTCATCGCTTGAAAGTGAAACCGTTGTGCAGTAATCCTTTGCGTTGACGTCACCGTAGCTGGGTCTGCCGCCCGAAAGATAGGGAAGCTGACCGTCGCCGAAAGCGTTGGCGTATGATGTTGTCTTGCCTGCGCTCGTTGCGTGGAAATAGGGTCTGATAACCTCTCCGTTATATATCATATACTGACCGAGAACCGTGTCAACAGCATCATATGAAGCCTGCGTCGGCGTCTTGCTGAATGCGTGAAGAGTGGCGGGAACGTCAAAATTATAATATTTAGCGAATGTATAGACAGCAACCGCCTGCGCCTTGAGCGCTTCGGGGTTATAGGAGCCGCCCATTTCGCTTTCAACCGCTGTGGCAAGATAATCTCTGAGCGGGAAACTTGAATTGCCGAACTTAACCGTCTCGGGCGCCGTGTCGCCCAGAACAAGCTGTGCGCCGTAATAATACATGGCAAGTATTTCAAGATATGTCTTGCCGATGCTTGCGTAGTAGTCTGCGCCCGTCTGGCTCATGCCGACGCCGTGACCGTAACCATAGACCGTGAAGGTGAACATACCCTTTGTCGAGCTGAACGGAGTCGATGTCGGAGTGTTCGAAAGATCACCTGCGGTCGGCTCAGCGGGATAGGGATAATTCGGGTCTGTCGTCGAGAAGCCGGGAATCCCGGTTGACAGAAGCGGGTCGGATGACGGCGGTGTCAGTGAACTCTGCGGCTGGCTTGTTGAAGAACTCGGCTCGGGTGACGGTGTTGATGTCGTTGTCAGAAGCTCGGGTGTCTTCTGAAAATATGACCACACCATAACAATCGCACTGACAATCGCCACCGCAGCCGCCGCAATGCATACCGCAAGAACGGCTGTCTTTTTCTTCTTGTCGCTGTCTTCATCGTCATAGCTGTCGCTCTCAAGCTGAGCTATGCTCTCCGCCTTTCGCTCGATAAGACCGAACATTACCGCAAATGCGTGAGGAATGAGGCTCTCTATCCCCTGCTTTGTGGCGGTCGAAACCTTCTTGGCTTTAGCCGATGCGCCGTCGTGTATGATTATATATGAATAATAAATCTCCTTGCCGTCTTTTTCGCCCTTCTGAACGGTTGAAATAGCGGCGCCGAAGCTTGCGCCCGTCTCTCTTATCGCAAGACGTGTCTTTTTCGCCAAAGCGACCTGAAGCTCCATTTCTTCTTCGTTTTCAAGCTCAGGCTCACAGACCTTGAAGGTGTCTGAAAGACCGTCAACCTCATTACACATCGCAAGCAGGAACGGGCTTGTTGCGCCTCCCACAAAGGCTACGCTTTTGTCAAGGTTTATCAGAGAAAACGCCGTCTTTGCCGCGGCGCTCATCGCTTCTTCAAAGCCTGTCAGGTCCGCTTCGTCAGCGCTGTCGTCTATGATAAGCTCTTCTCCGCTTTTCAGCGTGAGTGTAGCGTTCTCTTCTTCGGACGCTTTGTCACTCATTCCCGAATAAACCTCCTGCGCAGAAGCTTCGCTTTCCTCTGCGTTTTCCTGCTCCTGAGCGGCGCCTTCTGTGTATTCGGGCTCTGCCTCGCCGTCTGCGGTGGTTTCTTCGCCTAAATCAGTCTCGGGGTCGTTATACTCAGGCTCTTTTGCCCCTTCGTTTTCAGAAAATTCTGCTTCACCCTCATTTTTTATCGGGCTGAAAGCACCCGTCTGGGGTGTTTCGGAGTTTTCTTCTTCCGCTTCGGGTTCTTCTTTAACGAATTCTTTTTTAACATATTCGAGTATCGTGTCAAGCCTTGAATCGTCAAGAGGCACGTATATCATTCTTGAGCCGTTTGAGAACTCAACGCAGAAGCCGCTGTACATTCCGTCGTCTGATATGTAAATGTCTGCGTCAAGAGGCATAAGACAATGACCGTCAATATCCCGAACCGAAGAAAGACCGTTTCTTGATTCAATTATAGCCTCCTGAACAGAGCTGCTTTGATGTTTTCTTAGCGAAAATGTGTCAATAAGCTGTTTCTTGACAGAATTATACTCTTCGTTTTCTGCGGCAAGAATTATATCCGAGCCGTCGTCGATATTCTCTATGACAGCGTCAATAAAATCATCGACGTCATCATATTTTTCGGTCTTTTCAAGACCTATGGGTCTGAGAACATCTTCTATTTTTTTCACCGCGTCGGAAGAGAGACTGAGAAATCCCTCAAGTGAAAGTAATTTAATCATTTTTATTCCCCCGTTTCGGTCTGCCCGATGATATCAGTCTCCGCTGTAATACCATCTTTCGGCATCCTTATATGGATTTTTCTTCTTTTTCTTATCATAATATGCCTGAGGATACCTCGGGCGTTCATTGACTTTTGCTATCGACGTGTTGACGTCTTCCGTCTCGCCGGGTCTTATAAGTCTTGCCACAACGACAAAGCGCGCGTCGTCAAAATCCTTTGTGCAGGTGGAGAGCGTCAGAATTTTGTCGCTCGGCAGAATGTCAACTCCTGTGTCATAAAGCGAACGCTCTTTGAGGAATTTTATATAGGTCATAAACTCCTCGTCGCTTTCCATCTTTGTGAATATATAATTGAATATATATCCGTTGTCGTCAGACGCCTTTGTGTTGATAATAAAGGCGGCGACAACCTTCCATTTATGGTTTGAGTATATAGTGTCAAACTGAATAACGGGAGCGTTTTTGTAACCGTCAAGCGTCTTATATTTGTTGACGGCGGCAAAAGCGAGATTAGACGTTGTGTTGTGACCGAAAATAACCGTGTTCCTGTCAAGATTTTCCATATCGCTGTCCTTAAAAACGAACGGGCAGCCATAAACCGAATACTGCTTATAGAAATTTCTTCTAAGGTAATAGTTTTCCTTTTTCGTGTCTTTCTGAGACTGAACGACCGGAAGTTCCATTCCGTATTCATTAATGGAAAGATAACCGACAAAATCCTGATTGACGGCGTAAAGTTTGGCATATTTGAGACTGAGCCCCTCAGGGAATTCAACATCGGGGTAGTCGCTGCGAAGCTTTTCCCACTGTTCCTCTATAGTCAGAGGTCTTTCGGTTGTGCTTTCGTCTTCATCTTTTTTGTCATTCTTATCTTTATCCTTATCCGTATTTTCCTCGGGCACATCAATGATAAGACCCGTTACCTCGTCCTCCCATTGAGCAACCTGCCTTTGCTGAACATACTGTTTAACAAGAACGGCGACAGAGCCTATCATTGCGATTATCGCAATCGTCATGACGGCTATTCTTATTTTATCGCCTGTAGTTCTTTTTTTGCCTTTAGCCGAGTCAATGTCAATTTCCTCCATGTCGGAGTCCTCAATAAGGCGTTCCTTTTTAAGCTGAGCTAATTTGGCTCTTTCAGCCTTTTCCTCTTCGGTCCTTTTAAGACTTGCCTCATAGCGTCTTCTTTTCTCTTCTTCAAGGCTTATCTGAGGCTTTTTGTCGCCTGTTCTCTGCTGAGGAGCACGTCTGACGGGGGTGCTGTTTTTTCTGCGCATTTCTTCTTCAAAAGCAAAGCCGCCCTTATATTCGTTCTTTATCGGTTCCTCTTCGGTTTCAGTGATTATTTCTTCTTCATCTTTAAAGCCCGTGAATTTTCTTTTCAGCGTTTTCTCGGGCGCCTGATAGATAATTCTTGTGCCTGGGTCGGTGTTCTTTTTCACCGTCTCGGGTTTTATCTCAGACTCAAAAGCAGGCTCTTCATCTATTTCGTCATCGGGCAGATAAGACAGCTCGTCTTTTTCTTCACCCTCGGAAACATAGATATCGTCTTCGTAAATATCCATTTTTCTCTCCTTTCGTCAGAATTTTTTCAAAAAGGTATCATAATCTTCAAAGCCCCTCACTTCGGGGTATGCTCTCAGGTACTCAGCTGCCATGTCGAGAGCACATGACGAGGAGCAGTATCTGTTAAATTCTCTTATATCGTTTTTCGGCGCGTCAAAGTGCATTTCTCTGACCCACAGTCTGTTTTCTCTGTCACACAGAGCGATATATACAAGCCCGACAGGCTTTTCTGTGCTGTCGCTTGAGGGGCCCGCAATTCCCGTGACGGAAACGGCAAGGTCACTTTCGCCCTGTAGAAGAGCGCCTTTCGCCATCTGAGCGGCAACGACCGCACTGACTGCACCGTATCGCAAAAGCATTTCTTCATCAACAAAGAGAAGTTTATGCTTTATAAAATTTGCATAGCTGACAATGCCGCAGTCAAAGACCTCCGACGAGCCGGGGACATTTGCTATTCTTCTTGAAACAAGTCCGGCGGTGCAGGACTCTGCCGCCGCAATTTTCAGCTTTTTTTCACGAAGAAGCCGCACCGTCTCAAATTCAAGGGGCTCTTTTTCTTCGGGGCAGAACTTACTGCCGTATAAATATGCTTCTTTCACTTTTCTTCACTCAGCTTTTCAGTTTATGGGAATAAATCTTGTTTCTCTTATCGCTTTCTCAATCATTTCTTCCCAATCGACAGCGTTCTGAGCCGCCTTGACCTCTTCAAGGCTCGGTCTTGTCTTAGGGTGCTTAGGTGTGAACACCGTGCAGCAATCCTCATAGGGAAGAATTGATGTCTCGAACGTATCTATTTCTCTTGCGATTTTTATAATCTCCTGCTTGTCAAGACCGATGCACGGTCTGAAAACGGGCAGAGGGGTCGCTTCGTTTGTGACGGCGAGAGCCTGAAGCGTCTGACTGGCAACCTGAGCGAGGCTTTCGCCCGTGATAAGAGCGGCGCACTCGTTTTCTTTGGCAATTCTCGTTGCAATCTCCATCATAAGGCGGCGCATAATGAGAGTGAACAGCTCTTCGGGGCACTCGTCTTTTATACGCTCCTGAATTTCGGTGAACGGAACAACGCAGAGAAGAATTCTGCCTGCGTATGCGCTGACCTTTCTGACAAGCTCATGGACCTTCATTTCGGCTCTCTCGCTTGTGTAGGGCGGAGCGGCGAAATGTATAGCCTGAAGCTGTAAGCCTCTTTTAGCCATCATGTATGCGGCAACGGGGCTGTCGATACCGCCCGACATCAGAATTGCGGCTTTGCCCGCCGTGCCGACGGGGAGACCGCCAATACCTTTCTTCTGGTTGCCTCTGACATAAGCTCTTTCTCTTATTTCAACCGTGACTTTGACCTCGGGGTTATGAACATCAACTCTCAAATGCGGGTATGCCTCAAGAACAGCCGCACCGACCTCACGCATGATTTCGGGTGAGCCGTAAGGGAAAGACTTATCGCTTCGTTTAGCGTCAACCTTAAAGGTTCTTGCGCTTCTGAGCTCGTCACGCAGATATGTGACGGCGGTTTCCTTGATTTTATCAAGGTCTTTCTCGGAAACGGCACAGCGTGAATAAGCAACGACGCCGAACACTTTCTGTATGCGGCTGACTGCTTCTTCAAGGTCTGCGTCCTCCTCCTGAGCCTCAATGGTGAGGGTTGACTGACTTTTTAAAAAGCTGAATTTGCCGAGGTCTCTCAGCCTGAATTTTATATTTTTAACTAACTTGTCTTCAAAGTTTGAGCGGTTAAGACCTTTTAAGGCTATCTCGCCCTCTTTAATAAGTATGATTTCTTTCATTTAAAATAACCTTATCTCCTGCGAAGCATTTTCATTGCTTTCGTTATTCCTTCTATAAAATAATCGAGCTCTTCCTGAGTTGTATATCTCGAAAGAGATACCCTCAGCGCACCGTCAATACGGTTGCTGTCAAGGCAGAGAGCTTCAAGAACATGGCTCTTGTGACCTTTTGCGCACGCTGAGCCGCTTGAAACATAAATCCCCATAGAGGATAAAAAGTTCAGCACTGTCTCAGAGCGCATACGGTCAAGCGAAATGTTGACAATATATGGCAGAGCGTCAGAGGGCGAATTGATGAACACGCCGTCCGTATTTTTCAATTTTAATACAAAATCATTTCTAAGCTCTGTCATCTTTTTTAACTGAGAATTAATATTGGGCAGCTGCCTTATCGCTTCGCCGAAGCCCACGATAGCCGGCACAGGCTCAGTGCCCGGTCTTATGCGTTTTTCCTGCTCGCCGCCGAAGCTAATTGGGCTTATTTTTACCTTTTCATTTATATATAAAAGACCTGCGCCCTTAGGACCGTGAATTTTGTGTGAAGAAGCCGTCATCAGGTCGATACCCATGCTGTGCGGCTTTATCTGAATTTTGCCGAAGCCCTGAACGGCGTCAACGTGTAAAAGCGCCGGTGAGCGTTTCATTTTTATGATGCTTTTCACTTTGTCAAACGGCTGAATTGAACCAACCTCATTATTGACCGCCATAAGGCTGACAAGAACGGTTTTTTCGTCTATTGCGTTTTCCAAATCTTCCTGCGTAACCTTTGCCCCGTCCTTAGGCGAAAGTCTCACTATTTCAAAGCCCGCCTTTTCAAGCTCGCTGACAGCGGAAATTACGCTTGAGTGCTCTATTGTGTCGGTGACTATCTTTTTCCCGTTTCGGCTGTTTCGAAGTGCTGCGCCTCTTATAGCTAAGTTATTGCTCTCTGTGCCGCCCGAGGTGAAGAAAATTTCTTTAGGCTGAACCCCTAAAAAGGACGCCGCAGTCTGTCTAACCTCTTCAAGCTCCCGAGCCGCTTCAATCCCCTTTGAGTGCAGTGAAGACGGGTTGCCCCAGCTTTCACGCATACAGCGGCACATTTTTTCAACGGCTTCTTCGCAAACTCTTGTTGTTGCGCTGTTATCAAGATACGCTTCCAAAAGATACACCACCTCATTATAATCAGTTTATTATATAACGGCTTTCCCTTTTTTTCAACAAGAAAAGGTCCGTTTTTCTAAAGTTTTGAAAAAATTCACTTTTGCGTAAAAAGAAAAGAACTGCCGCACCCGGCGCAAAAGCGCTGAATACGACAGCTTTGAAAATTTATGCCTCTTCGGGAGAAGCTCTCCTCTGTGAAAGCTCGGCTGAAATTTTTTCTGTCAGCTCGGGCTTTAATCTGAACCTTGCCTTATGCGTCAAAAACGCAAGAATGAGGAAAACTACGGGGGCGGCGAAAAGTAGAAGCTTGAATGAGGTCAGTGCCTGAGCGGTCGGCGCGACATTTGAGTCTGCGTCAAACTTCACCAGCGCAAACACGCCGAAAATAATAGCCTGACTTAAGCCGTTAGCTATCTTGCTCAAAAATGTGAGCATTGAGAATATCGTGCCCTCGTTTCTTTCGCCCGTCTTCCATTCGCCGTAGTCAACCGCATCGGCGAGCATAACAGTCTGCATAACGCTCATTGCGCCGTAACCGAGGAAGGGCGGAATACATGAGATGATAAACAAAACTATGTTGACATTGGTCACACTGCCGACAGCCGCCATTACGGCATAGCCCGCTATCGGTAAAATATAGGCGATAAGATAGGCTTTGTTTCTGTCAATCCTTTTGGCAAGAAGCGGGAAGCCGAGCGTGCCTATTCCCTGAATAGCGCCTGTGACAATGCCGATAATACCGTAAATGCTGTCTTTTTCAAGAACATACATAAAGTAATACATCATGATGCCTGTCGTTATGCAGTTTGCCGCATTAAACAGCGTCATTATAATAACAACAGTCATCGCCTGATCGTTTGAGAGAAGCACCTTAGCGGCTTTTTTAAGTGAAAATCTTTCACCCGACACCTTAACCGATACTACTCTCTCCTTGACCTTAACTGCGCAAAGAGCAGAAGTCAAAATATATACTGCGCTTGCGATAAGAGCATATCTGATAAAACCTGCGTTTGAGCCTCTGCCGCCGAGCTTATCGACTATATTGAGAGTGAAAGAGCTGACAATGCCGCCGGCTGCGCTCGTAATTCTCGGAATAACGGCAAGCTGATCTCTCTCGTTACGGTCAAGCGTCATCGCAGGCACAAGAGCCCAATATGAAACATCAATCATCGTGTATGTCATGTCGCACAGAACATAGAGAACCGTCGCCCAGATATATATTCCGACGCCTCGAAAGCCCGGGTCAAAATATATAAGTATTGTGCACGCCGCATTTGTCAGAGCACCGGCGATAATCCAGGGCTTGAACTTGCCGAAGCGTGAATGTGTGGCGTCAATTACTGCGCCCATGAAAAGGTCATTTAAACCGTCCCACACTCTGCAAAGCAGAAACATTACCGACAGATATGCGGGGCTTAAACCGAACACTTGCATAAAATAAAGGCTCAAAAACGAGCCGTAAACAAGGCTTGACGCCATGGATTTACCGACAGGTCCGAAGCCGAAGCCTATCTTTTCACCGAGAGTCATTGCGCCCTCTCTGCGCTGTTTCTTCATATTATTTATACCTCCTGATTGTTCTGCGGTTATTATATCAGAGAACAGTGAACAAAGCAACAATAAAAAAGAGCCGAGAAGGCTCCCAGCTCTTGATGCTCTGAAAAACGGCATAAAAGCAGCATTATTCAGCTGCTTTTATGCTGTCTGAATGTAACCGCGGGATATTTTTATTTTATTACCTCATAAAATGCCTCAACTATTGCCGAAGCGGTGTGTCCGCCTAAAGAGACAAGCTCAAGCGAGTCGCTTTCCTCCGCTAAAAGAGGCATATAGTTGTTATCGGGGATAATATAACCTATCTGGTCATTGGCGAGGTCTAAGACCATGAGCTTTCTGTTTTTGCCCTTTTCATTGATAATCTCCTGAAGCGAGGGATAGTCCCAGTTCTTGCCCGACCAAGAGCTTTCGCCCTGAAGACATCCGCCGTATGCTATTTCGGGAGCAAGCTCACCCGGAATTATCGCGAACGCAAAATCGTCGCCTATCTCCATATAGCCTATTTCGGTGACAACCGAATATCTGCCAAAACCGCTTCTGACTATCTTTGCTTCAAACATACCTGTCTTTCCGCCGAGAAGAAGAACCGGATTTTCTACGGGCAGAATAATCTGTTTATATGTAATATTGAGAAGCGGAGAAACTTCCTTTTCGTCCTTTATTTCTTTTATAGCTCTGCCTATTGACGCCCCGAAGCCTTTAAGAGCCTCAAGTCTGTCCATATCCTCGCTGTAGTTTATAACCGTGTCTGCGTTTCTCTCCTGAGAAGTGCTCTGCTGAGCGCCCATATAGAAGAGAACGTTGACATTCTCTGTTTCGGTTATCTCTTTCTCTGCGTAATAAGGATAGTCGGCTGTTATAACAGTGCCCTGAACGCCGTTGCCGACGCAGTGAATTTCTGTTGAAACGAGCCATGTTTCTTTTGAGCCGTCGTCGGGCACAAAGCGGAAGCGGTTGAAGCTTTGGTCGCTGACAAACGGAGCTCTCTTGTCATTGAGATAAGGCGTCTGATTTGCCGCACCGTAATACATTTCGCCCGTTCTCATGTCTTCAACTGCGCTCATTGCCGACTCTACGCATTTTTCATAGAGATATTCCATATAAGCCTTATTTTTGCCGTTGTTTGTCTCCTTGCCCGCAATAACTCTGAACGGATTTATCAGAGCCATTTCCCAGATATTGCCGTTCATTCCGAGTGTGTCAACGGCACTGTGCTGATGAAGAACCGAAACGGTTATACTGTTAATATTATTCTGAGACGCAAAGCTGCTCAGCCTGCTTCTTATCTCTCTGACGTCGGGCAGTGATAAGCCGTATGCGTCAAGAGTGAGGAAAAGGGAAGCTCCCCTTCCGCTCGAGTCTGAGACTGCGGCTGTTCTGACTTTTAAATCGTCCTCGACAGATGTGGCTATCTTCTTTTTGAAAGCGATGCCGCCGGCGACATAGGTGTTGCCGACAACGTCGAAGCCCTCAATAATGCTTCTTGAGTCATAGCCAAGCGCAAAGCGTGCACCCTCTGCGCTTTCTGTTAAAAATTCATCTGTGCCTGTCATAAGACCGTCGGTCGAAACCTCATCTGCGTTTTCCCATTTCGACGGAACGGGGAACACGGATGCTACCGCTCCGATAAGTTTATCGGTAGCAAAGCCCAATGCATTCATCAGACCTTTATATGCCGTGCCCTTATCGGTCGCCGAAACAGATGAGTCTGCCGCATACGCCGTAAAAGGAAGCGACAGCAGCATTGTCAGTGATAAAACTGCCGCTAAAATTTTCTTTGAAGTTTTCATAAACATTTCCTCCGTGAATGTTGACTACGAATATAATAGCACAAAATACGGCGTGTCTTTGACCAATTTATGAACTTTTTGTCTATCATTGAAATTTTTCTCTGATAACCTCACATAACACAGAATTTTTTCTATTGAATACGCACCGTTTATTCAGTATAATATAGGCACAACAGAAAAGGAGCTTCAAAAGGAGGATATAAAAATGAAAGTTTCGAAAAAGATTATCATACCCGCAGTTATAGTAGTTATCGCCGTTCTGGCGGCTATGTCCTGCGTCACCACAATCCCCGCCGGTCACACCGGCGTTGTCACAACCTTCGGTAAGGTCTCTGAAACAGTCCTGCAGGAGGGTATTAATGTCAAAATGCCTTGGCAGCAGGTTCACAAAATCAACAACAAGATAACAAAGCTGGAGGTTGCCACTCAGGCTTTCAGCAAAGACCTTCAGACTGTCTCGACCGTTGTCGCAGTAGAATTTCGTGTTGACAAGTCAAAGTCATATTCAATCTATAAGGAGGTCGGTGAAAACTATAAAGATGTTATCATCACTCCTGCGGTCAACGAGGTTCTCAAGGCTATAAGCTCAAAATACACCGCTGAGGAATCTGTCACAAACAGAGCGGTTATTTCAGAGGGTATTGTCGATGAGCTCAACAAGAAGCTCAACGATATCGGCATCACTATAGCCGATGTGAACATAATCGACTTCGATTTCTCAGAGGCATACATCAGCGCCATAGAAAACAAGCAGGTCGCAGAGCAGGAGCTTTTAAAGGCAAAAACCGAGGCCGAGAGGAAAAAGGTCGAGGCTCAGGGCGAAGCTGACGCTTTGAAAATTCAGGCCGAGGCTCAGGCTGAAGCAAACCGTATTCTTTCAAAGTCGATAACCGACAATCTTGTTGAATATAAGAAGATTGAAAAATGGGACGGCAAAATGCCCTACGCAACAGGCTCAAATGCCATAATCGACTTTTCGGATATGACTGATAAGACTGAATAAAAATGAAAAATTATCCCCACCGCAAACGCTGCGGTGGGGATATTCTTATATAAACAATTCCTTTTCAAATTCATCAACCGTATTGAAATACATATCACAGTTTTTCTGCATGAACTCTCTTATCTCGGGCACAATGTGAGACCAGCCCGCCGCCGCAAAAGGAACGCCGACCTTTTTCGCCATATCATAGCCCGGCTTCATATCGTCGAGCATAATCATTTCTTCGGGCTTAAAGCCGTATATTCTTATAATCTCTTCAAGCGCAAACGGGTCGGGCTTGACCCTTGACCGACAGATATCATAGTCAAAAATCATATCGGGTCTGAGCCCGTTGCCGTATTCAATCTCATAATCAAGAAGAATGTTTTTTGCCGCATTATGGGTGCAGACGCAGATAACGCCGCCGCTCTCCTTAAATTCGCTCAGCACTCTGCCCATACCCTCATAAAAGTGGGCTCTGTGTTTGTCGGTGTAGGCTCGCCACATAACATCCTGACGGTGTTTTTCTTCGGGTGTGAAGTGAAGCACCTTGTCTATCATCTCATAAAAGCCGATATTGAAATTATACAGCATAAATGTCTCAAGGCTCATCTGAACATCGGGGCGTAAGACTTCAAGCGTTTCAAGCCACTGGGGATAATGAACGTCGGGAGTGCTTTTGACGGTTGTGTCGTCGTGGTCGAGCACAAGACATTTATATCTGATTTTTCTCATGTCACAGACCTTCCCTTTCGATAATCTCATCGAGCTGTGAAATCGTTGAAATACCTTTATTTTTTTCAACCCAGAGCTTAAAGGACTGGGCGTTGACGATAAGCTTGTCAAGCGCCGCCATGATTTCTCTGAGCTGTCTGTATTCATAGGGGTAGATATCTCCGTTTTCGGCGACGGAAATTATATTGTCCCGAAGCTCCTGCGTCTCCTGAAGCGCACCGAGAACACGAAAAGCGACTCTGTCAAGCGAAGCGATGTCGTGCTTTTTAACTCTGCCCCTGCCTATTTCGCAATATTCCGAGCAGTATATATTGCAAAGCTCGGGCGCACTGTAAGCTCTCGCCATATTACAGACCTCTTCGGGGTAAGGCACGACCTTGCCGCTCTCTATTTTTGAAAGCCTCGTCTGCTCGATAAGAACAACATCCGAGGCACTCTCCCGGCTTGAAAGCTCTTGGTTTTTTTCACTTTCCGCCTTTCTCGCCGAATAGAACGGATTTGACTCAAGCTGAGGCGCATTTTTTCCCATTATTCTTTCTCCTTTTTCCCTAAGATTTTTCGATTATATCATAGCTGAAAAAAATATGCAATAAAATATGCAAAGAGACTTTTTCGTATGCGAATGGGTTTTTCGGCTCAAACTGCCGCATACAAAAAATGCCGCTCTCACGAACCGCATTTTCTGATTATAATTTTCCGCCGAAGCTCTTACGCCTTATAAGCAAGCTGAATACTCAGATGACATATACCTTGTATTCGTCAGGTATTATATATTCGGTTTCGGGGTGGCTTTTCATAAGAATAGGAGCAAAGCCCTCAACATCCATTCTTCTTGTCAGCGGCGGGAATGCATTGTCATGGTGATCGGCCATAATACGCTTAGGGCATATTTCATCAATGAACGGCATTGCTTTTTGTTTTATTTTAGGACTGCCGCCGAACGGCATAATAAACATATCAACATTTTTCGGGTATGAAACTGTTTCATCCGTGCCGTAAGAGCCCATGACAAGAACCCGTTTTCCGCCGTTTTCAACCTCAAACAGAACAATTTCGCCGTTTTCGTTCATTGTTTCATTCGTTATCCAGTAGTAGAGGAAAAGGGGCAGATGAACGGCACAGTCAAGAAAGACCTTTCTTATGTGTTCGCCGTCAAAGTCAACATGCTTGCCGTGATAAACTCTGATTGTGAAGCCGCCTACACTGAATTTATCCCCGGGTGCAATTACAGAAATTCTGTCTTCGGGCACTTTGTGCTTTTTGAGCGTCTTGCACGGTGTTTTGGTACAATATATTTTAACATTTTTGTCCTTATCAATTATCTTGGGAATATCCATAATATGGTCAAAATGACCGTGTGTGACAAGAATGGCGTCAGCGCCCAGATAATCGCCTATTGACGGATTGTTGAGCTTCTTGTTACGGCGCAAAAACGGGTCGAAGAGCAGTTTTGTTTCTCCGTCATCAATCGAGATTGTTGCAGTTCCGTACCATGTGACATTCATAACTATTCCTCCGAAAAATGCAAGTCGTTTAATAAACTATCAATAAATATTATAAACAAATTATAACATAATATAATATGAAATTTTGCACTCTGTGATGTACATAGTATGAATATTTGTTAAATTGACGACAATTTTCCCTTTTATGCACAAAAATCCGCCTTTGAAAATTCAAAAGCGGATTTTTATTAAAAGTTTTTTCCCATCAGAGAAAGATTGGTTGCACAGTAAAAGCCTGCTTTTTTATAGAAATGCATATGATGTTCGTCATTTACGCTCACAAGGTCAAAGTGCAGAGCGCCGTGTTCTTTCGCCGTTTTTTCAAGATAGCGCAGAAAGTCGCTCCCACAGCCCTTGTTCTGATACTCTTTGAAAATAACTATTTCTTCAAGGTAATATTCAGTCAGGTCGTCATATAGCTTGAAATACCCTATGGCAAAGCCCGTAACATTGTCGCTCTCATCGAGCTGAACAAGGCACATGCTGTCCTCAATAGTCATAATCTGATGTATTCTCTTAAAAGCGTCCGGATACTTCCAGCAGCCGTCTTCATAGGTGTTGTAGTATTCGACATATTTTTCGGTTATTGATGAGATGTTCTGTTCTGTTAAAGGTATATATTTCATAAACCCTCTGCGTCCTTTAGGCAAGGAATAAAACAGCAGCCCTTTCTATTTGAGTTTTGATAACAGGGTGAACAGCTTATTGAGAAGCGTGACTACCCAGCGAAGAACTCTTTGAAAGAAGGTTTCCTCTTCCTTAATCTCTATCTCGGTGTCAATAATCTCCTGATGTTTTTCATCTTTGGCTATAAGCGTAAAATCGGTTATGGTTGAGTCTGCAATTCCTGCGGTGAGATAGTTGAATGTGACAGGCTTATCTTCTCCGTCTTCAAAGACTGTCGGGTATATTTCACCGTTTATCAGAGTGTTGCCTTCAATTCTCGCCCTTTCATTTCCTACTCCGGTGTAATAGAAAAATGTAATATTTTCGAAAGTCAGATTTGTAAAAGTAATTTTTTCTATGTTGTCATACACAGTTGAAAAAACGGCGAGGGTGTCAAAAAATTCATAAGCGTCAAGAGAAACGCCGCCGTCAAAGTGGAGAACACTGCCGTCGAAGCTGAATTTGACAACGTTAACGGCTGTGCTTGACAAGTTGAAGCTGTGGAGAGAGTTTTTTTCTTCAAAGACACGGATTGACGAGGCACACCTTGTGAAAGAAGCACTCTCAAAGCTACTGTCGGAGAATATAACAACCGTCTCAAGAAGCGGACATTTGACAAACGCAAGCGGCTCAATGTTTATTTTATCCGTTCTGATAATAAGCGTTGTCAGAGCAGGAAAATCTTCAAATGAGTATGCGCCTATCGTATCAACTTCACCGTCAATAATAACAGCCGTGATATTTGCCTTGTTACTGTCCCAATAATGCCATGACGAGTCGGCATATGAGGGTGTTGAGCCAATACCAAAGACGGTCAGAATATCATTGTCATCAACAAAATCAATCGTCTGATATGAGTCTGCGGCAATGTCACAGTGAACCGACGCCGTGTCGGCGGCGTTTGGTCTGTCACCGTAGTAGGCTCCCTTTGCAAAGCTGACATTTTCAAATTCCTCTTGCGTGCCGGCGTAACAGATATCGGTGAGCGAAGTGCAGTTTCCGAAAGCGCCGGACTTTATCGCTGTCAATGTTGAGGGGAGAAACACATATTTAAGCGAAGTGTCACTCTCAAATGCATACTCATCAACAGAAGCAACTCCCTCTGGAATGATAACCTTTTCGAGCGCAGTGCACTCTGTGAAAGCACTGTTTCTTATAGCGGTGACTGTTGAGGGAATTGAAACTTCTTCAAGGGAAGAGCAGAGAGCAAACAGGTTTTGTTCAACGGTGGTCAGTCCTTCCGGCAGCCTGACTTTTCTCAGACTCAGTGCCTGAAAAAAAGCCTGCTGACCGATTTCTGCCACTGAATCCGGTATATATATCTCCTGAACAAAAAGGCTCGAATTAAAAGCCGAAAAACCAATTTCCGTCACGCTGTCAGGAACAGTATAGACGGTTGTGTCAAAGCTGTTTGCCGCTTTTATAAGCAATGTTTTATCTTTATTGAAAAGAACACCGGCTTCATCGCTTGAATAAACTGTGTTTTCGGGGTCAACGACAAAGCGGCTGACATCTGCGAAATCAAAAGTGCCCGAGCTGATAGTTTTCACTGTTTTCGGGATATATATCGAGGTGACATTGTTGTCGCCGAATTCATATGTCGTGTCTGTCATAATGCTTGAGCCAAGCTTTGTGACCGTGTAACCGCCGAGAGTTTCGGGAATTGTTATTTCATCAAGACCCTCCCATGCGATTTTTGTGACTGTCGCTTCATCGCCCGAAACGGTGTATGTAAATATTCCTTCTGTTTCTGCCGCATAGGCTGTAACCGTGAAACAAACCGATAACAAGCACACCAGAATGAGCGGTATTATGTTTCTTTTTTTCATATTTTGTCCTCCTGAATTTGTCCTATTAAGAATAAAATACCACTTTGTTGCGCTTTTTGCAATACAGTTTTATCAATTGTTTGCACGCTTTTTGACCGTTCATGCCGTTTTTTATACCGTTAATTCCTTTTTTGTTGAATTTTTGCGCAAAAAAAATATATAATTTATCAAAACATTTAACATATTCCGGTTTTATGTGATATAATGATAAAAATATAAGAGGTATTTTTATGATAAATTTTGCAATATGTGAGGACGAAATTGAAATAGCGAAATCAATAGAGACATTTATTAAAGAGCATATGCTTATTCTGGGAACGGACTGTAATATTGATATTTTTCTCAGCGGAAGCGAATTTGAAAATACTTCTAAAAACTATGACCTGATTTTTCTTGACTGTATGCTACCTGATGCGCACGGTCTTGACATAGCCCGCAGACTTCGTGACAAAGGCTGCACCTCGGCAATCATATTCGTCACCGCATACGAAGAATTTGTTTATGAAAGCTTTAAGGTCAACGCTTTCCGCTACCTTCTGAAACCGATTGACGAGCAAGAGCTGTTATCTGCCCTGACAAGCTTTATGTCCGGTATCGAAAAAGAATGTATTATTGATGTGCCGACAAAAGAAAAGACATATCACCTCAGCCTCAATGAAATAATGTATATTGAATCCTGTGAGAAACACTCAATAGTGAGAGTGCTCAACGATTCATATGAATCGACAAAAACTATTTCCGAGTTTCAGGCGGAAATCTCGAGCCACAGATTTTTCAGAACTCACAGAAGATATCTCGTCAACATGAAATATATAATTGATATTGAGAAAAACACCATAATCTTTTCAAACGGCGAGCAGGCTGAAATAAGCCGGCGAAACCTTTCGAATTTCAACAAATGCTATGTGAACTATTTAAAGTATTCAGTTTAAGGAGAAAAGCGCATGATTAGTGTGATTACTGCTGCGGCATACCTGATAAAAGATATCACCGCAATAGTCAGTATGCTTATGATTATGCGCTTTATTTTTTTGCAACGTATCAATAAGAACAAGATTTTGATAACCGTTTTCGGCGCTGTTCTTCTGCTGAACGCAGTTTCCGGCTCTTTTTTGCTTGCCGATATGACCGAAGATTACAGGGCGGTTATGGATATTGTGTCTGATATTGTTTATGTTTTTGCACTCCGCTTTTTAACCGACTGCAAAAAGCTGTCAAGGTGCATCTGGCTGCTGCTTATATATATTGTTACAGCCGAGATGTTTTATTCGCTTCTGTCGCCATACACAAGTGAAACTTTGTGGGCAGAATGTGTTATTTATATCATTTTCTTTTCTGCGGTATGCGCTGTGCTTTTTTTCGCTGTGAGAAAGAGCGAGGTCAATTTTCTACCTAAGGTTTTTGAAGAAATACCTAAGTGGATTTACGCCGTGCTTCTTCTGTTTGAGCTGACCTGCTATTATAAAGAATTCGGCATTTCTTATGACTGGTATAATATTCTTTATATTGTTTCGTCGGCGACAGTCACTCTCTGCGTTCTATATCTTGTTTTCAAAATATTCTATCTGGCACATCAGCAGAATATCATTATTCAGCAGATGGCTATTCAAAAAGACTTCGGTGAACAGGCGCTGAGCGGCGATGAGGAGCTGCGACGCTTTCGCCATGATTACAAAAATCACATGATAGTTGTCAACGCATACCTTGAAAACGGAAAGGTTGACGAAGCAAGACGTTATCTCACGACAATGAATGACAGCATAAACGGTGTCATCAACAAGATAAGAAGCGGCAATTTCGTCGCCGACGCTGTTCTTAACAATAAGTCGGTCGCCGCCGCCAAAAAGGGAATTTCTCTTAAATTCAGCGGATTTATCCCAGGCGAAGGAATCGCCAACGAAGATCTCTGCACAATTCTCTCAAATCTTATCGACAATGCGATAGAAGCCACCGAAAAGGTCAGCTCAGAGCGGATAATAACTATAGAAGCAAGTATTAAAAACGGATTTTTTATTCTTGGAATAACAAACCCGACAATAAACAAGATTGAAAGTGAAAAAGGCAGAATAAAGACCTCGAAGCAGGATAAAAGGGCGCACGGCTACGGTCTGAAAAATGTTGAACGCACGATAAAAAAATACAAAGGTGCCTTTTCGACAAGCCTCAGCAGCGGCGTTTTCAGCGCTGATATAAGAATGAAGCTCTAACGCCCGTCAGCGGCTTATTTCTTTCCTCGTCAAAGCACATATACGGTTTCCAAAACATTGAATATGCAGTCAGCCCACCCGTTCGGAAAGGACGGGTGGGCTGAAGTAATGTTATCTGATTTTCTTTGAAGCTACACTTGACCAAGCGCCGTAAATTTTTGTTCCGTCAGAAGCCTTTGCATATGCTCTGACCTCTTCTCTTTCGGATCTCTTACGCCATCTGCCGCCAAATATTCACAAACAAAGCGACAACCGAGCAACCTTTTTTCGGATTGCTCGGTTGTCTTTTCTTTCAAGAGTGTGCTAAGCGCGGTATATCTATGAAATAATTATTTTGTTGTAAACGACCTTACCGGACTTGTGTATTCTTTTCCTCCGGCTACAACATAAAGTTTATAATAATATGTTGTCCCCGTTTTCAGCTTCTGACCGTATTTGCTCATCAAGAACCAGACATCAAGGTATGTAAGATTATAATTTATGGTGTCATATTTTGAGCATTTTGTAAGGTTTGTACTTGAGGTGCCAATATAAAAGCCGCACTTTGTGAAATTCATTTTTTCGTTAAATGTTGCACGACCTTTTATCTGTGCATCTGTTTGCGACAAGTTTGAAACATCGCTGAATGTCCATTTAATGCTTTTGCTTGTGGGATTTGAGTGCCATACTGCATAAAAGGTAAAGCTTTCATTGTTAGCTATATTCTTGCCGTTAGGTGAGTACCATGAACTGCTGAAGTTCAGTTTTTCACCATCTGCATACAATTTTTTAGAATAACCTTTACTTTTAATTGTGCTTTCACTTACCCAGCCCTGACCGGAAACGAACCAATAGCTGTCACTGTTTCGCTTGACATTCCAGCCGGTAAGAGTATATCCTCTTCGTGAATACATATTATCTGATATGGAAAAATCTTTATTTTTATCAACATAAAATGCCGACATTGTGCCGCTGCCGCCGTTTGCGTTAAATGAAATCTTGTAACCCGTTGGTGCGGGAACAGTCTTGAAAGACTTGACAGGGCTTATGTATTCTTTGCCGTTTGCTACAACATATAGCTTGTAATAATATGTTGTTCCCGGTGTGAGCGTATAACCATATTTACTCATCAAGAACCAGACATCAAGGTACGTAAGATTATAATTTATGGTGTCATATTTCGAGCATTTTGTAAGGTTTGAACTTGATGTCCCAAGATAGAACCCACATTTTGTAAAGTTCATTTTCTTTGTAAATGTTGCTCTTCCCTTTATCTGTGCATCTGTCTGTGACAAATTTGAAACATCGCTGAATGTCCATGTCACATTTTCACTTGTTGGATTAGCTTTCCAGACCGCATAGAAAGTAAAGCTTTCATTACCGGCTATATCTTTTCCGTTAGGAGAATACCAAGAACCGTCAAATTTAAGCGTTTCACTTTCGGAATATAATTTTTTAGAATATCCTTTACTGTTAATCGTGCTTTCGCTGACCCAGCCCTGACCCGAAACATACCAGCAATTGTCACTGTTTCGTTTAACATTCCAGCCCGAGAATGTGTATCCGCTTTTCGTGAAACTGTTTTTTGTCAAAGTGAACTCTTTATCCTTATCAACATAAATTGCCGACATTGAACCACTGCCGCCGTTTGCATTAAATGAAATTTTGTAACCCGTTGGTGCGGGAACAGTCTTGAAAGACTTGACAGGGCTTATGTATTCTTTGCCGTTTGCTACAACATATAGCTTGTAATAATATGTTGTTCCCGGTGTGAGCGTATAACCATATTTACTCATCAAGAACCAGACATCAAGGTACGTAAGATTATAATTTATGGTGTCATATTTCGAGCATTTTGTAAGGTTTGAACTTGATGTCCCAAGATAGAACCCACATTTTGTAAAGTTCATTTTCTTTGTAAATGTTGCTCTTCCCTTTATCTGTGCATCTGTCTGTGACAAATTTGAAACATCGCTGAATGTCCATGTCACATTTTCACTTGTTGGATTAGCTTTCCAGACCGCATAGAAAGTAAAGCTTTCATTACCGGCTATATCTTTTCCGTTAGGAGAATACCAAGAACCGTCAAATTTAAGCGTTTCACTTTCGGAATATAATTTTTTAGAATATCCTTTACTGTTAATCGTGCTTTCGCTGACCCAGCCCTGACCCGAAACATACCAGCAATTGTCACTGTTTCGTTTAACATTCCAGCCCGAGAATGTATATCCGCTTTTTGTGAAACTGTTTTTCGTCAGAGTAAACTCTTTGTCTCTGCTTACATTGACGGATATCATCGAGCCGTTGCCGCCGTTTGAATCATACGATATTCTGTAAACGCTGTTGCTGCCTTGAATTGAAATAGCCTTGTTCGAACTCCAGGTGCCGTAAATATTTTTATTGTTTACAGTCTTATAAGCCCTCATTCTGACATAAAAAGTTCCCCCATTTTTGATCTGCATGTAAGAACCGGAGGTCTTAAACTGCGAAAGTGAATAAGTTGAGGAGCTTTTCGATACAGTGATTGTATCAGTAGAATCCGACGAAAATGAGTCTGATAAACTTATCTGTATTTGCTGCTTTGTGCAATCGGCAACTTTTGTCCACGAAAGTTTTAGTTTACCAGAAGATTTGTCATATGACAAACTATTAAGAGACGGGGTTTTGGGATATACCGTAATTTTTACTGTTTTTGACCCGGTATAAATGCCTTTGCCGCTTATTTTAACACTATAATTGTTAATTGATTTAACATTAGCAGGCGAAAGAGTATAATCCGTTCCGTTTTTAAGTGTTTTATTGCCTATTTTGACAGTGAGCATCGAACTTGTCGCAATGTTACTACCCGTATATTTCTTATTTGCGGTTGTAACTGTAGCTTTTGAAATATTTGTCGTAATAAATTTCAAATTAACATTTACTCTGCTTGAGCCTATTGTTCCTTTTAGGCTTCCGCTTGCAATACCGTCATATTTATAACCGGATTTAACCTTAATATCTTTAATTTCGTACGTTGTCCCTTTTTGCCACTGAACAAAATAATCGGAAACATCATCTTTGACTTTTTTGCCGTTTATATATATGTCGGCAGTAAAAACTTTGCTTGCGTCAGAGCAATTGCTTCCGTCAAGAACTGCATTCAGGTCAAGATATTGCTTTATATTCAAAGTAATTTTATTAGATTTTTTAAAATATAACTGATAATTAGAACGATCAGCCCATGCCTTCAGATTTGTCTTGACTCCTTTTTCACTGCTGCTATGCGTATTATACATTTTCGTTTTAGAGTTAATATCCCCTAAATGCATTGTGTTCAAAACTAAGAAGCCGGATATGTCAAGCTTAGAAGAAGAACCGTTGTAGCCGTATATAACGGAGTAATGCATATTTATTGCTTCTTTATCCGAATTATAATTGTTTTTCTTTATAATAACGGGACGGTTGTTTTTCAGTTCGTTATATATAGCCGATAAGTCAATATTTGAGCTGCCTTTTACAATTGGCTTATAACTATAACCCATATTTGACCAATTTTTAATATAGACTTGAGAATAATTAGCTTTATACACTGAATCATAAACTTCTTGAACGTTTTCACCTTTAATTTCGTTTGAATATGCTTCTACCATAGATATAGAAGATATCGCACAGCCATTAACATGTCTCATACAGTAATAGGGAACCGCCAACTTAATGCTTGAGTATGTTGCCGCCTCTGCCGAAATTCCCGTGTCGCTCAGCACTGTCGCAGGGAAAGCGCTGAAAGTCATCAGCACCACCAGAAACAGAGCTAAGATTTTTTTGCCTGTTGTTTTCATAAAAGTCAGTCTCCTTTCTTTCACCGTTTTTCGGTATGCCAAAGTATATCAAACCGAAACACCCCTTTTCAACCAAAACGGAACGAACGGTATTAAAAACGGTATTAACGGTAAAGCCTGAAACAGCTCGGGCACATTTTTCCTGTTTTCTTAACATTTTAGTGGATAATCTGCATGGCTGTTTATTGCCGCAGTGCTCTGCACTCTTCTCTTACGCCTTTTACTGCCGAATATTCACAAACAAAGTGACAATTTCACTTGCAATAACACTGCAAAAAAGGTATTATATTGTTGAACAAAATTATAATTCAGGAGGCGAATATGAATACATTTTGTTTTTCCGATGAAAAAGAGAAGAAATATGCCCTTGCTTGCCTTGAGTTTGCGAAAAGGCTGGGGCTTATCGGCGACAGCAGTCTTGACGCCGTTGCGATGAGATGTAAAGCGGAAAATGAGAAGCGGAAAGAAATGCTCGAAAAAGGCGAAACCGTTTTCGGCTTAACGGAATTTCCTTTATCTTTATATCTCGATTATGAGCTGACACGCTTCAGGCTCGATTTCGTCAGTGAAAAAGAAGAAATTAAAAAAATTTATCATTATAAACCCATATCAAAAAAGGAAAAGAAAGCCTTTTATAAAAACAACGGCGATCTTTTCACAAGATACGGCGGAGATAAATTCCGCTTTAAAGAGGTCGATATGATAATCGAAAAGAAAATGAGAGAGGAGGAGTATGAGCATGAAGTCAACAACATATTACGTCAGCTCTCTTAACGGAAACGACAGTAATGACGGGCTGAGCGAAAGCACTCCGTTTCTGACTCTTGATAAGATAAATCACACTACTGTTAATCCGGGCGACAAAATTCTCCTTGAAAAAGGCTCAAAGTTTTGTGGGCAGTATTTACATCTGAAAAACTGCGGCGATATAAACGGCGAAGCCGTCATAATTGCCTCTTACGGCGAGGGGGACGCCATGCCGCATATTGAGACAAACGGCGCAGGCGTCTGGTATCAGGACTACGGCGTAAAGCTCGACTTTGTCCACCATGTTTATAAAGGTGAAGTTTCCTCGTCGGTTCTTCTTTATGACTGTGAGAATATTATTATTAAGGATATTGAAATCTCCAATAAAGACGGCGAAAAATCCCCGGAGGAATACTCTGCGCCACATAAAACGGACAGAACAGGCGTTGCTGTCGTGGCTCAGAACAGAGGCACTCTTCACAGTATCACGGTTGACGGGCTTTATGTTCACGATGTCAGCGGCAACGTCTATAACAAGCACATGAATAACGGCGGCATTTATATGACCTGCCTTAAGCCCGAAGACGAGAGCAAAACAGGCGTCGCAAGATATGACGGTGTGACGGTGAAAAACTGCTTCGTCAAAAAGGTCAGCCGCTGGGGAATTGCCGTAGGCTACACCTACAGACACAAAGATTTTGCGACAAAAGAGCTTTCGGAGGATACCTTCAAAAAATACGGCAACGAGAATATTCTGATTTGCAATAACTATGTCAAACTTGCCGGCGGCGATGCCATTACTCCGATGTATGCGCTGACACCTTTAGTCGAGCATAATGTTTCGGACAGCTGCGCCGCAGAGATGAACGACCGTGTTTACCGCTACCCCGAAAAGAGAATGGGCAAGGTTGCGGCCGCTATCTGGCCCTGGAAATGCAAAAACGCACTTTTCAGATTTAACGAGGCGGTTGACACTAAGCTCAATCAGGATGGTATGGCTTATGACGCAGATTCCGGCGACGGTACGGTTTATGAGCAAAACTATTCAAGACTCAATGAGGGCGGCTGTATAATGTTCTGTCTTCAGGAGGCTATACACAACACATTCTGCAACAATTTAAGCTATGACGACCTCGGCGGCACTATAAGCCCCGTCGGCAATCCCGACGCATACATAGCAAATAATCGTTTCTTTGTCAGAAAGGGTGTCCCCTTTAAGCGCAAAAGAATGCGCAGCGGCAAGGTTACGCTGAAAGACAACGAAATAATAATCATAGACAAATAAGAAAGGGGTTATTTTATGGCTAAAACAAAAGGTAGGGTTACTATTCCGACAGATATGGATGTAATTAAAGAAACCCTTGATATTATGGATATCTGGGGCGCAGACGCCATTCGTGACTGCGACGGCACCGAGTTCCCGCAGGAGTTAAAGGACGCAGGCGGAAAGGTTTATGCGACCTATTACACCACCCGAAAGGATAACGAGTGGGCTAAGGCAAATCCCGACGAAATTCAGCAGATGTATGTCATGACCCCGTTTCACACCGCAACTCAGGATAAGCTCGAAATTCACCTTATGGATCATCTTTATCCCGATATGCTCAAGGTCAACAGCCGTGATGACATCACAAAATGGTGGGAGGTCATTGACCGCACAACGGGCGAGACCGTACCGACAGACCTCTGGTCATATGATGAAGAGAGCGGCAATGTAGTTATCAGCACAAAGCCTTTCCATGAATACACGGTGAGCTTTTTAGCTTATATCATGTGGGACCCCGTGCATATGTATAACGCTGTCGTGAACAAGTGGGATATCGAGCCTCAGATAACCTTTGACGTGCGTCAGCCTAAGACGAGGGCGCACTCGATGAAGAGACTGCGCAGATTTCTCGAAACACACGAATATGTCGATGTTGTGAGATTCACGACCTTCTTTCATCAGTTTACCCTTATTTTTGACGAGCTGGCGAGAGAAAAATTTGTTGACTGGTACGGATATGCGGCTTCGGTCAGCCCTTATATTTTAGAGCAGTTTGAAAAAGAGGTCGGGTATGCGTTCCGCCCCGAATTCATTATAGATCAGGGCTATATGAACAACACCTACCGCATACCCTCAAAAGAATTTAAGGATTTTCAGGCGTTTCAGAGACGGGAAGTAGCGAAGCTTGCCAAAGAAATGGTCGATATCGTTCATGAATACGGTAAAGAGGCTATGATGTTTATGGGCGATCACTGGATAGGCATGGAGCCGTTTATGGAGGAGTTCAGCTCAATTGGTCTTGACGCTGTCGTCGGCAGTGTCGGCAACGGCGCAACGCTCCGCCTTTTCAGCGATATCAAGGGCGTCAAATACACCGAGGGCAGATTTTTACCCTATTTCTTCCCCGATGTTTTCTGCGAGGGCGGCGACCCCATAACCGAAGCAAAGGTGAACTGGATAACCGCAAGAAGAGCCATTCTCAGAAGCCCGATTTCCCGTATAGGATACGGCGGATATCTCAAGCTTGCGCTTAAATTCCCCGATTTTGTGGACTATATCAGAAACGTATGCGATGAGTTCAGAACTCTATATGACAACATCTGCGGCGTAACACCTTATTGCGTCAAGAAAGTAGCTGTTCTCAACTGCTGGGGAAAAATGCGCGCGTGGGGCAATCACATGGTTCATCATGCGCTTTACTACAGACAGAATTATTCATATTTCGGCATTATTGAGGCTTTAAGCGGCGCACCCTTTGATGTCAGCTTTATCAGCTTTGACGATATTAAAAACGACAGCGGTCTGCTTGATAATTTCGACGTCATCATAAATGTCGGCGACGCAGACACGGCTCAGTCGGGCGGCGAATACTGGGCAGATGAAGAGATTGTCACCGCTGTCAAGAGATTTGTCTATAACGGCGGCGGATTTATCGGTGTCGGCGAGCCTGCGGCTCATCAGTGGCAGGGCAAATTCTTCCAGCTTGACGATGTTCTCGGCGTTGAAAGAGAAAACGGTCTGACGCTTAACACAAGAAGATATAATGTCGAGGAGCACAGAGACCATTTCATTCTCGCCGACGCAGACGGTGAGGTCGATTTCGGCGAGGGCAAGAAAAACATTGTTGCTCTTGAGGGCACTACGGTTCTCATTCAGACCGCAACCGAGCTGCCGTTCGCTGTCAGACACGCCGAAGAGGTTCAGATGTCTGTCAGAGAGTTCGGCAAAGGCAGAGGCGTTTACATAAGCGGTCTGCCCTACTCCTTCAAAAACAGCCGTGTTCTTTACAGAGCTATACTCTGGAGCGCATCCGCTGAAGACGAGCTTGAACGCTGGTATTCGACAAACTATAACGTTGAGGTTCACGCCTATGTCAAGAACGGAAAATACTGCGTTGTCAACAACACCTATGAACCGCAGGACACGGTGGTATATCTCGGCGACGGCACAAAAACCGAGCTTCATCTTGAAGCAAACGAAATCAAGTGGTTTCAGATTTAAGAATACAAAATAAGGGCTTTGCAGCTCTGTTATAATAAGCATTACCGCCCCCGTTTGCAAAAACGCAAACGGGGGCGGACGATTTTGATTTTATTATGTAAGCAATTAATAGTACAAATAAAAATCGTCACTCCATTCAGTTCCGCAGTCATATGCGAAGCCTATCGCAATTAGCCTGTAACGAATATTTCATAGTATAACGTAATATAAAATTTTTCAATAGATACGCAGGTTCAAAGGCAAGCAATCAGGCGCTTTTGATGAATCGGAAACCTAAAAACTTTCCCGCATTTTATCTGTCATTTTGTGTATTGACATTGATTTTTTTATTTTGTATAATAATGAAAATTTGTTAAATTGTAACAAAGAAAGGGGTCTGTTTATGAAAAATAGGATGAAGAAATCAGTTGCATTGCTGTTGAGCGCAATGATGCTGTTTTCATGTGCGAATTATTCTACATCAGCACTTGATTTGACAGATATTTTCAGCTCAATGAAAGCAACAACAGTAAGCAATTCGGATGCTCAGGCGTTGACAGGCGAGGCTTTGCCCGTTGCTGATGACGAAGAAGGCGGAAGTATTGATGCTGTTTCCGAGAAAACAGAAATGAAAATGAACGAGGCAGTGCCTGAAAGATCAGAAGAGACGACAACTGCAAAAACGGATTACGCAAAGACAGAAACAAAAGAAGTAACTGTTGAAGAATCCGAAGCCGTTGAAGATGCCGTCTGTGAACCTCAGGCGCAAGACCAAGAGACAACGCTCAAAGCACAGGACAAGCAGGAAACACCTGTTGCACAGGCAGAGCCCGAAGCGCAACAAGCTGTTAAACCACAGACGGACGATCCGGAAAGCGAAACGGCAACACCGACTGTTGTGGCAGACGCTTCTTCGGATATGAACGGGCTCGGAACCGAGGATTCACCTTACCTTATTTATAATGAGCAGCAGCTGATTGCCGTTGCCCTGGGTCAGGTGGAAAACCCGTATAAATCATGCTACAGCCTGCAAAGCGACATTGAACTGACTGCGGACACCTGGACGCCGATCGGTTCAACGGACGCAACGGCTTTTCAGGGCGTTTTTGACGGTAACGGACATACGATTTCAAGTACGGTTCTGTTCCAGTCAACCGGAATGTCGGGTATTTTCGGCATCAACAAAGGAACAATTAAAAACCTCAATATCACGGTGACCATTGAAAATGTTGCAACGGATGCCGGCGCTCTGGTTGCAACCAACTACGGACGTATTGAAAACTGCTTCTCATCGGGCAGCATTTCGGCAACGGCAAACAAAAATATCGGCGGTCTTGTCGGTTATAACGTCGGAACCGTTATTTCGTCAGGCTCAAGTGTTGTTGTTACGGCTTCAAACGCAGTTGTCGGCGGACTTGTAGGACTGAATTACAACGGCGGTGTTATTCAGTATAGCTATGCCTCCGGTGATGTCACCGGAAGAATTGTCGGCGGACTTATTGGTGAGCAGTACAATGATGGAAGTGTGGCGAAAACCATACAATGTTATTCAATGGGTAAGGTCACCGGAAGCGAAAAGGCCGGCGGACTGATAGCATATACACACGGATATTATAGTCATTACAATACATATATAGAATATTGCTATGCAAAAGGTATTGTTGCTTCTGGCTCCAGAACAGGAGGCTTAGTTGGCGAAGCGTATGGGGCTATTGTCAGGTATTCCTATTATAACAAGACCAATACCGGTAACAGGGTCGGTTTTGGGGTTTCCATCTCTAACCTGAAAAAGAAGGAAACCTTTTACGGATGGAATTTTGATAATATCTGGAGCATTGATGCAGAAAAGAATGAGGGGTATCCGTATATTGACCTGAAGGGTGCGGAGGAAATTGTGATCTCCGGTATCGGTAGCCAGTTAGACCCTTATGTCATTGAAAATGAGCAGCAGCTTTTCTATATAAGCGCAAGAAAGCTGAACAATTCCATGAGCGCCTATTATGTACTTGCCAACGATATTACGGTGACGGCGAATTTCTGGACTCCGATCGGACGGTACAGCACCTTCACCGGCAGCTTCGACGGTAACGGACACACCATCTACGGAATTAATATTTCAAACACGGATTTTGAATCCTGCGGTTTGTTTGATAACAACAGCGGCACTATTAAAAATCTGACGGTTTCCGGCGCAACGATAGTCGGCAATACCTATACAGGGGCAATTGTTGCATACAACAATGGTGTCATCTCGAACAGTTTTGTTGAAGAAAGCACACTTTCCAACCTTTCTGATAATTATGTCGGCGGAATGGTTGGATATAACACCGGAAGAATAACCGAATGCGGCGTATATTGTGATGTTGTTTCGGGCGGTGCCGTTGTCGGCGGACTTGTTGGAATGAATTATAACACCGGTGTTGTTCAATATAGCTATGCGTCCGGTGATGTCACCGGAAGATTTGCCGGCGGACTAATCGGAGAGCAGTACAATGATGGAGGTGCGGCGAAAACAATCAATAGTTACTCAATGGGTAAGGTTACCGGAAGCGAAAAGGCCGGCGGACTGATAGCATATACACACGGATATTATAGTTATTACAATACATATATAGAATATTGCTATGCGAGAGGTCTGGTCGCCGGATCGGGACAAACAGGCGGCTTGATTGGTGATTGCCATGGAGGAATAATCAGGTATTCCTATTATAATCAGGCGAACACCGGCAATAAAATCGGTTTTTCAACTGCGGCGTCACGTCTGAAGAATCCCGATACGCTTTACGGATGGGACTTTGAAAATATATGGACAATCGACAGCGCGGTCAACAGCGGATATCCGATTATCAGGCTTCGCGGCGAAACTCCCGCGGTAGTGCTTGAGGGCAGCGGAGACGAGGACGATCCGTATCTGATTCATAACGAAAAAGAACTTCGCGCATTGGTGATTGACCAAGGGGATTATAAGCTTTCCGTCAAGAATCATTATAAGCTGGCGAACGACATCACCGTCACGGCGGCGCACTGGACGCCGATCGGAGCAAACGGAACAAGTGCTTTTGCCGGAACCTTTGACGGCGACGGACATACTATTTCCGGAATCCGGCTTTCAAATAACTTTTACGATCATATCGGACTGTTCGGCTATAACACCGGAACAATCAAGAATCTTAATGTGGAAGCCGTTATTGAAGGCGTGACCTATGCCGGTGCTTTGGCTGCATATAACTCCGGGATGATTCAGAACTGTTCTTCTTCAGGTACGGTTACCAATACAACCTCCAATTATTCCGGCGGTCTCGTTGCTTATAATACCGGAAGAATTGAGCTTTCAAACTCATCTGCCACGGTCGGCTCCTCCGGAAATATTGCCGGCGGACTCGTTGGAATGAATTATAACACCGGTGTTGTTCAATATAGCTATGCGTCCGGTGATGTCACCGGAAGATTTGCCGGCGGACTAATCGGAGAGCAGTACAATGATGGAGGTGCGGCGAAAACAATCAATAGTTACTCAATGGGTAAGGTTACCGGAAGCGAAAAGGCCGGCGGACTGATAGCATATACACACGGATATTATAGTTATTACAATACATATATAGAATATTGCTATGCGAGAGGTCTGGTCGCCGGATCGGGACAAACAGGCGGCTTGATTGGTGATTGCCATGGAGGAATAATCAGGTATTCCTATTATAATCAGGCGAACACCGGCAATAAAATCGGTTTCAGCGTTCCGGTTACGGTGATGAACGATCAGAGTACATTCTATATGTGGAACTTTAAAAACATCTGGGAGATGTCGCCCGATAAGAATAACGGAAATCCCTATATCAATCTTCGCGGCACAATTAAAGCGCACGAGCTTGACGGCTACGGCGATGCGGATGATCCGTATCTTATCTATACCGAAGAGGATTTGTGGGCACTTGTTGACGGCACATATAACCTCAATGCGAAGCTTTATTATCAGCTTCAGAACGATATCCAGATAACAGCGAACTACTGGACGCCGATAGGTGCGAACGGAAATAGCAACTTTAACGGAACCTTCGACGGAAACGGATATACGATTTCGGGTCTCAGGTTCTCCAATAACTTTTACGATTATGTCGGCTTTATCGGCGTTAACACCGGTACGATCAAAAATCTCCGTGTGGAAGCGATTTTTGACGGCGTGACAAATGTCGGAGCCATCTGCGCCAACAATTCCGGTACAGTGGATAACTGCTCTTCCACCGGTCTGATTACCTGCCGCTCGGGCAATCAGACGGAGGTCGGCGGTCTGGTCGGCTATAACACCGGAACGGTTCAGAACTCCTGTTCCAATGCAACGGTCAACACCTCAAACGCCAACGCCGGCGGATTGGTCGGTAAGAATTATAATAACGGTGTTGTTAAATTCTGTTATGCAACCGGTAATGTAACCGGAAAATATGCCGGCGGTCTTATCGGCGAGCAATATAATAATGATGGAGCAACACCGAAGACGATGAATTCCTATTCATCAGGTAAGGTTACCGGAACTGAAAAGGCCGGTGGCTTGATAGGATATTCTCATGGCTATTATAGTTATTACAATACAAATGTAGAATTTTGCTATTCAACCGGAAAGGTCAGCGGTAACAACAAAAAAGGCGGCTTAATCGGGGATTATCGTTCTTGTGTTGTCACCTCCTCCTATTACAACAGCACGCTTTCCGAGATGAGCGACATTGACCGCGGAACACCGCTTGACGACAACGCCATGAAGCTGCAGGTGTCCTATGTCGGTTGGGATTTTGACACGATCTGGTCAATTGATTCGGCGGTCAACGGCGGATATCCTTATATCTGGACAATGCAGCCCGAGGATTCGGTCAGTGTTACCGGTATTACCCTTGACTATGAAGAAAAGGCCATGCAGGTCGGTGACACAATCACTCTGATTGCAAGAATTGCGCCCGCTGACGCAAGCAATAAAACCGTTGTCTGGACCTCAAGCAACACCGACGTTGCCTATGTTTCAAACGGTAAAGTTACGGCTAAAGGCGCCGGAACCTCAACCATAACCGCAAAAACGGCTGACGGCTCCTTCACGGCGGTTTGTCGCCTGACGGTAACGCAGGAAGCACCGCTTGTCATCAACGTTACCGGCGTCACGCTTGACAAGACATCGCTTTCAATCACTGCCGGTTCAACGGCAACGCTTTCGGCAACGGTTTCACCGTCAAACGCAACGGACAAGAGTGTAACA
The DNA here is from genome assembly GCA_051880635.1 of Acutalibacteraceae bacterium. GTDB lineage: Bacteria > Bacillota > Clostridia > Oscillospirales > Acutalibacteraceae > UBA6857. The sequence continues at coordinate 3,057 of JBJEOI010000027.1, read as the reverse complement.
TGGAGCTCCAGCAACGCTGCGGTTGCCTCAATTGACGCGGACGGAAAAATCACCGCCCTGAAAGCAGGAAATGTTATTATCACGGTTAAAACAACTGATGGCGCCAAAACTGCCACCTGCAAACTGACAGTTACAAGTGCAACCGTTCCCGTAACCGCTGTACTTCTCGATCAGACTGCGATTACGCTCCGGGTCGGCGGGGCAAGAACGCTTATTGCAACGGTTCTTCCGGATAATGCAACGAATAAAGCTGTCACATGGACTTCATCGAATGATTCGGTTGCTTCTGTTGACGAAAGCGGCGTTGTAACTGCAAAAGCCGCAGGTCAGGCAACTATCAAAGTCACTGCCGAAGGAAACTGTATTGCGCAATGTGTTGTTACCGTTGAAGAATCCGGGGAAGCAGAATATATTCCCGGTGATATCAACAACGACGGTGCCGTTAATAATAAAGACTTGACAAGACTTATGAAATATCTTTCAGGCGAAGAAGTTGAAGTTGTTGAAAATGCGCTTGATGTCAACGGAGACGGAAACATCAACAACAAGGATTTAACAAGGCTTATGAAATATCTTGCCGGTGAAGATGTTGAATTAAACTAAGCGAAAGGACTGATTGCATTGAAAAAAGTTTTGGCAGTTTTTTTATCAATTCTGTTTGTTTTTTCTTCCATACCATATGTTGTTGCAACCGAGACTTCTTCCGGAACAATTGAGGTTTCCAGTGCCGAAGCCGTTCCCGGTGAAACGATAGAGCTCAAAGTGGCGATAAAAGATAATCCTGGCATCAATACTTTCTCGCTCGGTTTCAGCTATGACACCACAAGATTGAGCCTGAAATCAGTTACACCTTCATCGGGCTTGGGCGGTCAGTTCACATATGCTAAAAAGGCAGTGTGGCTTAACAGCTCAGACACAACATACAACGGCGAAATTCTGACGCTTTCATTTGAAGTGCTTTCTTCCGCAAAGGACGGAGAAGCAGCCGTAGCGGTAACTTACTCAGCCGGAGACATCAGCAACTATAATGAAGACGATGTGAATTTTGATCTCGTTGCCGGAAAGGTAACAGTAAAAAGTCCAAAGGAGGAAATCGGCGGCGGAACAATTGAGGTTTCCAGTGCCGAAGCCGCTCCCGGTGAAACGGTAGAGCTCAAGGTGTCGATAAAAGATAATCCTGGTATCAATACTTTCTCGCTCGGTTTCAGTTATGACACCACAAGATTGAACCTGAAATCAGTAACGCCTTCATCGGGATTGGGCGGTCAGTTCACATATGCTAAAAAGGCGGTGTGGCTTAACAGCTCAGACACAACATACAACGGTGAAATTCTGACGCTTTCGTTTGAAGTGCTTCCTTCCGCAAAGGACGGAGAAGCAGCCGTAGCAGTAACTTACTCAGCCGGAGACATCAGCAACTATAATGAAGACGATGTGAATTTTGGCCTCGTTGCCGGAAAGGTAACAGTAAAGACAAAAGCGACAATCGCTGAGGCAAAATATGAAGTAACATCGGCAACGGCGTTAACCGGCAAGTCAGTAACCGTCTACGTTTCAATTGCAAGTAACCCCGGTATTATCTCTTTGAGAAATACTGTGTCGTATGACGAAAGTGTTATGGAATTGACATCTGTAAGCAATCTTCGTCTTCTTAATGGTTATACAACCCCGTCAGCTTCTGTTTCCTCCCCGTACACTCTCCGTTGGGCAGACTCACTTGCAACGGTTAATAACACCGAAAACGGCAGAATTGTTGCGCTGACATTCAGTATTAACGAAGACGCCCCTGTAGGTGATTATAATGTTACAGTTGATCATGTTGAAGCAAGAGACTGCGGCGGCAACAAGGTTCTTTTTACATCGGCAACGGGCGTGATTACGGTAATAGACGTTCTCAAGGGAGACGTTGACGCAGATGGTGAAATCAATGATTGGGATGCAATTCTTTTGAACAGATTTCTTGCCGATTGGGACGTTGACGTTATTGAAGCCGCATGCGATATTGATGAAGACGGTGAAATCAGCGATTGGGATGCAATTCTTCTCGAACGCCATCTTGCCGGATGGACAATTGACCAAATGCAATAAGAGGTGAAATATAAAACATGAAAAGAGTATTAACATTTTTCATTTGTGCACTGGTATTATTGTCTGCTGTTTTCTGCGTAGTTGCTACAGATGTGCCTTCATATCATATTGATGAATGCACTGCGGAAATCGGCAATGAATTTTCAGTTCCCGTTGAAATAACCGGAAATACCGGAATTATCTCACTGAGATTCAAAGTTGTATATGATGTAGAAACCGTTGAATTGTGCGAAGTCAAAGATTGCGGAATTCTTTCGGGGTATACGACACCCTCAGCTGAAATATCTTCACCGTATACATTAAGATGGGCCGATTCGTTAGCAGAAAAAGATAACAATGTCAACGGAACCATTGCAATTCTTAAATTTAAATTGAAAGATAATGTCAAAGCAGCCGCAACAGATATAAAAATTGAACATGTTGAAGCAAGAACAACAAACGGAGCAAAGGTCAGTTTTGCTGATTTCAGCCGTTCAATCACAATTGTTGACGGTCATTCGTTCACGAATTACATTTCGGATAACAATGCAACCTGCACGACAGACGGCACCAAGACAGCAAAATGCGATTACTGTGACGCAAAAGATACCGTTACGGATGAAGGTTCAATGCTTCAGCATACCCCGTCAGAGGCTGTTAAGGAAAATGAAATAGCCGCCACCTGCACGCAGAAGGGTTCGTTTGATTTAGTCGTTCGATGCTCGGTATGTAATGCTGAAATCAACCGTGAGCCGAAAGAAATTGAAAATCTCGGTCACAGCTTCACAAACTATGTTTCGAACGGTGATGCAACCTGCACGGCAGACGGCACAAAAACGGCAAAGTGCGACAGAGAGGATTGTGACGAAGCCGACACGGTCACCGACACAGGCTCAAAACTCGGTCACACCGTAGTCGTTGACAAAGCGGTATCTGCCACATGCACTAAGACAGGCCTGACAGAGGGCAAGCACTGCTCAGTTTGCAATA
>JBJEOI010000026.1:0-54005 GCA_051880635.1 Acutalibacteraceae bacterium | reverse complement strand
GCGGCACAAAGGTAAGCTACACAAAAACAGGTCTGACAAAGGGCAAGACATATTATTTCAAGGTCAGAGCCTATGTCGCACCCGATAGCAAGACAACGGTTTACGGCGATTATTCCGCTGTGAAATCAGCTAAGATAAAATAATTTGTTCTCCAATCGAGTAGGGGCTGCTCATTAGTTAAATAGCCTTCTTCGCACACTACCGTGTGTACCGTTCGGTACACACGGCTTTTCTTATTCGCCTCACGACATACGCCCTTGTCTTTAGCTAACAGTTCCTACTGCCAAGCCTGTAGCGGACTTTCACCGCCAAGTGGTTACGCACGCCGAGCACAGCAAAAAAACGGACTGCACTCCTTTTAAGGAGATTGCAGTCCGTTTCTTGTGCCTTTTTTAAGGCTGATTTTTTAATTTTAAAAATTATTTGCCGCCGACCATTGAAGCGATTTCAGCCGCAAAGTCTTCCTTCTTCTTTTCAATGCCTTCGCCCTTTTCAAAACGAACGAATGAAAGAACCTTTATATCTGCGCCAAGTGCCTTTGCAACTGAAGCAACATAGCCCTTGACGTCGCCCTCATAGAGATCGCCGCGGACAAACTCCTGATTGAGAAGGCAGTTTTCTTTATAGTACTTGCCGACTTTACCGTCAACAATCTTAGCGAGAACTGCTTCGGGCTTGTTAGCCATCTTCGGGTCTTCCTTCATCTGAGCGACAAGGATTTCCTTTTCGTGGTCGAGAACCTCAGCGGGAACTGAAGCCTCGTCGAGGTATGCGGGATTCATAGCCGCAACCTGCATAGCTATATTCTTACCCATAGCGGCAAACTCTGCCTTTTCGGCTGTTGCGTCGTCGGTGTCGAACTGAACCATTACGCCGACTGTGCCGCCTGCGTGAATGTAAGTGGCAACCTTACCCTCAACAAGGGCAAATCTTCTGACCTTCATATTTTCACGAAGAGCAAGGAAAACCTCCTGAACAGCTTCTTCAACTGTGTTGTCTTCGCCTGTAACCTTTGTCTTGAGAAGTGCGTCAACATCGGCGGGCTTCTCATTAACTACTGTCTTAACAACCTTATTAGCCAGAGTGACAAACGGCTCGCCCTTAGCGACGAAGTCTGTCTCACAGTTAATCTCAACAAGTGCGCCTGACTTTCCGTCTGTGTAAGCGGCAACAACGCCTTCTGCGGCAACTCTTGTTGCTTTCTTGGCGGCAGAAGCGAGACCCTTTTCACGAAGAAGGTCAACTGCCTTATCCATATCGCCGTCAGCCTCAACGAGAGCCTTCTTGCAATCCATCATACCAACGCCTGTCTTTTCACGAAGCGCCTGAACATCTTTAGCTGTAAATGCCATAGTTATATCCTCCTGATAAGTTTATATTAATACTCAAAATCGGGCGGAAGATAAATCCCGCCCATGAAAATCATAAATTATTCTGCAGCTTCCTCAGCTTCTGCTTCAACTGCTTCTTCGGGAGCTGTCTCTTCGCCCTGTCTGCCCTCAATAACAGCGTCAGCCATTGCGCCTGCGATAAGTCTTACCGCACGGATAGCGTCATCATTACCGGGGATAACGTAGTCAACCTCGTCGGGGTCGCAGTTTGTGTCAACAATAGCGACAACGGGAATACCGAGCTTTCTTGCTTCAGCAACAGCAATCTTCTCTTTTCTGGGGTCAACAACGAAGAGAGCGTCGGGCTGCTTCTTCATTTCAGTGATACCGCCCATGAACTTTTCGAGCTTCTCGATTTCAAGCTCGAGCTTAGCTACTTCCTTTTTGGGGAGCATATCGAAAGTGCCGTCTTCCTTCATCTTCTTGAGCTGGTCAAGTCTTCTGATTCTTGTCTTGATTGTGCCGAAGTTTGTCATCATACCGCCGAGCCAGCGGGCGTTAACGAACGGCATACCGCAGCGGATAGCTTCTTCCTTGACTGAGTCCTGAGCCTGCTTCTTTGTGCCGACGAAAAGGACTGTGCCGCCGTTTTCGGAAACTTCCTTGATGAACTTGTAGCTTTCTTCAAGCTTCTTAACGGTCTTCTGAAGGTCGATGATGTAAATACCGTTTCTTTCAGTGAAGATGTATTCGCCCATTTTGGGATTCCATCTTCTGGTCTGGTGACCGAAGTGTACACCTGCTTCAAGCAGCTGTTTCATTGATACTACTGACATATTAATGTCCTCCTTAGTTAAAAATCCACCGCAAAGTTCATAGCCTGCAACAGATATAATCTGCACCGACAGACGATTCCCTTGCGTGCGTTTTGCCGTAAAAGTATATCACATAGTATTTTCAAAAGCAATAGAAAAAATAAAAAATTTTCATGTTTTCACCCGATATTTAATAATATGTATGCGTTTTACACGCACCGACGCATACATATTATTATAAAGTGAATGAACACGCTCGGTTTATGAAGCATATAATAGTTTGGCACGGAAACCCGTGCAGACGGAGGGTGAGAAAATGAAGATAAACTGGAAGTTAAGGCTGAGAAATCCCATCTTCTGGCTGACTGCCGTGCCGTCTCTGACGGCAGTGATTTATTCCTTTCTCGGACTTTTCGGTATCGTGCCGAGATTTTCGGAGGATATGCTTATAAACGTCATAACTACGATAATTACGCTTCTGAGTGCTCTCGGCGTTCTCGTTGACCCCACAACCAAGGGCCTATGCGACAGCGACAGCGTTCTGTGCGGCGGAAAAAAAGATGAAAATAAGACTGATTAAACAGCAGGGCTGACGCCCTGCTGTAAATTTTCAATGTATTCGTCGGCCTCTTCACGGCTTCTGAAAATAACTATGTTTTTCTCTTCGCCGAATTTTTCGCATAGCTCATATATCCTCTGAAGCTGATTTTTCGGAAAATCTTCTATCCACTGCCTGAAATCTTCGTCAAGCTCATTTTCGACCCACGGCATATCCTCTCTCTTTTTCCCTATTCTTGATTTTGCCCCGTCAATGCATAGCTCGGTGGGCAAATCAAAAAGAAAAACCGTGTCGCAACGCTGAAAGCGTTTTTCAAGAGTTCGCTGATAATTTCCGTCGATAATCCATTTATCCTTTTTGAGTATTTCTGAGAGCTTTTCGTCAAACTCATCACGGCTGACAGTCGTTCTGTCCTCTTTATGCCACAGCATATCGAGATATATCAGTTCAAGTCCCGTCTTGTCACGAAGTTTTCGGGAAAACGTGCTTTTCCCCGCTCCCGGGCAGCCGATAACTATTACTCTGTTCATGTGCGTCACCTCTTTTATTGGAATAATATTATAAAAACAGGACAGCGAAAAAGCAGTCACATCATTTTTTCAGTCGTTTTGTGCATATATTTCATCAAAAAGATGCTGAAGTTCAATACCTTTTTTCGATAAAAAATCTTGTTCCTCATCATACTCCGACAAGATTAAGTCATCGAGTATAAGAAGCAGATCATCATCGGTTTCAGCAGTAATCAGTTCATTAATATTTGGTATATATTGTGCTAACTTATTAATTTGTTCTTCTGTAATTTTTATCATTATTTTACCCGCTCTTTATACATTGCTTTACTAAAAATAGCATTTTCGCATTTAATTAATTTTATATGTTGCGATGCAGCGACTGAATTAGTCTTGTCCAAACACTTTTTCATAACACTCATATAAGTCATGCATTACCTGTTCTTCTTCATCTTCGCCGAGTTCATCTTCAAAAGCATTTCGCTCAAAAAGGTCAACATAATAGTCGAGTTCGTCTTTAACTTCTTCAGTCAAAATGTCATGTTCAATTTCATATTTTATTACCGGAAGAATAAACATAAGCCTCTCTCTTTCAGTTAGCCTTCCGTTAATATCGTCTAATATTAAATGCTGAACAGCTTTGCCGGTTTTTACGATACTGCTTTCTTTTATCCTTGAATATATAAATTTCAAATACGATTCATAGTTTTCATCTTTACCATATATCACTGTTTGTTCCCCCTCTGTATTTCCCTTGCTCCTTTTATTAAAGCAACATTTAATGTAAATACTCTCCTTTATTCTTCGAAAGCGAATAATTTTCGGTTATTCCCCACTTGATACCGCTATTTTATCTTGAGGTTACTGCTCTTGTCTCCAAAAAATCATGTAGTAAAAAGAAAAAGCCAACCAAGCCCGAAATAAACTCACTACTTATGCAAGGCTCGATTGACTTGACAGTCAGTACATTGCTTCTACTGATAGGAAAAACAACAGACCACTAAACAGAATAGGTGCACGGAGCAAAAGGCTCCCCGCACCTGTACTTTAACAAACCTTGCCCCCATTGTCAAGGCAAAAATGAAAATAGCAATTATTTGTAATGTAGAGTTGCAATTCTCAAAAAGTTTTTTGAGCTATCTTGACTTTTACTCTGCGCTGAATGTGACAGCCCGATTTTAATTATATGTTTGTGTATTCATAAATACCACGAGCCGCTTCAGCTCTTGTAATATCACCAAAGCTGCCAAAAGCAGTTCTGACAGTGAGTATAAACGCTTTTAACCAAGCCGCAAAACCTTTTTGCTTGACATTTGAAAACATTGTGAAAGCAAAGGTAATTTTTGTAACCTTGTCGGTATTATCGGTAATTTCATAATCACCGGTAATTGCGCTGAGAGCTTTTGAAAGCTCTGCATTTGTAAGAACCTCATCAGGTGAAAAGGTATTTTCACTTGTAGAGAACATATAACCGTTTTTAACAACATATTCAATCTCTTTGTAATACTTGTGCCCGGGTGTAACGTCGGTGAACATGTCGTAAATATCTTTGTCGGGTAAAGCCTCGATAATCTTGTTCGCAATAAACATATGACCGTCTGCGTCGGGGTGACAGTCAACATAAGTTGCGCCGCTGGGGTCAACATAAATGTAGCCGAATTTTTCCGCCCCCTCAATCATGGGCTTATTGGCAAGGCTTAAAATGATTTCATTGATTTTCGCCGTTGCGGCTTTTTCAATTTCACTTTTTTCTTCTGTTTCTACCGGCTCACCGACTACTCCGTCATAATCATAATTCTTGCCCTTATAAGATTGGTCGCCCAAACCGACAACCATAAGTGTTACGTCGGGGTTAAGGTCATAGAAATCCTGAATCATAATGTCCCAGTTGTTATAAAATGTGCTGACGCCCTCTTTAAGCGCTGTAGGCACGGCAGTAAGTAATTCAGGAAGCGCACCTGCGATATGAGCGATTTCAACAACCTTTTCAACTACATTTTCATCAAAAAAGTCATCATCTAATAGGTCTTCGACCATTTTGATATACTTGTCGGCAACATTTTCTTTTTCAAGAACATCTGAAAGAACCCAGACCAAGTATTCGCCCCAGTCATTACCGCCTATACCGATAGAAATAAGGTCGGCGTTTGCAACAGCGTCCTTATACGCCTGTCTTATTCTTTCATCACCGGGGAGATAACCGTACTTCTTGTAAACATAAAGCTGTGAGGGGTGGAAAAGATAAGGGTCTGTGCAATTAGCCGCAAACTCATCTTCGAGCATATAACGAACTTCTGTTGTTCTGAAGCCGGGTCCTGCAAAAGCTGTCATGCTCTTATCTTCAACTATTGCGTTTGCAATAATATCACCGTATGAACCGGGAACTCTGTAATAGGTTGTCTGATTATATTTTTTGTTGTATGCGTTGTCTTTGTCGCTCATTACATCACGGTAACCGCTCGCTGAGCTGTCGCCTAAAAGAAGATAGTGATTATACTGTCCGTAATGTGCGTTTGCCGCATCTGTATTAAGCTCCACCGCAAAGCAGGTTAATGCGCCCGAAAGCATCATAAGCGTAAGAATAACGGCAAGAATTTTCTTTACAGTTTTCATTTTATACCTCCAAAAACTAAATGATATAAGTATTTTACCATATATTAAGTATTTTTTACAATATACTTTTTAATTTTCAGTTTAAAAAATGTTCAAAATATGTAATTTTACTTGTTGTTGTGCACATAGATTTAACGCTCGCACCGCCTTTTTTATCGGATAAATATCATATAAAATAATAGCGAAACATCAAATCTTTTGAAAAATCAGATTATCCGTTTCGCTATTAAATAATATTGTTTTTACTTTTTCAGGCTACTCTTCCAAAACGTTTTAATAGCTTATGCTACGCTACGTCTGCTCTATATAATTTTAAACTAAAATTATTCAGCGACCTTGCAGAAGTTGAAAATTGATGAGGGAAGCTCATCTTTATCGGCTGAAACAGTGAAGACAACATTCTTTTCATTGACCTCTGAAAGCTCATAAACCTTCTCAAGGAATGAAGCGAGCTCTTCATAATTTCTGCCGCCGATTCTGAGTGTAGCGTCAACAAGTATATCTGTTATATCATGGTCGCCTGCGCAAACACCTGCAAGGAAGCCGTAAAAAGCCGCATAGCCTTTGACGTCAAAGCTGTCGGTTGAAATAAGTCTTGCGCGGTAGTTGACGTCTGTGGTGAGCTTGTTCTCTTTCTCAACGCAAACAACATTACCCTTTGTTGACGCAATAGCGTCATTGACAAGACCGATAAGCTTCTTTGTTTTACCTGCGCCCTTGTGTCCTAAAATTAATGTAATCATGTGATTTTTCCTCCTGTTATTATAATAGCCAATGGCTTATTACACATTTTTATCAAACCGTTCTTTTTTCGAGCTCGGCTTTTCTGTCTTCATAGCCCGGCTTGCCCAGAAGAGCAAACATATTCTTCTTATATTCCTCAACGCCCGGCTGGTCAAACGGATTGACGCCGATGACATAGCCCGACACAGCGACCGCCTTTTCGAAGAAGTATATAAGCCAGCCGAGATTTTCCTCGTTCATTTCGTCGGCTTCAATGATGATGTTCGGCACTCCGCCGTCATTGTGCGCAATGACCGTGCCCTCGAACGCTTTTCTGTTGACAAAGCTAAGCGGCTTTCCCGAAAGGAAGTTAAGACCGTCGGGGTTCCCCTCTTCCTCTTCTATTATAACCTCTTTTTTAGCTTTTGTAAAGAAGAAAACCGTCTCAAACTGAATTCTTTCACCCTGCTGAATATACTGACCGAGTGAATGAAGGTCTGTTGAGAAAATCGCCGAGGTCGGGAATAAGCCCTTGTTATCCTTTCCCTCGCTCTCGCCGAAGAGCTGTTTGAGCCACTCATTCATCATAGCAAAACGGGGCTCATAGCTTATGAACATCTCTGTTTTCTTGCCCATAGCGTAAAATGCGTTTCTCAGCGCCACATACTTATAAACGGGGTTATTTTCGAAATCCTTGACGGAAAGTTCTTCTCTTGCCTTCTGAGCACCTTTCATAAGAGCGTCAATATCAGTGCCCGAAACAGCTATCGGGAGAAGACCGACCGCCGTAAGAACCGAAAATCTGCCGCCGACATCATCAGGGACGACAAAGGTCTCAAAGCCCTCTTCATCGGCAAGATGCTTGAGAGTGCCTTTTTCTTTATCGGTTGTGACATAAATTCTCTTCGCCGCTTCTTCTTTGCCGTATTTTTCAACAAGAAGCTTTTTGAAAATTCTGAATGAAACCGCAGGCTCTGTTGTTGTGCCCGACTTTGAAATGACGTTTATTGAAAAATCCTTGCCCTCACAAATCTCAATAAGCTCGGAGAGAGAATCCGAAGAAATACTGTTACCCGAAAAATATATAGCCGGCGTATCTTTTCTTATATCGTTATAATTATTGGACTTCACAAATTCAATAACGGCTCTTGCGCCGAGGTATGAACCGCCGATACCTATAACGATAAGAACATCGCTGTCCTTTTTGATTTTTTCGGCCGCTTTCTTAATTCTGTCAAATTCTTCCTTATCATAATCGACGGGAAGATCGACCCAGCCGAGCATTTCACTGCCCTTTCCGTTTCTGCCTTCGAGAACTGCGTCCGCCTCTTTAACCTTCTGAGTGCACTGACTGAGCAGTTCTTCGCTGACAAAATTCTTTGCGTATTTATCAATAAGTTTGACTGACATTTAATGACCTCCGTGGAAACTTTGTTTATTCGATTATTATTACAAAATATAGCATTTTATTTTATCTCGACACGAACTATTGTGCCACCTTATCGAATAATTAAAGCTATTTTAATATGTTTTATGTAATTTGTCAATAAATACCGGTCGGTTTTTAATAAAAAAACTTGTTAAAAGTGCAACAATATACACATTTTTAAGGTTGTAAGAAGTTTTTGTTACAAAATTATGCCGCTGTGTTTCGCCCGAGGGAAGAAAACAGCATTTTAAGCGTATCGGTAAATTTCAGCTTTTCAATGCGTTCTTCACAGTAAAGCATGGTTCTGCCCAGAAGCTCGTCGCCGAGCTTAAATTCGACCGTACCGAGAACCTGTTTTTCTTCAACAGGCGCTTCAACCTCGGTTGTGAGGTTTATTTCTGTCACAATATTTTCGCTCTCGCCTTTTTTAAGCGTCACACTGACGGGCTCGGTGCACTCAGGCGTAACCGTTCTTTTTATACCTTTAATAACACTGACGTCGGTGATAAGGCTTTTATCGAAAGTCAGCTCGGCTGTCTCATAATTTGCGAAGCCGTAGTTCAGAAGCGCTTTAGCACTCTCGAAGCGGTCGTCGCTCGTTTCACTGCCCATAACAACGGCTATAAGATGCATTGAGTCTCTTTTCGCCGAAGCGGAGAGGCACTTTCCGGCTTTGGCGGTTGTGCCTGTTTTGAGCCCCGTTGTGCCTTTATAAAATCTGACGAGCTTATTCGTGTTGACAAGCTGTGTTGCTCCGTCACGCAAAGAGTCCATCCAGACGGTGGAATATTTCTGTATCTTTTCATGCCTGAGAAGCTCTCTCGACATAAGCGCTATATCGTATGCGCTGGACTTATGTGTGTCGGTATCATCGTCAAGGCCCGAGCAGTTATCGAAATGTGTATCGGTCATTCCGAGCTCAGAGGCCCTTTTATTCATCATATCGACAAATGCGCTCTCACTGCCCGCAACATATTCGCCGAGAGCACAACAGGCGTCGTTTGCGCTTGAAATCGCAACGGCACGCAGAAGCTCGTCAACCGTCATTGTTTCGCCCTCTTTGAGCCATATCTGAGAGCCGCCCTTAGCCGCCGCTTCGGGTGAACAGGTTACTTTATCCTCAGTAGTTATTTTGCCCGAGTCTATAGCCTCCATAAACAGAAGAAGCGGCATTATTTTCGTCACCGACGCAGGGAACAGACTCTCACGCTCGTTATAAGCCCACAGAACCTTGCCTGTCTGAGCGTCCATAAGTACGGCGGACTTTGCTTTGACGCCGAGAGATCGATTTTCCCCGCTTTCACTCTTTTCCGCATACCCCGTGAAAGAAAAAAGCGATATCATCATAAGAATACACAGAAAAATACTGATGATTTTTTTCATATTAATTCCCCTTTTATAATTTATTTATCATAAAAATATATGTTTTTCAGACGGGGAATATACTTTTCGCTCAAAAAGGTTGAAGTGGTAAAAATTTTGTTTTATAATAGACTGAATAATTTTTTTCAGAGGTCAATCATGAAAGTTGCTTTTTATACGCTCGGCTGTAAGGTCAACCGCTACGAAACTCAGGCTATGAGCGAAATTCTCAAAAATGAGGGCTACGAAACCGCTTCGGAAAACGATGACGCCGACATTTATGTTATAAACTCATGCACCGTCACCGCCGAGGCCGACAAGAAAACCCGTCAGGCTGTGCGCCGTTTCAAGAGAAAAAATCCGCAGTCCGTTGTCGTTCTGACGGGCTGTATGCCTCAGGCATACCCCGAAGAGGCGCTGAAGCTGACACAGGCGGATATTGTGCTTGGCAACAAAAACAACGCTTTTCTGCCCCGTGCCATTGAAGCCTTTCAGAAAAACGGCGTTCGGATCTTCGGCACAGAGCCGCACAAAACAGGCGACGCATACTATAACACGAATATCACCTCTTTTGACGGGAGAACAAGAGCCGATATAAAAATTCAGGACGGCTGCAACCGCTTCTGCACCTATTGCATTATTCCCACCTCAAGGGGCAGGGTGCGCTCAAAGCCGCTTTGTGAAATTGAAAAAGAGGTCGCTATGATAAGCGAAAAGGGCTATGAAGAAGTCGTCCTTGTCGGAATTAATCTCTCGTCATACGGCACAGATATAGGCGTCACTTTCCCCGACGCTGTTGAAAAGGTATGCTCATTTGACAAAATAAAAAGAGTCAGACTCGGCTCGCTTGAGCCCGACCATCTGACCGACGAGGTTATTGACAGACTGTCAAAATGCGAAAAGCTTTGCCCGCAGTTTCATATTTCGCTTCAGAGCGGCTGTGACAAAACGCTTAAAGACATGCACCGCCACTATAACGCAGAGGAATATTATGAGCTGTGCCGAAAGCTCAGAGAAAAATTTAAAAACTGCACTCTGACAACAGACGTGATGGTCGGCTTCCCTATGGAAACAGACGAAGATTTTGAAGAAAGTCTCGGCTTTGTCAAAAAGGTCGGCTTTGAAAAGGTGCACGTGTTCCCCTATTCCGCCCGCCCGGGCACAAAAGCGGCTGAGTATAATCCTCAGATTGAAAAATGCGTCAAAGAAAAACGGGCAAGAATAATGATTGACGAGACGGAAAAAATCCGCCGTGATTTTTTCTCAGAGCAGATAGGCAAAACCGTAAATGTTCTCTTTGAAAGCAAAACAAAAGACGGATTTATCGGCGGCTACACCGAAAACTATACGCCTGTCAAGGTTAAAGCCGATGAGAGCATTTTCAATGAAATAAAAAAAGTCAGAATAACCGCCGTCTCGGACGAGGACTTCTGTATCGGTGAGCTTATCTGAGCATTATACTATGCAAAAATAATAAAAACCCTGAAAGGAATCATCAATCCATTTCGGGGTTTTCTTGCGTTTGTAGGCTTTGGGATTTTCGCTTTTTCTCGTTGCGGGGTTCACACCGTACCATGAACCTCTCTTCATGCTGTCAATTTTCTTTTTCTGCTTTTTTGACATTTTTTCATACGGTACAAATTTATTCATAATAACACCTCCTGTTATCTTTGCGTAATATATCACATTTTTCTTCAAAAATCAACGAAAAGACTGTTTTCTTTTCTGTCAGTTTTTTCTGCCTATAAATAAAAGGTCTGTTACATTCAGATACAGAAACACTGAATGAAACAGACCTCTATTATTAATGTATATTTTCTATTTTATCCGAGACCCTTTTCATCATAAAGGAAAATTGTCTCAAGAGCCGTCTTGACGCCTGCTTCGATAGCGCCGAGGCTGAGATTATCCTCTGTGTCAAGTCTCGTGTGATAATAACGAGCGGGAGTGGGGTCCATAGCGACCATGCTTGCCGCCTTGAAGCCGCCCTGACTCATAGCCGCAGCGTCTGTTGAACCAAGCTCAATAGTGCCTATGGGAACTTCAAGACCCGCAAAGCCGGCGGCTGTCTGAATAAGCTCAGCGACCTTTCTGTCATTTTTGACAACGCCTGTCATATCCTTTTCATAAATCTTTGAAAATTCAAGCTCTCTTATAGTGTCGAAACCGACAAATATTGTCTCTGCGTCCTCTTTAAGATAATCCTTGTGAGCTTTAGCGAATGCCTTTGAGCCTCGAAGACCGGCTTCTTCGCCGCCTGCGCACATTATAACAACCTCTGTGTTCTTGAAGCGGATATTATTGTCTGAAAGGAACTTTGCCGCCGCTATTGAAATGAACACGCCCGTGAGGTCGTCGTTAGCGCCCATAACAGGTCTCTTGAAATTTGAAAAGCCTGTCGCAAGAATAAGAACGGGGACTGTCAGATATGTAACGCAGATGATTACTTTGAAAGCGACAGCCGTTTCAGCCGACCAGATATTCTGACCGAACGCACCGTATTTAACCATATAAATAATAGTTGAAACAATGAAAATAAGAACATCTATAACAGCCGTGACTATAACGCCGAGAACGGCAGGTCTTCCGCCGTGATAGGTGAAAGTCCACTCATAAGCGGAATCTGTGTGACCCGAGAGAATAATTCTTTTTTTCGTCTCTTCTTCAGCCTTTCGAACGCCGATAACATTGCCCGAGGTCTTTTTAGGGAAGAACACGTCAAGAACGGGCTTATAGAAGATAAATTCGCCGAGAATGAGGAAAAGGACAAGCGCAACAATACCCAGAGAAACGGCGGCTAAGCCGAAAGTGAAGAGAACGCTCGCCACAATAAGGAATATTGCGCAGACGGGAACCCACGCCATAAACGCCTTGTCGCTGCACTTGAAGTTTTCTCTGACGGCTGAATCGCAATATTTGTTCAGCTCCTCAAGCATATAATTCTGAGCCTTTTCTTCAGCCTCGCTCCCGACGGGACGGGGACCGAAATTCTTACACATTATTTTGATATTCTTGAAGGCATAGTTTGCGTATTCTCTCACCTTCTGAGGATATCTCTCAATACTTTCCTGAGCTTTCATAAATGAAATTTCTCCTTTCAGATGTTAAAGTGTTAATCTTTTGTTTCTTTCTTCTTTAGTTTAGGCAGAACGATGCACAAAACTATTATCAGCAGGCAAAGCACAGCTCCTATTATAAGGTACGCCGGTTTAAAGTCCTCAACGCCGGTGCTCGGCACGGGTGAAGCGGCGAACACCTGAAACAGAACGGCAACACCGCTCAGAATCATAAGACCGGCAAGGAAAATGCACATTACCTTGATAAACTTTTTACTCATCATGGTATTTTACCTCAATTTATTTTCATATTCTTCTTCATGTCGTCGCTTATCTTCTTTGAAAGAGCGTCGGCGTTTTCTTTTGTGTCGGCGCAGGCGGTGACATAGACCTTTATCTTAGGCTCTGTGCCCGAGGGTCTGACAATAGCACCGCTTCCGCCGGGGAGCTTATAGGCGAGAACATTTGACTTGGGCAGATCTATAGCGCTTTCTTCTCCCGTCCGAGTGTTCTTTCTCTGACTTCTGAGATAATCGGCTGTCTCGGTCACTTCAAGCCCCGCTATCGTCTTTGGCGGATTATTTCTGAGCTCTTCCATAATGCTCTTCATCTTCTCCATACCCGAAGCGCCTTCAAAGACAAAGTTGTCAAGCGTGTTGAGATATACGCCGTATTCATCATAAATCTGCTGTATTTTCTCATAGAGGCTTAAACCTTTATTCTTATAGAAGCAAGCCATTTCGGCTATAAGCATTGAGGCGACAACAGCGTCCTTATCTCTTGCGTGGATACCCGAAAGATAGCCGTAGCTCTCCTCCATACCGACAATAAATCGGTTTTCTTCGCCCTTTTCTTCAAGCTGTGTGATAAGCTCGCCGATATATTTGAAGCCCGTGAGAAGCTCTTTTGTCTCTGCGCCGTAAGAAGAAGCGACAGCATTGACAAGGCTTGTTGTGACAAAGGACTTGACGACTATCGGGTTTTCGGGTAAAGTACCCTGCTTTTTTCTGACCGAAAGAAGATAATCTGCAAGCAGTACTCCCACTTCGTTGCCCGAAAGGAGCTTATAATCTCCGCCGTCTTTAACTGCTATACCGACACGGTCGCAGTCGGGGTCGGTGGCAAGAAGAAGGTCGGCTTCATACTCCTTTGTCATTTCAATAGCTTTTTCAAACGCCTGCTTTATTTCGGGGTTCGGGAACGGGCAGGTCGGGAAGTTTCCGTCGGGAAGCTCCTGCTCTTTGACAACCTTGACATTTTCAATGCCCTTTCGTCTGAGAATTTCTCTGACGGGGATATTGCCCGTGCCGTTGAGGGGAGTGTAGATAATCTTTATATCGCTGCCCTTGCAGTCATATACGCTCGCCGAGAGAACCTTTTCATAAAACTCTTCAAAGAGCCAGTCCTCTATGAAATCTATCATGTCCTGAGCTAAAGCGTCTTCAAAGTCCATCGTTTTAACGCCGTCAAACATATCGACCTTTTCAATAAAATTATAGGTCTTATCCGCCGCTTCGTCTGTCATCTGATAGCCGTTGGGGTCATAGCACTTATAGCCGTTGTATTTCGAGGGATTATGGCTCGCCGTGATAATGATACCCGAGGAGCAGCCGAGTCTTCTGACAGCAAAGGAGAGCATAGGCGTTGGAACAAGTCTCGGGTAAAAATAGACCTTAATTCCGTTTGCCGCCAGAACGCCTGCCGCACTCTTTGCGAAAACATCGGACTTTATTCTTGAGTCATAGGCGATAGCAACGCTCGGGTTCTGAAACTCGCTGTTAAGATAATCTGCAAGCCCCTGCGTCGCCTGATTGACGGTATAGACATTCATTCTGTTTGTGCCTGCGCCGATAACGCCCCTAAGACCCGCAGTGCCGAATTCGAGGTTTTTATAAAATCTGTCAAAAATTTCGTCTTCGTCATTTTCTACAGCCTTTAGCTCTTTCTGAAGGTCGCTGTCGAGAACCGCCTTTTCTTTCCAGAGCCTGTAGAGTTCTTTTGTGTCGTTCATAGTCAGATACTCCTTATCTTAATCTGTTTTATATGTTTTAAAGAAGCTTGTCACGTTGCATGAAGCGTCGGTGAAAACACCTGACACGCCCTTAGCTGAGGCAAGATAGCTTTTTGCGCTGAATAAAGGTACGATAACGCCGTTATTGACAAGATGTTCTTCGGCGTTTTTGATGCCGCCCGCTTTATCGGCTGTGTCCGCTTTCCGTATGCGCATTATGAGAGAGTCAAATTCACTGTTGTCGTAAAACGCAATCTCCGACGCATACCTGAGATAATCAAGCATTGAGTCAGACGGTGCTTTTATCGGCGCATACGCAATCTGATAGTCGCCTGTCTCGAGCGCTTTTATAAGCTCGCTCTCTTCAAGCGCATTGACCCGGACATCACAGCTTATGCCGAAAGCCTTCTGAAGATTCTGAAGGACGGCTCTGATATCCTTTTCATTATTGACGGAGCATTTTATGGTAATGCTCATCGCGCCCACTCCGAGCGACCCGAGCGCTTTCGCCCAATATGACTCCGCTTTCGATATATTATATTTCGGAATTTCAATCTTATATTTCTCAGCCTGCTTCTTCGTCATAGTGCTCCCCGCGCAGACGTGAGCCGCTCTTTCGCTCATATTTGCGCTCGCCGTCATAAGCGACGCGTCAAAGCCGTAGAGAACCGCAAGGCGCGCGCTGAGGTCTTTCATATATTCATCCTGACAGTTGAAAACAAGCGACCAAACCGTGTTTTCGCTCTCAACAAATGTGAGCCCCTTTTCATCTTTTATCTGTGAATATGCGCTGTAATCAAGCGGTGTTACGTCATATGTGCCCGAGGTGAGCTTCTTTGCCCGTGTAGAAAACTCATTGTTTATCGAGAACATTACGCTTTGAGGTGTGGCTTCGTTTTCACCGTGATAATAGGGATTTTTCTTTATCGTGATTGATTTGTCGGTGTTCCACGAACCCATATAGAACGGACCGTTGCCGATAATATATTGTATAGCTAAGCCGTATCTGCCTTTTGTGAGATTGAAGAATTTTTCATTACACGGCATACAGATAGCACGGGTCAGCATCTTTAAAAAATCAGGGTCGGGGTATTCGAGCGTTATTGTCAGCTTGTGCTTTCCCGTTTTTTCAACGCCGAGATTTGAAGGCGACATTCTTCCGCTGTTTATCGCCTGAGCATTTTTTATAGCGAAGAGGCACTCTGCGTCTTTTGCGCCCGTGCTTTTCATAACCGCTCTTCTAAGTGCAAACACAAAATCCGAAGCGGTAAGAGGCTCTTCATAGCCCTCTTTGTTCTCTTCGTCAACAAGCTGAGCCGCCGATTTCGGGAAATACCAGGACGCATCCTCTCTGAGAGTGAAAGCATAGGTTTTTCCGTCTTCGCTTATCTCCCACTTTTCGGCGACGCCCGGTATTATTTCGCCGTTTCCGTCAAGCCTCACAAGCCCTTCGAAGCAATTATTTATTATATCCTTTGCGCCTTTATCCTTAGCTATCTGCGGGTCAAGATAAACGGGGTCGTTATCAATGGGAAAGATAAGATTTTTCCCCTCGCCCGTGTCCTTACCGCATGAAACGAGACACATAAGTGCCGTCACTGCCGCAAGGAAAGCGCCCAATATTCTTTTTTTCATTATTAAGTCCTGCTTTATTTTTCAATTTCCATTTTTTTGCCGGTCATTTTCTGACCCCAGTTATTCGCCCAGCCTTCACAGTAGAGCTTATAGTATGACACGTTATGCTTTTTTCTGTAGCCCTCAAAGAAGTTGCACCACACCGCTGACGGGAGAGCAACAACAAGCCAGTAAAGAGGTCCGAGCAAAAGGCACTGCCATGTGTGACCGTATTCGTGAATACGGGTGTTATATGTCCACTTCTTATTCGGGTGGTCTTTTTTCATAAAGATGAAAGTCCCGAGCGACAGACCGCCCTGATTCCAGGGCAAATAAACAATGTGTGAATAGCCGACTTTATCATGGTCATATTTTTTTATATATACACATATAAAGTATGCGACTGCGCCGATGAAATTGACCGAAAAGCCCCAAGTCCACTGGCTGAAATAGAATAAAAACTTTTCCATGCTCATTTTTCCTTTCAATCTGCCTTATTTTTCTTCGTAGCTGAAAGCGGGAATGATAAATTCTCCGTTTTCGTCTTTTTCAAGCGGATGGCCGCCTGAGTTATCTTGACCGAGCCATGTGTTTTCAAGTTTCTGACCCGACACCTTTTCAATTCGTTCAATCTGCTCTTTTGTCAGTTCAACCGAGCCGTAGGCTCTCTTAGTTGCAATAGCCGCTCTTATCATTGTGTGATCTTCCTTTGTCATTTCAAAACGCTTCAGAAGAATAAGCGATATAAATGCCGCAACAATCGGAATAACAGCTACGCATAATCTGATGCCCCACATTGCTTTATCGGTCTGCTGAAAAATCAGACCCGTCGCTTTTTCATACTCCTTGACCTTATCGCCCGTGACAAGACCGAAGCCCTGAAGAGTGAAACCGACGAGAGCCGCCATGATGCCCGCCACGCTCTTTTTTATGAGAGTTGAAAATGTTGAAATTACGCCCTCTCTTCTTCTGCCCGTTATAAGCTCATCGACATCTGTAAGGTCGGGGAAAACATTTGTTGAAACAAAGCCAAGACCGCTCATACCGAAAGGATATAAAATCATGCTTATGAGCATAACTATAAACCACATCAGTCCTATTTTGGTGCCTGGCTCGCTCATCTGCATTATAAGACCAATAGCAAGACCCGCAACCATGAGCGGAGTGACTATATTGCCGCACTTTTTCTTGCCGTGTTTTATCGTCATGGCATAGTTAAACGGGAATGCGCTCGCTTCTGCGACGCCGGCGACGGCATTGAGAATAGCATAGCGGCTGTACTGCCCGGCAAGATATTTTATATAATAAATCTTTGAGCTTGAATAAAAGCCCGTTGAGAACTGATAGGCAAGCGACATAAAGAAATACTGTCTGAACGCTTTGTTTTTGAAAACAAGAACATATTCTCTTATAAGATAATGAAAATCGAATTTTTCTTTAGGCTCGCCGAGAGAAGAACGCTCTTTCGTTGTTCTGTATGTAAGAAAAACCGACAGCGAATAAAAGAGCGACAACACTATACCTATAATAAGAAACGGCTTTTTTGAACTCTGTGACAGGTCGTCGTTTGAGCCGCATACGGCAAGAACTAACGCCGCTATCAGAAACGACGGAACCATACCCGCAGAATTGAAAAGGTAGCCGACCGAATTAAACTGTGTTCTCAGGTCATATTCGGGGGCAAGCTCGGGTAGCATTGCGGTGTGAGGGACGGATATTATCGTGTAGGCGGTCTTATAAAGCATATAGACTAAAATAAAATAGACCATTGCCTTTGTTCTGTTCTGAGCGCCGTTAAGCCCGTAGGAGTTCCACAAAAGCGTATATGACAAAAACAGCACGGGTATGCCCCAGAGGAGATATCTTCTGTGCTTGCCTGTTTCAGACCTTGTTCTGTCTGTGATAATGCCCATTGCAGGGTCGGTCACAGCGTCCCACAAAGTGGCGATCATAATGATTAAGCCTGCGTCGCCCGCCGAGAGATTGACGACGTCTGTCAGAAACACCGTGAAATACATTGAGATGATATAGCCCGCTCCGCCCATAAACATATTGGCGTAGCTGTAGTTCATCATCGGGAGTATTGCAGTTTTAAAATCGCCCTTGACCCCGATTGCCGATTTCACTTTTTCACCTATCGCCTTTTTCTTTCCGGCATCCATAATATCATCCTTTCGGGTTCGTTTTATTTAACGATTTCGCATGTTTGCAGTATTCTTTCATCACACATTCGCCGCATTTCGGTCTCGAAGAAATGCATACCTTTCTGCCGTGAAGCACACAGCGGTGGCAAAAGTCGTTGCTTTCTTCAGGCGGCAGAAGCTTTTTAAGCTCAGTTTCAACCTTCTTCGGGTCTTTGGTGTCAACAAGCCCCAAAAGATTTGTTATTCTGATTAAATGAGTGTCCGCAACAACTGCGGGCTTTTTATAGACGTCGCCGATAATAAGGTTCGCCGTCTTTCTGCCGACGCCTGAAAGCGTTGTCAGCTTTTCTATTGTGTCGGGCACTTCACCCGAGAAATTGTCCCTAATCTGTCTGCTCATTTCTATAATATCCTTAGCTTTTGCGTGATAAAAGCCGCAGGAATGAACTATTTCTTCAACATCTTCGAGCTTTGCGTTACAGAAGTCCTCGAGCGTTTTATATTTTTCAAAAAGCACGGGGGTAACAAGATTAACTCTTGCGTCGGTGCACTGAGCCGAAAGCCTTGTCGCAATAAGAAGCTGAAGAGGATTATCGGCATTGAGTGAGCACAGAGCCTCTGTGTATTCGCCTTTAAGCGCCTCGACGCAGGCTATCGCTTTCTGCTTTTTCGTCATACGCTCACCGCGCTTTCATCAAGATTTCTTCTCCAGTGGAAAAGATACTGCTGAGCTATACCCCTGACGCCGTTCATGCACCCGGGGAGACCCTGTGGGTAAAGCTCTTCGCAAATTCGTCTGACCCACACATCGACAGGGAAAGCGTCCGTTATTCCCACGCCGTAGAGGAGAGTACACTCGGCGACTTTTGCCCCGACGCCCTTTATTTTCATAAGCTCTTTGCGAGCGTCTTCAATATCAATTTTATCGAGTATTTCTAAATTCACTTCGCCGCTTTTCACCTTCTGAGCGGCGTCAATTATATATTTAGCCCTGAAGCCCGAACGCAGAGGGGCTAAATCTTCAACCGTTTTATCGGCGAGAATCTCATATGACGGGAAAGAATAATCTCCCTCCCCTATTTTTTCGCCGAAGTTTTCACAGAGCCTTTCGACTATTCCTTTAATTCTCGGAATGTTGTTATTCTGCGAAATGATGAAGGAGCAGAGAGCCTCCCACCTGTCCTGCCTGAGTATTCTTATTCCGTAATATTCACGGCAGGCACGGATAAGGTATTCGTCATCAAAGCTCTCACAGATTTTTTCATAGTCCCTGTCAAGGTCGAAATATCTGCGCCACACATTTTCAAACTCTTCTTTTGTCGTGTGATAAAAAACACATCTGTCGCCGTCCTGTCTGACGTCAAGAACAGTGCTCCCGACAACGCCGTGAAAAGAGCCGTCTTCGTTTTTTCTGAAACGGAAAGCCTGACCGCAGTCAAGGCACAAACCTATGTCAAGGCATTTAACATCCTCTAAGATTATATTGTTATCACTTTCGATAATTTTCACTTCTTCACCGCCATATGCCGTGCGGATACCTTTACGGTACACCGCCTCGGTTTTGCATAATTAATCACTGTGAATTATATCATAAGGATATGGCTTTTGCAATAAAATTCTGTTATTTATAATATATTTAAAATATATTTTGAAATATCATTTATGTTTGACAGTGAAATGTTTATCTGTTATACTTCAGTCAGGAGACATTCAAAAAACATATAAAGGAGTGCATTTTTATGTCAAAGACGGCTGTCGCCGAAAAATCAAGCTTCAAGCGTAACGCATGGATTTATTCGCTTGGCGGTATCGGGAGAGATTTAGCCTATTCTCTCTATACATACTTTCTTCTGACATTCATTCTCTACACAAATGGCGTCACTGACGGTCAGTTTGCGGCAATCAGTATTATCATGATAATCTGTCGCATATGGGACGGTATCAACGACCCTATCATGGGCGGTATCATTGAAAAGACCCGCTCAAAATTCGGCAAGTTCAAGCCCTGGATATTTATAGGTTCTATAACGAACGCCGCCGTTTTAGTGCTTATCTATACCTTACCTATTAAGGGCACGGCATATGTTATAGCGTTCACTTTTCTCTATCTTCTTTGGGATATCACCTACACAATGAACGACATCGGCTACTGGTCAATGCTCCCGTCTTTGACAAGCGAACCTAAAGAGAGAGACTTTGTCACTTCGATTTCAAACCTTTTCTCGGGTCTGGGCTCGGTGCTTGCAAACGGTCTTATTCCCATTTTCACTGTCGGCTCGCTCGCAATCGGAGGTAATGCCGTCACAGGCTACAGGGTGGTTTCAATAGTTATTGCTTTGACCTTTATCGGCTGTCAGTCGTTTGTATGCGCCGGAGTTAAAGAAAAGCCGCAGATTCACACGGAAAACGAAGAAAACGTCGGTTTCAAAAAGATGGTCGGCATTATTTTCAACAACAAACAGGTTCTCTGGACGGCATTAATGCTCCTCTTTGTCAATCTCAGCGGTACTCTCCTCACCGCTTTCGGCACAAACTATATTTATCTTTCATACGGCTACGAGGGCAAATTCACAACGATTTTTGTTATCTTTTTCGGTGCTTCCTCGGGTCTGAGCTATATCATTTATCCCCTGCTGACAAAAAAGCTCAAACGCATACAGATAGTCAGAATGTCTTATATCATGACGATTGTCGGCTATGTGCTCTTCTTCCTCACGGGTCAGTTTATCAGCGGTACGGGCAGTTTCTATTGCCTTTGCGCTATTTCGTTCTTCATCGGCATGGGCTATTCGCTCTTCTACCTTATCGGCGCCGTATGCCTTTCAAACACCATAGAATATAACGAATATCTCACCGGTGAGAGAAACGAGGCTCTTATTTTCTCTGTCAGACCGTTCATGGCTAAAATGTCAAGCTCACTCCAGCAGCTTATAATCATGGTTGTTTATCTCGCAATCGGTCTGACTTCAATCACAAATCAGATATCCGACGCCGAAAACCTTGCCCTTTCGCAAAAACAGGTTATCGGTGCGGCAGCGGCTGAAGCGGAAAAAGCCGAAACCGTTCAGGCTATACTTTCGACCGCTTCCGACAGCATGACCTTCTGGCTCAGAGTCGTTATGGCTGTTCTGCCCGTTATCTTCATGGGTATAGGATATTATGTTCTTTCAAGAAAATATAAGATTGACGAGGATAAATATAACGAAATCCTCGCCGAGATAAAGGCAAGGAAAGGGGAAATGTAATATGAAAAAGACAGCGGTCATAATTATTTCAGCTCTTTGTCTCATAATAGGCTTGTTTGCCGGTGTATTCGCTTCGCCTTATCTGCGTGAAGGCACGGCAAAAAACGAAATGTCCCCTGTGTCTGAAAATCCGGAAAACGGGCAGTATGCGTTGCCGGATTATGAAATTGATGAAATATTTAAGCTAAATCCGATTGATAAAGAATATTCGGCAAAATATTCTAACGCCGGCAGTCAGACCGACATGAACATCATCACAGGCGAATGGATTGCCGCTTATGAAAAAATTATCGAAAAAGGTTTGAAAATTGTCTCTGATGATACTGATTATGACACAGAAGATGTCAAAGAGGCGATTGACGACTTTCTTAAAGAATACTATAGCTTTTTAGACGAATATAAAGATAATACTATAGGTCACGGTTCGGGCGACGCCGCTTCAGCAGGCTCTTATCAGCTTTCGGTGATAAGAGAAATTGCTTTACAGCTCGCCGAAAGCGTTTACAGGGCTACGGGAATTAATATTTTTGACAAATGAAAAAATCGGAGACTCTGCTGCGCAAAGTCTCCATTTTTTTACCATTTTCTTTTTGTGCCCGCAAGCGGACAGTGATTATTTCTGAAAGCCGCCCGAAGCTCGACATAACAGCCGCACTTCATGCATGTTCCGCTCAGAAGATGCTCACATTCACGGCAAAGCGAAAGCCTCTGCGTATAAATACCGTCAGCCGCCTTTTCGCTTTCTTTTATCCGTGAAATACATTCTTTTACCTCAAGCGCTTTGTCTTCTTCGCCGCTCTCTCTTAAAAGACAGCGGCGGCACAGCTCCTTTTCGGGCATCATTCAATAATAAAGCGAAGAACACTGCAAGCGGGAACTTTGGCGATAAAGCCGTCCTGCGTCATTTCAAAGTCCGTGAACTTTTCAGCCTTGACGGTTTCTTTTTCATCAAAGGTGTTATATGCGTTCATGTCGCCGGTGACTATTTCGCACTCAATACTCTTAACCTTGAAATCGGCTATCTGACAGTGAATTTCACTGTCTTCACAGTCTGAAGTGTTGACGAGAGTTGAAATAATCTTTCCGTCCTCTGTCATTGAAGCGCTTTCAAAGAACTTGGGAATATTATATTCCCCGCCGACCGTTTTGTTCGTGATATAACTGCCCAGAAGCGTATTGTCATGGTGCTCTTTAAAGAGCCTGAAAACATGATATGTCGGCGTCAGGAGCATTTTTTCTCCGTCGGTGAGAACCATAGCCTGAAGAACATTGACCATCTGAGCGATATTTGTCATTCTGACACGGTCGCAGTGTTTGTTGAAGACGTTGAGAGAAAGACCGGCAATAACGGCGTCTCTCATTGTGTTCTGCTGATAAAGAAATCCGGGATTTGTGCCCTTTTCAACCTTATACCATGAGCCCCATTCGTCAACAATAAGAGCGACTCTCTTTTCGGGGTCATAGTGATCCATAATATTCTCGTGGCGGTTAAGTATTTCTTCAATTTTGACGGCTCTTTTAAGCGTTCCGTAGTAATCGTCGGTGTCAAAGTCTGTAGCGTGACCTCTGTCGCCCTCATGGTTCATCGGTCCGCAGTAATAATGAAGCGAAAGACCCTCTATTCTTGAGCACGCCTTCTGAAGCATGACCTCCGTCCAGTGATAATCGTCAGAGTTCGGACCGACGGCAATCCGGAAAATATGCTTATCTCTGTCATAATCTCTGATATATGTCTCATACTGTCTGTAAACGTCTGCATATGCTTCGGGGAGCATATGACCGCCGCAGCCCCATGTCTCGTTGCCGACGCCGAAGTATTTGACTTTCCACGGATTTTCCCTGCCGTTCTTTTTTCTAAGCTCAGTCATATCCGAAACGCCGTCAAATGTCATATATTCGACCCACTCGTTCATTTCTCTGACTGTGCCCGAGCCGACGTTTCCGTTTATGTATGCCTCACAGCCGAGCTGGTCGCAGAGCTCAAAAAACTCGTGTGTGCCGAAGCTGTTGTCTTCGGTGACGCCGCCCCAGTGGGTGTTTATCATCTTTTTTCTGTCAGCCTTGTCGCCTATTCCGTCACGCCAGTGATATTCGTCGGCAAAGCAGCCGCCCGGCCAGCGAAGAACGGGCACCTTTATCTCTTTGAGCGCATTGACAACATCACAGCGCATACCGTTGATATTGGGGATTTCGCTGTTTTCGCCGACATAAAGACCCTCATAGATACATCTGCCCAGATGCTCGGCGAAATGACCGTAGATTTCACGGCTGACCTTAGACATCTTCTGATTTGGATTAATGAGATATTTTTCCATATTCTTGCTCCTCGTCTGATATGTTTTAGCTTTCGCTGAAGATTATTGTTGCGTCGGGGTGATTTTTGAGTATTGAAACAGGAATGTGCGGGTCAACCTCGCAGGTTCTGAGCTTTTCGATAATCGGCTTTTTTGAGTCGCCGTTTGCCACAAGAATTATTTTCTTCGCCGACATTATCGATTCAATACCCATAGTCAGCGCCATTGTCGGAACATCGCTTTCGTTTTCAAAGAAACGGGCGTTTGCCTTTATTGTGCTTTCGTCAAGCTTAGTCACATGAGTGCCCTTTGAGAAAACGTCGTCGGGCTCGTTGAAGCCTATGTGACCGTTTCTGCCCACGCCGAGAACCTGAAGGTCAATACCGAATTTTTCAATCAGCGCATCGTATGCCTTACACTCTTCTTCGGGGTCGGAGGAATTGCCGCTGGGGACATATGTATTGGCTTTATCTATATTGACATGGTTGAAGAGCTTGTCGTTCATAAAGTAGCGATAGCTCTGGTCGTTGTCGCCCGAGAGACCGAAATATTCGTCAAGATTAATCGTTGTAACTTTTGAGAAGTCGATTTCTCCGTTTTTGTTCGCTTCAACGAGAAGATTATACATTCCCACAGGCGACGAGCCGGTCGCAAGACCTAAAACGCTGTCAGGCTTTTTTTTGAGCTGCTCAATGACAATATCGGCGGCAACTCTGCTCATCTCGTCATAGGTTTTAACATTTATAAATTCCATAACAATTTCTCCGTTTCTTTAAAATATAAAATTGCTACAGAGATAATACACGACAAACACATAAAAATCAATTAATTTTTTACATTTTTCGATTGTTTATATTGATTTAATGTTTATAATTTATTATAATACCGTCATAATACAAAAATGGGGTATTATGTACATTCACAAAACAGAAGAGAAATACCTTCACAAGGAGGAAATGTAAATGGCTGACAAAGAAAAAAATAAAATGTCGGAAAAAGGTGAACGAATAGATAAACGCACCCAAAAGAAAATGAAAAAGATGGAAAAGAAAGCTAACCGTAAGCCGATGAACCCCGTTCTCAAATGGGTGCTTATAACTCTTTTCGGTTTCATTGCCGCCTGCTGTGTCACTGTCTGCGTAATAGGTGTGACAATGATAAACCATGTTATTTCCGTCAGAGATGGCGACTCTCTTATTAACCTCGACACATATAAGAATGAGCAGTATCAGACCTCTATTCTTTATGCGTTCAACGATGAGGGCGAAAAATACGAGATAAAGAGACTTCACGGCACGGAAAACCGTGAATGGGTCTCAATAAAGAAAATACCGAAAAATCTTCAGAATGCGTTTGTCTGTCTTGAAGACAAGCGTTTCTATGACCATGAAGGCGTTGACTGGCTCAGAACGATAAAGGGCTTTCTGACCACTGCCGTCGGCAGCGATATGCAGGGCGGTTCAACTATCACACAGCAGCTTATAAAAAACCTTACACGTCAGAATCAGGCTACGTTTGTCAGAAAGTTCAAAGAAATTCTCAACGCTCTCAATCTTGAGAAAAACTATGAGAAAGAAGATATACTTGAAGCATACCTCAACACTATCTATCTCGGTTCGGGCTGTTACGGTGTAAAAACGGCGGCTGAAACTTATTTCGGCAAGGAGCTCAAGGAGCTGACCGTAGCCGAGTGCGCAATGCTCGCTTCTATAACACAGAACCCGTATAAATATAATCCATACACAAACTTTGACGGTGAAAAAGGCGTCAAAAGCAGAATGACATACTGCCTCGAATGTATGAAAGAACAGGGTAAAATCACCGAAAAGCAGTATAATAAGGCTCTCAAATATGAGATAAAGCTTGAAAGCAGACGCTCTGCCGCTCAGACTACCGTCGCCGAAACAAACGAAACAAACGAATATAACAGCTATTATGTTGACTATGTTATCGACGAAATTATCAGCGACCTTCGCAAGGAATACGGCTATGACTACACTGAAGCATGGCGTCAGGTTTATTGCGGCGGTCTGAGAATAGAAACTGCTGTCGATATGCGTGTTCAGGGTGTTGTTGAGGACATCTATCTCAACAGAACGAACTTCCCCTATTCACACACTGACAAAAACGGAAAGCTGCCCGAAAGCGCCATAACGATAATGGATTATCAGGGCAGAATTGTCGCTATAGTCGGCGGCACGGGCAAGAAAACGGGCGACCGTGTCAAGAACAGAGCGGCGACCTCTTTCAGACAGCCCGGTTCTTCAATCAAGCCTCTGACTGTCTATGCCCCGTGCGTTGATAAGGGCTATATCCGCTCAGGCAGCGCAACGGTTCTAAATCAGGCTATCACTCTCCCCGACGGAACGCTCTGGCCGAGAAACTATGCGGGCGACAAGGGCACGGGCGAATATGTAACTGTTGAGTCGGCTCTCTGCCGTTCTCTCAACACCGTACCCGCAAGACTTCTCAATGAGGTCTTAGGCGTCGCCGATTCTTATAAGTATGCGACGGAGCATTTCCACCTTGAGCACTTAACCGCAAGCGATAAGGATTTATCCCCTCTTTGCGTCGGCGGTACAAACGGCGGCGTCTCAACTCTCGAAATGGCGAGCGCATACGCTGTTTTCGGCAACGGCGGCAGATATTACCCGTCATACAGCTATTACAGAGTTCTTGACAGAAACGGAAAGGTTATCCTTGACAACACAAAGCCCGAATACGAACAGGCGCTTGACGAAAGCTCAGCCGATATAATGCTCGATCTTCTTTCAAAGGTCACTACAAGACCCTACGGCACGGCTTACGGCTGTACGCTTCCGGGACTTCAGACCTTTGCAAAGACAGGTACTACAACCGATAACTATGATAAATGGCTGTGCATTGGCTCGCCCTATTATGTCATGAGTATATGGTACGGTTACGATATGCCGTCAAATCTCAGCACGACAAGCCTTATTTCAATGACAAAGACCATAATTTCAAGAGTTCACGAGGGGCTTTCAACACGAAGAACCTTCTCAACTGTCAAATTGGAGCTTAGCGACTGATGGTTATTATGTCAATAGATTACGGCGATATGAGAACGGGCGTAGCGGTGTGTGACGCGCTTGAAATGCTCGCCTCCCCCGTCACCGTCATTAAGGAAAGCTATGAGCCTAAGCTCATAGAAAAAATTAAAGCTGTTATAAGCGAAAAAAAGCCGTCGCTCATTGTTGTCGGAAAGCCTAAGAATATGGACGGCTCAGAGGGCTTTCGCGCTCAGAAATGCACACAGTTTGCAGATAAACTTCAGCAGGAGACGGGCATTTGTGCCGTTATGTGGGACGAAAGACTCACCACTGTTTCGGCGCACAAGGCTCTCAATGAAACGAACACAAGAGGGAAAGACAGAAAAAATGTTATAGACGCTGTTTCAGCCGTCATGATTCTTGAAGACTTTCTTCGTCACAGAAAGAATACTTGAAGCAGAAGGTAAAATCATTTGGATAAAAAACAGAAAATAAAGATTATCTCTTCGCAATATGCCGAAGATGATAAGGAAACTATTATCGCTCACACCGAGGCTGTAATAAGCGGTGAAAGCGACGACTACACAATCACCTATATTGAGACACAGGGAGATTCTGTCGGTGAAGAAACCTCAATTCATGTCAGAAACGGAAGAAAGGTTTCGATAAGCCGCAACGCTTCTTCGCTCGCCTCTCTTATTATAATGGAAAAGGGAATAAGGCACATCACCCACTATTCAAATTCAGGTCTGAGCTTCAACATGGGAGTTTCATGCAGTGAGCTTATTTCGGATTTTGAAAACGGGAGGCTTTATTTCCGCTATGAGACAGATATGGAGCTTGTCCCTATAGGTGAGATAGAGTTTGAATTCATTTTCAGAAAGACTGAGGATTTATAAATGTCAAAAATTGTAAACGAAGCAAAAGCACAGATAAAAAGTATTATTCTCGAAGCTGTCGGAAAAGCCGTCTCTGACGGAAAGCTTTCCGCCGAGCCTATGAACGACTTCAATATAGAGGTGCCTGCCGACAGGAATAACGGCGATTTTTCTTCAAACGCCGCAATGGCAAACGCAAAGGTTTTCCGCCTTGCGCCGAGAAAAATCGCAGACACGATGAAAGAATATATGGATATCGGCGACACTTATTTCTCAAAGGTAGAGATTGCAGGTCCCGGATTTATCAATTTTTATCTTTCGGACAGGTTCTATGCCGACGTTCTTCTCGACATCAGAAAATGCGGTGACTCTTATGGCAGAAGCGATTACGGCAAAGGGAAGAAGATAAACGTCGAATTTGTCTCGGCAAACCCCACAGGACCTATGCATATGGGTAACGCAAGAGGCGGTGCTCTTGGCGACTGTCTCGCCGCAGTTCTTGACTATGCCGGCTATGAAGTCAGCCGTGAATTTTATGTCAACGACGCAGGCAACCAGATAGAAAAATTCGCTCTTTCGCTCGATATCAGATATCAGCAGATTTTTAAAGGCGAAGACGCTGTAGAGCTGCCCGAGGACAGCTATCACGGCGCAGACATTATCGAAAGAGCAAAAGAGTTTGCCGACAAATACGGCGACGCATACCTTGAAAAGGATGAAAAGGAAAGAAGAAAGGCTCTCACCGAATTTGCCCTGCCGCTCAATATCGAAAACATGAAGCGTGCTATGGCAAAATACAGAATAAACTATGACCTTTGGTTCTCAGAGCTTTCGCTTCACAACGGAACCGAACTTAAAGACACGCTCGATATTCTTAAAAATAACGGCTATACCTATGAAAAAGACGGTGCTTTATGGTATAAGAACATTGAGGTTCAGACAAAACTTTTAAAGAAGCAGGGCAAGAGCGACGCCGAGATAGAAAAGCTCGAGCTGAAAGATGATGTTCTTATCCGTGCCAACGGAAACCCGACATATTTTCTTGCCGATATCGCTTATCACAGAAACAAGTTCATGAGGGGCTTTGACAAGGCTGTCGATGTCTGGGGCGCCGACCATCACGGTCATGTCGCCCGTATGAAGGGCGCTATGGAGGCTATAGGCATAAGCGGCGACAGGCTTGAAGTCGTTCTTATGCAGCTTGT
Source organism: Acutalibacteraceae bacterium (assembly GCA_051880635.1). Taxonomy (GTDB): domain Bacteria; phylum Bacillota; class Clostridia; order Oscillospirales; family Acutalibacteraceae; genus UBA6857. The sequence continues at coordinate 25,206 of JBJEOI010000026.1, read as the reverse complement.
CCGACTTGTGAAAGACGGTCAGCCCGTCAAGATGAGCAAGAGAACGGGCAAAGCCATAACGCTCGTTGACCTTCTCGACGAAGTGCCCATTGACGCAGTGCGTTTTCTGTTCAATATGCGTGAGGCGGGTTCAACAATGGATTTTGATCTCGACCTTGCCGTCGAACAGAGCTCACAGAACCCCGTTTATTACTGTCAGTATGCGCACGCAAGAATTTGCAGTATTCTCAGAAAACTTGAAGAGCAGAACATAACTCTCGAAGAGTGCAGTGAAAAACAGCTTATGCTTCTCACTGCGCCCGAAGAAAGAGAGCTTATCCGTCACCTTTCGTCTCTCACCGATACCGTTATTTCGGCGGCAAAGAGCTACGAGCCCGCTAAGATGACTCACTTTGTCCTCGAGCTTGCTTCACTGTTTCACAAGTTTTACAACGCATGCCGTGTAAGTGTGGAGGATAAAGACCTCATGCAGGCAAGACTTTATCTCTGCGTTTGCGTCAAGGATACAATAAGAAATGTTCTTCATATGCTTAAAATAGACGCACCCGAAAAAATGTGATAAAATTTTAAAAATATTAATATGTATTTGTGAAACTTCAGCTATAATATATATAATGGAATCCACTAAGGAGGAATTACTATGAGTTTAGGTAAAATTCTTGTTGTCGATGACGACCTTAACATCTGCGAATTATTAAGACTTTATCTTGAGAAAGAAGGCTACACCGTTGTCATAGCTAACGACGGCGTAACGGCAGTCTCAATGTTTCAGGAGGAGTCGCCCGACCTGGTTCTTCTTGATATAATGCTCCCCAGACTTGACGGCTGGCAGGTATGCAGAGAAATCAGAAAGTTCTCGGACAACCCTATTATTATGCTCACCGCAAAGGGCGAGGTTTTTGATAAGGTTCTCGGTCTTGAGCTCGGCGCTGACGACTATGTTGTGAAGCCGTTTGACACAAAGGAGATTATCGCCAGAGTCAAGGCGGTTCTTCGCCGTGCGGCGAAAAATCCCGTTGACGAAATAAAAGAGGTTCACTATGACAAACTCTCAATAAACCTCACAAACTATGAGCTCAGAGTCAACGGAAAACAGATTGACACACCGCCCAAAGAGATGGAGCTTATTTTCCACCTTGCGAAAAATCCGAACAGAGTTTTCACAAGAGACCAGCTTCTTGACGAGGTATGGGGCTTTGACTACTACGGCGACTCAAGAACAGTTGACGTTCACGTCAAACGACTTCGTGAAAAACTTGAAGGCGTATCAGACAAATGGGAGCTCAGAACAGTCTGGGGCGTCGGCTATAAGTTTGAAACAAAAGACTGATACTAAATATAATTATCACGGCAGAAGATATTCCGGCAGGATGTTTTCTGCCGTATTTGGGATTTATGAAATAACACAGAGGGAATAAAATGAGTTCGCATAAAAAAAATAAAAGAAAGAGTTTTATAAAGTATTATTATCTTGTCACCGCCTTGATTGTCGCCGCTTGTTTTGTGCTGTTCAGCGTTATGATGCTCTTGCTTGTCACAAATCATTGGTGGAACGAGAAAATGGATATGCTTATGGAAAACAGCAACTCCATATCTCAAAGCTATATCAACGCAGTCAGCGCCGAAGAAGCGGATCGCCGTTTCAACACGCTGATACTCGGCAATAATATAAAGACCATTTCAAAAGCCACTGAGTCAGAGTACTATATATGCGATTTAAGCGGGAAAATAATCATCTGCCCCGAGTTTCTTTCAAACGAGGGCAAGGTCTGTCAGACACATTCAGCCATTCAGGTTGACCCTGATCTTGTCACAAGAGCAAAGGAGGGCGGTTTCACAAGTTTCACAGCTCTCGACCCGCATTTCGGCAACAGCTTTATCGTTGCTATACCTATAATATATAATAACGCTGTTATCGGTGAGGTTTTCGCTGTTGAAGACGCCGTTCAGGGGCTTCTCCCCTATGTTGCTTCAATATGCAAAATTACCTTCTGGGCAACTCTTGTAGCTATTCTTGTTTCCTTTGCGGCGATATATATCAACACAAGGCGCACCACAAAGCCTATAGCCGAAATGATTGAAGCCATAGGTCATTACGCAAAGGGCGATTTCAGCTATCACGTCAGCGCAGAGGGTTCGACAAGCGATATGGAGCAAATGGCGTTCGCTCTCAATAAGATGGTTGATGAGCTCGCCGTTGATAATGAGGCGAAAAAAAGTTTTGTGGCGAATGTTTCTCACGAGCTCAAGACGCCCATGACAACAATCGGCGGCTTTGTTGACGGTATTCTTGACGGAACGATTCCGCCGGAAAAAGAAAAAGAATATCTTGCAACGGTATCCTCAGAGGTTAAAAGGCTCTCACGTCTTGTCGTATCAATGCTTAACCTTTCAAAGATTGAGTCGGGTGAGGTGAAAATTCAACCGACGAAATATAATATTTCTTCGCAGATACTCGAGACTCTTATTTCTATGGAACAGCGGCTAAGCGAAAAAAATATTTCAGTCGAGGGACTTGAGGAAATATCCGAAATCAAGGTTCTGGCCGACAGAGACCTCGTTCATCAGGTTATATATAATCTTCTTGATAACGCAGTCAAATTCACAAATGAGAACGGAACAATAAGCGTTTTTGCCTCAGATGATAAGGAAAATGTTTCAATCACTCTGAGAAACTCAGGCGCCGGTCTTTCAAAAGAAGATATTTCAAGAATATTCGAGCGCTTCTATAAGGTTGACCAGTCGAGAAGTTTTGACGTCAAGGGAGTCGGTCTCGGTCTCTATATTGTCAAAACTATTATTAATATGCATGAGGGCGTAATCTACGCCGACAGCAAGCAGGGCGAATACACGGAATTTACATTCACTCTTCCAAAGGGATAATGCATAAAAAAATATCTGAAAATGTATTAATTCTAAGTTTAGCTTAAGGAATGAATGATAAATTATATACATCAGAATAAAGAAAGGAGCTGTTATCATGGACGAATTCAATAATAACGAGCTTTTCGAAAATGATAATAATGCAATTCCCCTTGAAGAAAACGGGGAAACAGTAAATTCTTCAGCCGACAGCGAATTTTCTTCACCTGAAGAAAAAGATATCTACTCTTCACAGCAGGCGGACGTTTCAGACTCTCAGCCTTCACCCGATGTATTTCAGTTTGAAGAGAACGGCGAATATCATTTCACGGCGCCGATGCCCGATGAAACCTCTTATTCAGCTAAGGCAGAAGACTCTGCACCGATAGAAGAGCCGCATACCGTGAATAATAATCAGTATGCACAGCAAAATCCCTACCGCAACCCTTATCAGCAGCAGAATAACTACTCTCACTACCGCGCACAGCAAAATCAAAACGGCAGCTATCAGCAGCCTTCTCAGGGGCATGAGCCGCCCCAAAAGCCGACAAAAGGCAGTTCGGCGGGCAAAAAGGTTGTCGCCGTTTTGCTTGCGATATTCATTATTCTCGGCTCGGTCGGAATAGGAATTTCAATAGGCAAAGGCAAGAGCGACGCTTCGACAGGTGTTAATGTCACTGACACCGGCACTTCAACAAGCGACAGCGCAACCCTCGCCATTCAGCAGACAGAAGCCCAGACTTCAAATGATGTTGACACGGTTTCACCCGGTATTCAGGTCGCAAAAAAAGCAAGAGGCAGTGTCGTCGGCGTCGTTGTCTATGACGCTAACGGTACGCTTTACGGCGAAGGCTCGGGCGTTGTAATGGGTCTCAACGACACAAAAGATAAGACCTATATCATCACCTGCGCTCATGTTATATCAGACGACGCAATCAAGTCATGCGGTATTATGCTCTCTGACGGTAAGGTTTACCCCGCTAAAATTGTCGGCTACGATGCCAGAACGGATATCGGCGTCATAAGCGTTGAACAGACGAACCTTGAAGCCGCTGTTTTCGGCGACAGCACAGCCTTGCAGGTCGGCGAAACAGTTTATGCCATAGGCAATCCCGGCGGCAGTGAGTTCTACGGCTCAATGACAAGCGGTATTGTCTCTGCTCTCGACAGATCAATTTCTTCAACCTATACAATGACGGTTATTCAGCACAACGCCGCTATTTCACCCGGTAACTCGGGCGGTGCGCTTGTCAACGCAAACGGTCAGGTTGTCGGTATCAACTCATCAAAGATTTCGGCGACAGACTATGAGGGTATCGGCTTTGCAGTGCCTATTTCAGTCGCACGCCCTGTTGTTGAAAATCTTATAAAATACGGCTATGTCCCCAACAGACCCAAGCTCGGTATTTCATACGCTTCTGTCACGAACTACTGGCGCTACAGTGCTATAGTTCAGAGTAAGGGTCTCCCCTCAGGCTCAGTCATTATTGCTTCAATTTCAGATGACAGTGCGTTTAAGGGCACCGATGTTGAGAAAGGCGATATGATAATATCAGTCAACGGCAAAGAACTTGACACGCCCGACGTTCTTCTTGACGCTATCGACAAGTCAAAGGTCGGCGACAGTCTCAAGCTCGGCATCTGCCGCATTGAGCGCAGCAGTAATGTCGGCGGCAGCTATAAGATAAATGAATTCGATGTCACGGTCACACTTGTTGAAGACAAAGGCTCGTCAGCGGATAAAGATCAGGAAGAAGAAACAACACAGAGCTTCTATGATTACTATTACGGCAACGGCAAGGGTGATAACTACAATAACTTTGAAGATTTCTTCAATGATTTCTTCGGTAACTGATATTTCCCAAAAGGCAACGGCAGGGCTTAGCCCTGCCGTTGAAGTTTTTATGCTATGGAAAACAAATCCGTTATTCAGCGTCTCTTATCAGCTTCTTAATGTCGCTTGAAGAGAAGTTATACTTCTTATCACAGAACTGACAGCAAACCTCGGTGTTTTCATCCTCGGCAAGCTCTTTGAGACTTTCTAAGCCTGTTGACACAAGCGCCCTTTCCACTCTTTCTCTTGAGCAGGTGCACCTATAGACGGGAGAAGCCGTGTCGAGAACCTCAAGTTCAAACTTTGAGAGAACATGATGGCAAAGCTCTTCTATATTCATCTTCTGCAAAAGCGTTGTCACAGGCTCAATATCCTTTATACACTCTTCAACGAGGTCAATCGTGTCGTCGTATGCCGTCGGGAGAAGCTGAACGATAAAGCCTCCCGCTTTTTTTATACTGTAATCCCTGTCAACAAGAACGCCGAGAGCGCAGACCGTCGGGGTCTGCTCGCTTGTGAAATAATAGTATGTGATATCTTCGGCTATCTCGCCCGAAACTATCGGCGTCTGACCGACATAAGGCTCTTTAAGACCGAGATCTTTTATTACGGTGAGATCGCCGTGCTTTCCGACTGCGCCCGAAACATCAAGTTTACCTTTTGGGTTAAGCGGAAGGTCAACATGATTATTCTGAACATATCCTCTGACATTGCCGAGGCTGTCAGAAACAGCGATAAGCGAACCGAGAGGTCCGTCGCCCTTGAGCCTGAGCGTAACGGAATCCTCTTTCCCTTTAAGCACAGCACCCATAAGGGATGCGCCTGTGAGAAGCCGCCCCAGCGCCGCGCTTGCAACCGGAGTAGTGTTATGAATACGAACCGCCTCATTAACAATATCGGTTGAGTCAATCGCCATAACCGTGAGCGTTCCGTCGGTCGAAATACATCTGACTAAATTGCCCATTATAATACCTCTTTATTAAAATGATAGATTATTCTTCAAAAACCGAGTTTGTTTCAATTATCTTTTCACAGACATAGACTGCTCTTTGCGAAGTTTCTTTAAGCTCATCGTGAGTCAAATCATCATAGACGGCTTTAACCTTAAAGCCTGCATTATATAGCGCTTCTTCAAGAAACTCCCTTGAATAAATGACCTCGCTGAAGTCTTCCGCATACCTCTCATATAAACCGTCTTCACCGGGAGCGAAAAGGTCAAGATAAATATGAACGGCTTCTGTCTCTTCGTCATATTCATTCTGCCACGCACAGAAAACATCGTCGGTGTCGAAAATAAAGGCGTTATTTCCTAAGATTTCTCTGTGCTTATAAGCAGTGTTTACGTCAAAAATAAATACACCGCCCTTTTCAGTGAAAAGACCGATTTTTATAAATGCGGCTTTCAGCTCTTTCGGGTCGGTTATATGATTTATGCTGTCAAGAGTGCATACGGCGCAGTTAATTGTGCCGAATAAGTCAAGCTCGGCAAGATTCTGACAAAGATAAAGAGAGCGGCTACCCGTCTGAGCCTTTTTTTCAAGGGCTTTCGAGAGCATCTCTTCGGATATGTCAACGCCGATAACATCATAGCCTTTTTCGCTCAGACGCTCGGACAGAGCTCCCGTGCCGCACGCCGCATCAAGCAAAATCCCCTCTCTGACCGAGTTTTCACAGAGAAGCTCGGTCAGGTATTCACAGCGTCTGTCATAGTCGCTCTCATCAATAAGTTTGTCATAGAAAAAAGCAAAATCAGAATATGCAGACATATTATTTCAACTCACTTTTTTTCAATTCTTTCAAAGACAGTCTTATATCCGCCGTCACCATACTGAAGCGAGCGGTTGACACGGCTTATAGTAGCGGTAGAAGCGCCTGTCTTCTCGACAATCTCCTGATAATTGCGCTCTTCGCTGAGCATTTTAGCGACAACGCATCTCTGTGAGATTGATTTAAGCTCAGGAATAGTGCATAAATCCGAAAAAAATGAGGAGCACTCTTCTTTTGTTCTGAGGTTAAGAACCATTTCGTATAAAAAATCAAGGTTTTCTTCACTGAGTTTATTCGTAATCATCTATATTTTCCTCCTGAGACTTTATAAAACCGTCTCTAATTATTTTGTTTTTATATTTTAACATAATAAAGTGTAAAAGTAAAGCATTTGGGCTGTTGATTTTTAACAAAGATTGCTATATAATATTCTGGCAGTAAAAAATACCCTCAGGAGGAAATATTATGGATTTAGCAATCAAAATCATTATCGCCATCGCAGTCGTTATCTTACTGTTATGGCTTGCTCTCGGTCTTGTGTTCTTTTATATTGCTCTGGGCCCCAAGAGAAGAGAAGACCCGACTGTCCCTTCGAAAAACTCCCTTTTTGACAGAAATGCGGATAATGTTAATCTCAAAGCCGGCTACAAGTGGTTCGACACAACACCGCATACGGAGCTTCTTATCGACTCTCACGAAAAAGGTAAAAAACTTCACGGTCAGTATTTCGAAAACGAAAATAAAAATCTCTGGGCAATAACAATTCACGGTTGGACGAACATAAACCGTGAAATGTCAAGCTATGCGATGGAGTATTATAACAGGGGCTTCAATGTCATTATCCCCGACCTTCGGGGGCACGGCAACAGCGAGACAAATTTTGTTTCAATGGGCTGGCTCGACAGGCTTGAGATTGTTGACTGGGTGAACTATATCGTCAGAAATAACCCCGACTGTCAGATAGTTCTTCACGGCGTTTCAATGGGCGCCGCAACAACCATGATGACAACGGGTGAAAGCCTGCCCGATAATGTTGTATGCGCTGTTGAAGATTGCGGCTTTACGAGCGTATATGACATTTTTGAAGATCAGTGCATAAGAAAATATCATCTTCCCCCTAAAATTATTATGCCGTCGGCAAATATAGCAAATATGGTGCTCAATCACTTTTCATTCAAGAAGGCTTCAGCTGTTGAACAGCTGAAAAAATCCAAGACGCCCACCCTGTTTATACACGGTGATAAGGACGATTTCGTGCTGTTTGAAAACCTCGACAAGGTATATAACGCCTGTGCGGCTGAAAAAGAAAAACATGTTATACACGGCGCTGAACACGCTCTTTCATCACATTGGTTCCACGAGGAATATTGGGAAGTTGTTGAAAAGTTTATTGTGAAGCATGTTGACGGAGTAACAGTCAGAAATATATAATTCGATTAAAAATTTTCGGGGGCTTTGTGACTACGCAAAGTCCCCTGTTTGTTTTTAAAGGAGACAAGCTATGAAATTAGTGTTTATTTTAGGAGACGCGGCAGTCGGTAAAATGACAGTGGGTCAGGAGCTTATGAAAATCACGAAGCTCAGGCTGTTTCACAATCACATGACGGTTGAACCTGTGCTTGAAGTTTTCGGGGAATTTAACGGCAAAGTTATAAACGAAATGAGGGAAATTATCTTCAGAAATTTCGCCGAGTCTGATAAATACGGAATGATTTTCACTATGATGATGGCTTTTAATATGCAGGAGGATTGGGATTATTTAGAGCATATAAAGCAAATATTTGCCCCATACGGTACAGAATTTTATTATGTTGAGTTAATCGCACCTCAGGAAATAAGGCTCAGGAGAAACGAAACCGAGAACCGTCTGAAAAACAAGCCGTCAAAAAGAAATTTAGACTTTTCGAACAAGTGGCTCATAGAAGCCGACAAAAAATATCGCTGTGTCAGCTATGAGGGTGAAGTAAAGTTTGAGAATTATCTCAGAATTGATAATTCCGACAAGTCACCTAATGAAGTTGCGCGGATGATAAAAGAAGCGTTCGGGCTTTAAACTTCGGCTTTAAAACGCAAAATTAAACCGACTGAAAGAGCATTTATCTTTTCAGCCGGTTTTCTTATTCAAATAATATATTAGCTTTTCATCTGTAATCTATAGGCAGGCTTGCTATAGCGTTTAAATCGAGTGAAGCGATATTACCGCTGAGATATTCATAATAAGCCTGTGAGCCGACCATTGCCGCATTGTCGCCGCAATATTTAAGCTCAGGCACATATAACTGCCATTTATGCTTTTCACAGACTTTCTGCATTTTTCTTCTCAGAACGGAGTTTGCCGAAACACCGCCCGCAATAACTATCTTATTATAACCGAAATCCTCACAGGCTTTTTCCGTGTTTTCGACAAGACAGTCAACAACGCAGTTCATAAACGATGCGCCGAGGTCTTTTATATTCACCTTTTCGCCTTTCTGCTGAGCGTTGTGGAGAGTATTTATAACCGAGGTCTTGAGACCCGAAAAGCTGAAATCATAAGGGCAGCCGTCAACATGAGGGTGAGGGAACTTAAACGCTGTCGGGTCGCCGTCTTTTGCCTCTCTGTCGAGATTGAGACCGCCGGGGTACGGAAGTCCCATGCTTCTTGCGGCTTTATCGAGCGCTTCACCTGCGGCGTCGTCACGGGTTCTGCCAATAATTTTAAACTTTGTATAGTCCTGAACCTCAATCATATGTGTGTGACCGCCGCTGACAACAAGGCAGAAGAAAGGCGGCTTCAGATCTTCATGGGAAATGTAGTTTGAAGCAATATGAGAACGAAGATGGTGAACAGGTATCAGCGGCTTTTTTGTCGCAAAGGATACACCTTTTGCGTAGTTCACACCGACAAGCAGTGCGCCGATAAGTCCGGGGGCAAAAGTAACGGCAAGAGCGTCAATGTCGTCAATAGTCAGCCCGCTTTGTGAGAGAGCCTCGTTGACAACGCCGCAGATATTTTCAGCGTGTCTTCTTGAAGCAATCTCGGGCACAACGCCACCGTATAATTTATGCTCCTCAATCTGTGTTGCGACTGCGTTTGAAAGAACCTTTCTGCCGTCTTCGACAACAGAAGCGGCTGTCTCGTCGCATGAGGATTCAATTGCAAGTATTTTCATTTTTAAAGCTCCTTTATAGAAACGTCTTTGTCATTATTATAGCGTCTTCCGTCGGAAAATCATAGAAATCCTTTCTCGCTCCGACAGAGACAAATCCGAATTTTTCATAGAGACATATGGCGGGTTTATTGCTTTGTCTGACCTCAAGAGAAATAAATTCTCCGCCCTCTCTTTTCGCTGTGTCAATCAGTTTTTCAATCAGAAGAGAGCCTATTTTCTGTCTTCTGTGAGACGCAGAAACAGCGATATTATCAATATAGCACTCGCCGCTCATTATATGAACGCCTGCGTAGCCGACAACCTCATTTTCATCAAGGCACACAAAAAAATGTGAAACATCATTTGTCAGCTCTTCCGACAGGGCTTTTTCACTCCAAGGAGCGGAAAAACACTCTTTTTCTATTTTCGCAACCCCGGCAACATGCGCTGAGGACATTTTAACAATTTCTGTCACTGTTTATCTCCTTAGGGTGGAAAGTGTAATCCGAACTCAGTTTTTAACCGGAGCATTTCCGCCCTTTCTTTGTTAAATTACTCGTCAATCAGTTACTCAGATAAGTTTAAAACAATAATTGATAATTGTCAAGATTTTATCTCTGCTCCCGTGTAATAATGCTTAATTATTTCTTCATAGGTGCTTCCGTTTTTAGCCATATACTGCGCTCCGTTCTGGCTCATTCCCACGCCGTGACCGTAGCCCTCGCAGGTGAAGGTGAATATTTCACCCTCCTGTGAAAGAGTGAAAGCTCCGCTTCTGAGAGAAAAAGCGTTTCTGAGTGTCTCACCTGAGAATGATACGCCCGATATTTCAATACTTTTCACATATCCGCCCGAATTTTTCACTGCGTCGCCTATCTTTATTTCGCTGATTTTTTCATCGGTACACGACGAAAGATTTTTTATCATTTCGCTTTCGGTGAAATCATAGGTTGAGACAAATTTCGGTGAAAGTCTGTCGCCGTCGCTTGCGACTGACTGAAGATAAGGAATATCCTTTCCCCACACATCGAGAGCGCTGTTTGTTCTGCCCGATGACATGGCGTGGTAAGCAGGTTTTATTATTCTGCCGTCATATGTAATAAACTGCCCCTCGACCTCTGACACGGCTTCTTCGACATTTTTTATTCCCTTTTCGTATTTGTCGCCCCATTTTTCCTTTATTTCCTTTCTGCTTTTATACGCCTGATGAACGGAGGAGTTGTCCGTAATATCGGCAGTGTCGCTGTAAGGCTCGCTGAGAAGATAGAGAACATATGTGTATGACACAACCGCCTGAGCCTTGAGCGCTTCTTTTTCATAAGACGGAAGCATTTCGGAGGCTACACAGCCGATAATGTAATTTTTCATCTCAACGCTTTCAACATTTCCCGATGAAGTTCTCAGAACACGGACAGTCTGCTCGTCCGGTGAAGAAATATCGTCTTTCTCACTTTCATTTTCTTCGGTATGCGCTATGTTTTCGGCTGTACTCTGCTCCTCGGACGCATACGGCACGGCGGCTGTTCGGTTCACATCTTCGCCGAGAATTGAAAACAGCGGGACAAACAGCATTGTCAGAAACAGTATGACTGCGATAACTGCATAGGTCTTCATTTGTTTTACCTCATTTCTATAAAATTTAATCTCCGTGTTATTGACTTATTTTATTTAGTGATATACAATATTATGAAATATTATTTTTTATGTATTATAAGCGAGGTGCTTTATGGCTAACTACAAATTACCTATTGACGACTCTACACTTGATATATTATGCGAGCAACTTGAAAATAAGAACAAGGTTGAACAGAGAGATTACTGGAAATACGGCGTAAAAAAAGGTCTGAGAAACGCTGACGGAACAGGCGTTATGGCGGGTCTGACAAAGATTTGCTCAGTCGAAGGCTACTACATTGAGGACGGCGAAAGAGTCCCTAAAGAGGGTGTTCTCAAATACAGAGGCTACAGTATAAAGAATTTTATCGAAAACTGCGATAAAGAAGACCGCTTCGGCTATGAGGAAATCGTGTGGCTTCTTCTTTTCGGCTCGCTCCCGACCGAAAAACAGCTTGCCGACTTTAAAACTCTTCTCGGCTCATGCCGCAATCTTCCGCCTGAATTCATTGACGATATAATGATGAAAAATCCGTCGAGGGATATCATGAATAAAATGTCGAGAAGTATTCTCTGCCTTTATTCAAAAGATGAAAACCCCGACTGCACCGAGATAAAAAATGTTCTCTGTCAGTCAATTCAGCTTATAGCTCAGATGCCCGCTCTTATGTGCTACGCCTATCAGATAAAGAGACGCATATATGACGGAAAGAGCATGTATCTTCACCCGATAAAGCCTGAGCTTAGCAGTGCCGAAACTATTCTGCGCTCAATTCGTTCAAACAAACAGTTCACTCATGAGGAAGCAAGACTTCTTGACACCTGTCTTATGCTTCACGCAGAGCACGGCGGCGGTAACAACTCCACCTTTACAACCCGTGTTCTCACTTCAAGCGGAACAGACACTTATTCCGCTATCGCTGCGGCTATGGGCTCTCTTAAAGGTCCGAGACACGGCGGCGCAAACCTCAAGGTCAGACAGATGATACATTTCATGGACGAATGTGTCGCTGATGTCAACGATGAAGGTCAGGTTGCAGACTTCCTGACAAAGGTTATAAGAAAGGAAGCGGGCGACGGTTCGGGTCTCGTCTATGGCATGGGTCACGCTGTCTATACGCTTTCAGACCCCAGAGCCGTTATTCTCAGAGAAAGAGCCCGGGCATACGCTAAAGAAAAGGGCTTTGAGAAAGAGTTCAGACAGCTTGAGCTTGTCGAACAGCTCACCCCCGAAATTTTCAGAAAAGAAAAAGGCATCACAAAAGCAATGTGCGCCAATGTTGACCTTTATTCGGGTCTTATATATGACATGCTCGGAATACCGGAGGATCTTTTCACTCCCCTCTTCGCAACCGCCAGAATTGCCGGTTGGAGCGCTCACCGCATCGAAGAGCTCATGACAGGCGGAAAGATTATCCGACCTGCTTATAAGAGCGTTGCCACAAAGAGACACTATAAGCCTATCGCCGAAAGAACAGAGGACTGGAGCGTTGACCTCTATGTCCCCTCAGACGAAAGAATTTGATTTATTCGGAGGAAGAAAAATGAAGCTCAGATTAAAGGGCTCTGTTCCCTTTTTCACACCGAAAAAACTCGGTCTTGTCTATATCGTTTCACTCGTTATCTGCGTCGCACTGAGAATTTATCATGTGCTCGCCCTTGTTGAGCCTCAGACGGGCTTCTATTCAGTGAAAAACTTCACCGTTCCTCTTTTTTATGCGGTACTCATTTTCGCTTGCGTGTTCATTTCAGTCGGGGCATACCTCTCAAAGAATATAATAGATGTCTCAGCCGAGACAGTGAACGGCAAAGGCGCTGTCGGAGTGGTTTCGCTATTTCTTGCGGCGGGCTTCTTTCTTGACTTCGGCTACTGCTTTCTGATGATAAACGCTCCCGAAACCGCAGTCCCCTACGGCTATGAGACCTATTCAAAAGAAAGCGCCTTTTCTTCTATGATGAGAACAGGCTCTCTCCCGAGAAAGGCTGAAATGGTTATGGCGATTTTAGCTTTTCTGTATTTCCTGATTCTTGCCGTTCTGATTCTGACAAAGAAATATAAAGGTCAGATGAAAATATTCTCGCTCGTCACCGTTTTCTGGGGCATTTCAAGACTTGTCACATTCTTTGTCAAACAGATAAGCTTTATAAGAGTGTCTGATCTTTTCCTTGAAATCGTCGCTACCTCTTTTATAACGCTGTTCTTTTTCTCCCTCTGTGAATCTCTTAGCGGAGTTTATAAAAAAGACGCTCAGTGGAGAGTTTTCGGTCTCGGTCTCCCCGCTTCGCTGTGCTGTCTGACGGTTCAGATACCGAGAATTGTTGCCGCTTTCATTGACGGTATTCACGCCGAAGAAGCGGAATATATCCCTATTCTCTACAGCGATGATTACATTCTCAACTATGCCGTTATTTTCACCGGCGTTCTTGTTATTGTTTTATTCGCCGCTCTCAGAAAAAATACGGTGGCTCAAAAAACTGAAGAATAAAAAACAGGGAGTCCTTTGCGGCTCCCTTAACTTTGAAAGGAATGATATTTTTGTCTGAGAGTTTATCGCTTTTTCTTAGTAACATGCAGTCAGCGGCGACACAGGTCGCAATTCTTTATATAATCGTCCTTGTCGGATTCATTTGCGCCAAAACGGGGCTTTACACGCAGGAGACCGCAAAAAAGACAACCGACCTTTTATTCTATATCGTCACGGTCGCCGTAATCATCAAGTCGTTCTCCGAAATGACGTTTTCAAAGGAGTCGGCAAAAAGCTTTGTTATCGCTCTCATATGTAACTTTCTGACGCTGTTTATCTCTATATTTGTGTCGTGGGTCACATTCAGAAAAAAAGATGAATTTCAGCCGATTTACCGCTTTGCGGCGATTTACGGCAATGCGGCTTATATGGGCATACCTCTGACGTATGCGATACTCGGGGCCGAAGGAGTGTTCTACGCTTCGACAGGCGTTATAGCTTTCAATGTTCTCGTGTTTATTCACGGGGTTAAAATAATGACAAAAGAAAACTATGTTCTCAGCTTCAAAAAAGTAATTCTCAATCCCGGTGTTCTCGGCACAATATTCGGTCTCCCTCTGTTTTTGCTCGGTCTGAGACTGCCCGAGATAGTTCAGACGCCGCTTGAATATATCGCAGATATAAATACACCGCTTGCTATGATTATTTTCGGCACATATCTTGCGTCAACCGATTTAAAGAGCATTTTCAAGGAAAAGCGGATTTTTATCACGGCTTTTCAAAGACTGATTTTTGTCCCTCTGCTTATTCTCGGGCTATACAGACTTATGGGTATTCAAGGAGCTCTTCTGACGTCTCTTTGCATCACCTCGGCAACACCGAGCGCAAACAACACGATAATGTTTGCGGCGAAATATGACCGTGACACTGGCGTCGCCTCAAAGCTCGTCGCAACGGTCAGCTTTATATCAATAATAACTCTGCCTGTAATAATTGCTCTGTCGCAGAGCGTGTGAGGTGTAAAATGGAGCGCATAGAAAAGTTTGAAATGATGCTTTCCGATATTCAGAGAAAGTATAAGACTACTCTTGAAAAAATGGAAAAGCTCAAATCCGAGGGTAAAAATAAAACGGTCACCTACCGTCAGCTTTTAACAGAAAAGATGACCCTGCAAAATATACTGATAACATATAAAACATACGGACTTATTGATGAGATATAAAAATGACAGACAAAAAGGAGAGCCGCATCGACTCTCCTGATTTTTTGACTTTTTAGCTTTAGCCGAGCCACTGTGAAACGTTGTTTTCAAAATGACCCGAGCTCTGATAATTTTCTGTTCTGACGGGATCTGACCATTTAGCCATTATCTCTTCGAATGAATCTGTGTCAACATTAGCTCTCTGAACCTGCCAGTCCTTATTGCAGACAAGACACCAGTCACAGTTTGTCATCCATTCGTTTGACGCCTTATATGTCCACATAAGCCAGTTGACGTTACAGTTTTTCATCGTCTTGAAGCAGTTATTCCACGTGGTTCTCTGGAGCGGATAGAACTCGCCCATCATAAGAGGCACATCAAGATAATATATTCTTGTCAGATAGACAAAAAGGTTGAAAATGAAGTCCGAATTCTGATAGAAGTGAAGCTGATAAACTACATTCTTCCAGCCTTTTGTGTATGCGTGAGGAAGAGCTGCCGCAGTCCATATGCACTCAAGTGTAATTATATGATCCTCATCGACATTTCTGACCGTCTTATAAAGTCGGGTATAAATGTATTCATTCTTCACTCTTCTGGAAACCTCTGTTGCATCAACATCACACATAGGTTCGTTGAGAAGGTCATACATAGCTACGGCGGGTTCGTTTTTGAAGCGTGTGGCAATAGCAGTCCAAAGCTCGTCTGTCAGCTCTCTGTATCTCTCGCCCTGCTCTGTCTGATCATAGAGACCGTTAGCCCCTGTTTTTCCGTTATGAGGAGCGTCGCTCTGATAGCCGACAGCGCCGTGCATATCAAGAACTACATAAAGCCCTCTCTTTTTGCACTGCTCAACAGCCCAGTCAAGGCGTGAGAAATCCCATTCGCCGTTTTCATTAAGAATTTTTGTGCCGTTGTCGTCATAATAAAAGTTTCTGAACCAGAACGGGAGTCTGACGCAGTTGAAGCCCATAGCGGCGATATTGTCAAAATCCTGTTCGGTGATGAAGTTATCATAATATGTATTCATCAGCTCATAGGCTTTCTCCTGACCGAAACGCTCTTCGAGCTTTGTCAGAACCGTATAGTTATCATAGTTTTCGACCGTATTGCCGTTTTCATCAGTGCCGGTGTATGGGTTAAGCCAGTCCTCCCATATGAGCCATGCGCCGAGGTTTACACCCCTAAGATAAACCTTTTCACCCTTGCGGTTGACAATATTCATACCCTTGGTTGAGAGAAAATCGTCGTCGGTCAGCGGCGTAACCTCTTTAGAACCGAATGTCGGTGAAGTGACTGTTTCAGCATTTGCGAAAACACAGCACGAAGCGAGCATCAGCACTGCAAGAAACACTGAAAGAATTTTTTTGAACGTATTCTTCATAGAAACAACTCCTTTAAAATTATGAATTGATTATAACGCAAACGCAAAATAATGTCAAGAAAAGATAATCTCAAAGCGTATAAATCAACAAATATCACAAATATTTGAAATATTTCAAATTTGGTATTGCAAAATCAAAAACTGTGTGATATAATACATTGCGTTACGGAGGCTTAGCTCAGTTGGCTAGAGTACCTGCTTGACGTGCAGGGGGTCACTGGTTCGAGCCCAGTAGTCTCCACCAGAAAAGAACCCACATTTGTCTACGACAAGTGTGGGTTCTTTTCAATGAAATAAATCCCTTGCGGGATTTGTGAAATAACGCTTCGCGTTATGAAATAGCTGACGCTATGAAATACGCTGCGGCGTATGAGGGATTTATTTTATTTCACATTTTGCCGCTAAGGTAAAATATTTTTTCCTGAAAGTGACTAACAAGTGACTAATAAGCATTTCCGAAAATAAGTGACTAATAAAAAGGCGAGGGATTTTTCCCCCGCCAATTTTTATTTTTCAAGTTCACGCATAGCGTTTTTTAGAATATCTCTCTGATGTTCGTCAGCTATTTCCATCATGGAAAGTTGTATAGTAAAAGTCGACACAACGAAAAATAAACGGCAAAACCGCATAAAATCCAAGAGGCTTCCACTACGGACAGCCTCTTTCTCTTCTCTTTGTAAAATTTCAAGCAAGCGTATATATCTATCCGCCTAAGCCTATTTTCTTCACTTCAAAACGAATATCAGTGCTGTAATCCCTGCCCCGACAAGCAGAGCAGAAACTATTTTTATTATATCCATAATCTGTTTTCTCCTGCGTGTCTTCCCCGCAGGCGGGAGCGTGGCGGTTGACGCTATCTTACCCGCTCTCTCCCGGATTTTTCCCTCGCTGAGAAACGAGTATTCCGGTTTAACAAAAAAAATAATTCTCTCAAAATATTCACACGAGGTATCGTTGACCTCGACAACCTGATGATTAACACCCTTTATCATATATATTAACCCTCCGTAAAAATACTTCGGTAATATTTTTGTCGCTTGCCGTGTATTTATTCTTTGATATTTTTTACAAAAAATGAGCTGCCGCATTAAATGCAACAGCCCGATAATATTCATTTTAGACGTTCTGACCGTCGGTATGCCCCGAAAAAATTTGAAAAATCCCGCCGTGCCGATGCACGGCTAATATAATCTGCATTGAAGCAGGTGGGTGAATGCCTCCGTTTTCACGCTCCCTTCGTCCGCACAAGTGCGGGAGGTCTGCAATCCGCCGGCTGAGCTGATTCTCCCTTATAAAAGTTGTTAGGTTATAGTGCGCCGCACTGTCTAACACGGCAGGAATTTTGTTTTGTCGCATCAAAAGACGCATACCTGAAATTATTATGGTATAAATTATTCTTCGTCTTCGTCTTCGTCGTATTCAAACATCTCAGCTATTCTCTCCTGAAAAATGTCGCTGATGTCGGCAAATTCTTCTTCATCTTCAATTTGTTGAAGATATGTTTCGCCGCCCTCCTCAATAACCTTGAGAACAATTACATCGCCGTCATCTTCAAGAATTTCTTCCGCACTCTCAAGAACAGGCAGAAGCGCAACATATTTTGCGTCCTCAGTCTCAATTCTGTCTATTTCTTCAAACTGATGCTCTATACCGTCATCGTCAGTGACGGTGATTATATCAAAGTCGTAATCATTTTCCTGCATGGTACTTTTTCCTTTCTCTTGTCTGCTTCTATTTTAATATTTTTTCTTCTTCAAGTCAATATATTCGCTCTTCTAATTACAGGAAATTTTCTTTCATTTTCTATTCTTTTTTGACATGAAGTGTGCTATAATTATTTTGATTTAGGTCTATTTGCTTTTAATATATATAATAAAGAAGAAAGGATGTTCAAAATGGCAACAACTGTTTTCGGCACTTGGGAAGTCGGCAAGCCGCTCGGCACGGGCACATACGGCAAGGTTTATGAAATAACAAATCATGACGGAAATAAAGGTGCTTATAAAGTGATGAAAATCCCTGTTGAGCTGAAAGACTCGCCCGACTCTTTCCCGAAAAAAACTCAGGAAATGTGTCTCAAAGAAGTCAAAAGAGATATATTAGGTTCAATAAAATATCTTCAGCTTAACGACAAAGGCAAATATTTCGCCTCATATGAGGATTACTCTTTCACACCGTCGGACGACTACAAGACTCTCACTCTCAAAATAAGAATGGAGTGGCTCATGAGCCTTTCCGAAATAACGGCGCAGACTGCTCTGAGTGAAGATGAAATTTTACGCCTTGCAATAAATGTCTGTAACTGTCTTGAACAGTGCAGAAAGATGAATTATGTCTATGCCAACCTGAAGCCGAATAATATTTTTATCACTCCTAAGAGGTGCAAATTAGGCGACTTCGGAAATTTCGGGTGCTACGAGCCGTCAAATATGAATGTCTCGATGAGAAAGACACAGGAATATATGGCGCCCGAAATGATAAAGTTCGGCGAAATAAACTATACCTCGGACACATATTCGCTCGGTCTTATTATGTATTCACTTCTGAATAACAACCGTCTTCCGTTCATTCCGAAATATGAAAAAACGGTGGGAATAAACGATATAAACACTGCGATAGAAAAAAGGTGCAGTAACTATATTTTCCCCGACCCGGACAGCGGCAGCTTAGCTATAAGAAAGATTATTACCAAGGCTTGTTCCTCTTCTCCATCTGCGAGATATCAGTCACCGTCAGAGATGAAAGAAGATCTTCTCTTTGTTCTTCATAAGCAGGAGGAGCTTTCCGGCGCATACGGTGAGGCTGAAAAAGAAGCAAGACGGGAAGAAAACAGCGGTCAGGCTGAAAAAAATATTCCGTCGGTCGAAGGGATAAAAACCTATGAATACGACGACAGCAAGAAAGCAAAAATCACGCTCGACAAAAAGAAAAAAATACTTCTCATTGCGATAGCCGTTGTTTTCGCCGTTCTCGTCGGTCTGATTGTTGCAACCTTTGTCAGGGACGCTCAGCCGGCTATGATAACATTTTCACCGGAGGTCATTTTAAACGATTATGGATTCGGACAAGCTCTTTTTAGGTAGCTTAATCGACAAGCAGTGTTCAAGCCGTGACAAATGCATTATAACCTGCACGAAATTTCTCGACCTCAATCAGCAGAGCGCATTTACCTCCCTGCCGAAAGACGGTGAGGTTATCCGCTTTCTTTACGGCGGGTATGCGCAGGCCGAAAGGAAAATCGGAGTTTTTATTCCTGAAGTATACGGTATTGAAGACGAAAATGAGTTTTATTCTTATGACGGAGGAAAACCGCTCGGGGTTTTAAGAATTGACAAGGATAAATTCTCGGTTTTGTCGCACAGAGACTACTTGGGGGCTGTGATGAACTGCGGAATAAAGCGTGAGACCGTCGGCGATATCATCATTGACCAAAACGGCGCATACATAATAGCTTTTGAGGATATCTGCGAGCACCTTAAAAGAGAGCTTTTTCGCATAGGCAGAGGCACGGTAAAGGTAAGCTGTGCCCGTTTTGAAGACCTTGAAGCCTTTGAAGCTAAGACAGAGGACAGCTTCGTCACCGTCGCTTCACTTCGTCTTGACAACGTAATAAGCGCCGCTTTCTCGCTTTCAAGAAAAAAGGCTGTCGCCGAGATTGCCGCCGGCAGGGTTTTCATAAATGATGTTCTTGTCGAGAAAAACGATTTTAAAGTGCCTGTAGGGGCAAAAATAGTCCTTCGCGGCAAAGGTAAAGCTATGCTCAGTGAACAAACCGGTCAGAGCCGAAAAAACAGACCGCAAATAATTATAAAGAGGTATATATAAATGTGGTGTATTTTAGCTGTTCTGTCAGCCGTTTTTGCGGCACTGACATCAATTTTCGCAAAAATTGGCGTTGAAAACGTAAACTCAAATCTTGCAACCGCCCTGAGAACAATAGTTGTTCTGCTCATGGCCTGGGGCATGGTTTTTATCACAAATTCTCAGGGAGGAATTTCATCCATAAGCAGAAAAAGCTGGATTTTTCTTATTCTTTCAGGTCTTGCAACCGGTGCTTCATGGCTTTGCTACTATAAAGCCATTCAGCTTGGCGACGTGTCAAAGGTTGTGCCGATAGATAAGCTCAGCATTATTATCACGATTGTTCTCGCTTTTGTCTTTCTTCACGAAAAGGTCAGCGTAAAGTCGGTCATAGGCTGTGTTCTCATAGGCGCAGGCACTCTGATTATGGTGTTATAAAGCGATTTTGCAATTTTTCAGATGATGTCAAAAACTCAGCGCACCGAATTGCATACAAAAACTCCCCTTTTTTGCCGAGTGTTCAAAAGGACACTCGGCAGTTTTATTCGCCTGACGGCGAGTGATATTGCTTCGCAGTTTTATTATACAAGGGTGAAAAGTATAGTTTTATTGTGCTTCGCACAGTTTTTTGGGCAAATAAAAAATATTAAAGGGGCTCTGCTAAGTGCGAAGCCCCTTTAAACTGTACTTTAGAACACTCCCCATCAAGGAGGAGTTTTTTATTAAGCCTTGATTAACAGCCGAAGTCCCTTGTTGTTTCCGGGGCGGCGTTTTCGGAATCGCTTATTGAAATAAGCCCGTTGAATACGCCGACATATGCCGTACCGTTCGGACCGATTGTTATTGGTCCGTAGGAATTATTCCAGTTTCTGCCGCAGCCGGTGAATACCTTGAACTTTGTTTCGCCTGTCTCGAAATCAATAGCCGTGAGATACCACGCAACAGTGTTCTTTGGGATATCGTCATTCATTTCTCTTGTGTAAAGATAGACAAGACCGTTGCCCGTTGAAAGTTTGGGCACAACCGTGCATGAAGCCTCCTGTGACTCCCACGCGACAGTGCAGCCTGTGCAGTCATCATTCATATCAATTCTTGTGACTCCCGGGTAGCTTGTCGGGTTTGTTTCAAGAAAGCCTGAGCCTGTGTCAGTGTAATTATTTTCAACGATAAACGATCTGCCGTAAGCTATAAGGCTGTTTTCACTGACAGAGTGACCCGATTCAAATACGGGCTGCTCGACTAAAACCTTACCCGTTTCACGCTCATAGACAACAACATTCACTCTGTCGTCTGCGTTATCCGTGATAGCAACAAGGTGAGCCGTAGTATTTGAACCGTCAAGTCTCGGCACATCAAGAAGCGTCGGGGTTGTGCCGCTGCCCTGATTGATTGCGCCGGGTTTGAGAGTAGTACCTCTGTCGTATTCTGTTCTCCACGTGAAAACAGGGTCATTGTTTTCGTCAAGCTCAAAGCGATACATTGCATAATCCGAAACGATATAAACACCGTCAGCGCAGATAGCGAGCGTGTTCTGAATTTCTTCGTTTTCAAGTTTCATGATGTGTATTTCGTCATTTGTGTCGATAACGCCGACCTCGCCCGGTCTTGTGACAAACCAGATATTGCCCTCATAATCGGGAATAGCATCAGTCATATATGAGCCTTCGGGAAGATATGGATTTATATCCCACTCTTTTTCAATTTTCCATTCGGGAGCGCCGCTTGTCTCGTCAACATAATAAATCTGAACCTTATTCTCAGAATTTGCGATAATAGGTCTGTCCCCTTTAAGAAGATGACAGTATGCGCCGCCTGATGTGTCATTTGAGATATTTGAAAAATCGAGCGTCTTGAAAAACTCAAGTGTAGAAGCTCTTTGAGGCAGTCTTGTTTCACAGAGAATTTCAAGTGTATCAGGGTCCATAAGAAGAAGTCTGAAGCCGACAACATTGCCGCTTATACACATAATTCTGCCCTTTGAGTCAAACATTAATGTGGCGACAAGACCGCCGAAAACATTCATCGAGCGTGACTTGACAACGGGATTTACGCCCAGAGGTCCGCAGGCTGAATATGCGCCTGTGTTATATGAGTTGCCGTGCATACCGTTTGACACTTCCGGCGCAAGATAGGGGTGTTCAAAGCCCTCGACCTCACCAAGATAATTCGCCTCTACCGGTGCTCCGTAATAAGCAGGGCAGCTTCTTGCTGCAAGCGGCTGTCTGATATGCCCTCCCGGGCTCAGAAAAAGCATAAGCATTGCTGAAACCGCTGACAGAATTTTCATGAAAAATGGGTTCATAATTATTCTCCTTTTCTTTTATAAAATGTTTCCTTTTTTATATTATACAATATTTAATCCCGTTTTGTTAAATATATTTGAACAAAATCTTTTTAAAAATATCATCACCGCTTTAATTTATTCATCTAATTAAAGGGGTGATTTTTTATGATTCAGACAATACTGAGTTTTCTTTCAAACATTCTTCATTTTGCCCTTCATCTCAATTTCACAGGCTCCTTCCCCCGTGCGCTGACGACTAAGGAGGAGAGCGAGCTTCTGAAAAGAATGAAAAACGGCGATGAAGAAGCGAAAAACAAGCTCATTGAGCACAATTTAAGACTGGTCGCACACGTTATCAAAAAGTATTATTCAAACTATTCCGACCAGGAGGATTTAATCTCAATCGGCACTATTGGGCTTATCAAGGCCGTCAATTCATTCAACTGCGACAACGGGGCGAGGCTTGCGACATATGCGGCAAGGTGTATAGAAAATGAAATCCTTATGCATTTTCGCTCGATTAAAAAAAACGCCAACGTTATCTCCATTGACGAGCCGATTGAAACCGACAAGAGCGGCAGTCCTCTGACTCTCATGGATATAATCTGTTCTGAGGATAATCTTCTTGACGATATTGACAAAATTCTGAAAAAAGAAAAGCTCTACAAATTTGTTGAGCAGATAGAAGACGAGAGAGAAAAAGAGATAATAATACGCCGCTACGGGCTTTATAACACAGAAATTATGACTCAGAAAGAGATAGCCGGTACACTCGGAATTTCGCGCTCATATGTGTCGAGAATAGAAAAGAAAGTGCTTGAGGATTTGAGAAAAAAATTTGAAGAAGTGCCGAATAAAGACTGAAAACTTTTCTTATAAGCAGGCGCTCAATATCAAAAAACATACGCTACGCCAAAACGAACCGCATACGAAAAGCCTATATCGCTTTTTCGTATGCGGTTTGATTTATTTTATTCTGTAGTGACCTATAATTTCTTTTCTGCCGAGAACATCTTCTTCGAGAACGGGCTGACCGCCGTTATGAATCATCCAAGGGATACCTTTTTTGTTGCGCTTGTCTGAAACAATGCCGATATGACCGTCGAACACGACTATGTCTCCGCCCTGCCACTCTTCAATTTCGCTGAGCTCCGTTGTCAAAGACTGAGCGGTATGGTCAAAATAAATTTTGAGATTTCTGACACGCCTAAAATCAATATTTTTATCAATAACGCTGACCTCGGGGTAAAGCTCGGGGTGCGCCTTGATGTGATTATTGACAAGCTCCATGAGGTCGTAGCCGGATTCTCTCATAGCTATCGCCACAACATCCGTGCATACGCCGTATTTCCCGTCAGGATATCCGCCGGCATAGTATTCGCTTTTATATATCGGCTTTGTTTCGATATATTTTCGTGCATTAATGAGAATGTCGGTCTGGTCATCGACCCCGTCGCCGTCTTTATCCTTTGGGCTTATATATGTCTCAATGCCGAAATCTTCAGCCGTATAATGTTTTTGAGGCAACAAGTTAAATCTGACCGCCAAGGCGGCAATAAATGCCAAAACGACCGCCAAAACAGCGACGAAAAAAAGTATTCTTCGTTTTTTCATTTTTATTTCTCTCTTTAATAACTTTATTTTTAATTAAACCGTGATTTCTTCTTTTTCTTCTTCGTATGCAATTTCGGTATTTTCGGTCTTTTTCTCTTTAATAAAAATCATCATCACCGCAAGAGCAATAAAAGAACCGACAACAGCCGCAAGAATGTCAATCATTGTGTCAAACACAGGCAGCTGCTCTGCGCCTGCGTTACCTCTGCCGAAAATTTTGAAGAAGAAGTAATCATCAGTATAGACCGCTTCGCAGAAACGCTTTGTATAAGCCTGATTGTTTGAATTAAGAATGAAGTCAGAGAAAAATTCAAAGACCTCCCACATAATCATAACAAAATATGAAAACATGAAGCCGCCGAAGACTCCCGTCTTTTTTGTGAGCGGATTTTTCGGTTCAACGACCTTCATCAGTTCATAACCGATAAACACCGTGACAAAGCCCGAAACGACATGAAGAGCTTTGTCAAATATACCCTCAAATCTGTATAAATCGACGAAGTGACCGAAAAATGAGCCCGCTATAACGAACAGGTCGATATAGGTCTGCACCCTGAACGGTATTCGCCCGAAAAATGTCTTATTTGGGAAAATAAATGAAAAAAGCGGTATAATGAACATTACGGCGAGGTTTGCGCAAACCATGACCCATGTCATTGTGCTTCTTGTTCTCATAGTGCATATAAGCGCAACTATCATCATGCTTCTCATTATCCACCAAAGAATATATTCAAAAAGAGACAGCTCTTTTTTGGCCCGTTCAACCTGTGAACTGATGTGATTTTTAAATTTCATTTCTCTTTACCTCCGCTGAGTGAGTATATAATAAAACGCAAAAAATGTCAATTATTGTATCAATTTGTATATTATTCTTTACTATTTTGTAATAATTGAGTTTTTCCCTATCAGAATAAATTGACAACGCATACCGCATATAATATTATGATTAAAAGCACGGATTTTTGCGGACAAAACAGAACAATTCAGGACAGGATTTTGTTTTCCCTCCTGATGTATAATAGCGACACAAAGGTATTCAAAGAATGTGTCTATTTTGATACAGAATTCCTTTATATTGGTTGTTTTTTAAGCAAGAAGAGTTGGAAAGGGAAGATATGGCACTCCCTCAGTCAGCAAGCTGACAGCTCCCTCAGAGATGGATCCTGATAATGCCCTCTCAGTCTCGCTACGTTCCCTAAATTCCCCGCAAAATTACCACATACAAACCGAGCAAACGTGAGAAAAATTG
>JBJEOI010000025.1:0-2941 GCA_051880635.1 Acutalibacteraceae bacterium | reverse complement strand
GATTAACTGCGTTTTGTGCCTTGAAAGGTCAAAAATCTTCTCGATAAAAAATCTTCGACCTTAAAGCAAATGATTTTTTGATGATTTTTGGTGGCTGAGGGTGAAGCAAGGCTGACGCCTTGCGAGACCGAAACGCCGAAAAGCGCGAAAAATTCTTGCTTTAAGGCTGGGTTCGGATTATACTTTTCTCCCTACAGTCTCACGGCTTTTCGTCAGAGCTGTTTTATTTCGCTTTTTAAGCACTGCGGATATTACAGTCGCTGTCACCGAAGCAGTTATAAAAGCCGCAAAAAGGTCGGCGAAGGTGTCGTAGAGCGCATACTGCATTTCGGGTTTCTGGGCGAAAGAAAACCATCTGAAATAGAAAAATTTATCTGTTTTGAGACCGAGATTATAGCCCTGACAGGTACTGCCCAGAAGAAAATCAGAGCCAAACTCAAATAATTCCCACAGGAGAGCCGCCGTCATTGAGATAAAATAACAATAGGTCGAACAGAGCAAGGGCTTTCTATAAGCAGGCTCTTTAGCGTAGAACTCATAAATATAATAGCCGATAAAGCACACAAGCGAGCCTGTGACAAGATGAGTCATTGTGTCATAATTGCTGTAGTATCTGCCGAGTGCGAAATATTGCCCGCCGAACGAGCCGATAAGGACAATGACATTTATGTATTTCTGGCATCTGAGTGAAAGCGAACCGAAAAGAGATGTCGGTCTGAACAAAAAATGCGTCAGAAACAGCGCCAGTGAAGCCGCTATATTCAGACAAAGCTGTAATATCAGCATGACATCATCTTTTTTGATAACGGAAATCAGTGTGACTGTGACCATAGCTAAAACGGTGAAAATGTCAAACAGTTTTTCGAAAAGGCTGAGTGAGCTGAATTCTTCTTTAATGTTTATAAATCTTTTTTTCATTTTTTGACCTCCTTTTTGCGACATTATATCACATCTTATGCAATAATGCTACTATATAGTTCTGATTGTGATTTTAATTTAAGAAATACATAAAAAATAAAAGGTATCCGATTGACGGAAGCCTTATAGGGTGATAAAATCAGAACAGAAATTTTTATGAAAAGAGGCAGAAAAATATGGATATTTTTGAAGCTATAAGACTCAGACATTCAGTCAGAAGATACACAGATAAACCTATTGAAAAAGAAAAGGCTGACAAGCTCGCTGAGCTTATTGAGTCAATTAATAAAGAAACGGGGCTTCACATTCAGCTTGTCACCGATGAACCCGAGGGCTTTTCGGGCTTTATGGCTCACTACGGCAATTTTCAGGGTGTGAGAAACTATATCGTTATGGCGGGGTCCAAGGGTATGGACAGAGAAATAGGCTATTACGGTGAAAAGGTGGTTCTGAACGCTCAGATGCTCGGGCTGAACACATGCTGGGTTGCGCTCACCTTTAACAGAAAAAAGGCGCACTGTGAAATAAAAAAAGGCGAAAAGCTCTATGTCGTTATTTCACTCGGCTACGGTTCTTATCAGGGGAATGAGAGAAAATCAAAATCAGTTTCAGAAGTTGCAGACACCTATGAAAATTGCCCCGAATGGTACAGAAAAGGTGTTGACAGTGCGCTTCTTGCGCCGACGGCAATGAATCAGCAGAAGTTTCACTTTTCTCTCGACGGAGAAAAAGTCGTTTCATGGGCGGATAAAGGCTTATACACCGAAATGGATTTAGGTATTGTGCAGTATCATTTTGACGCCGCGTCGGGAAAAGAAAATTTCGGTCTTAAAGCGTAAAATACAGTGAGGCTATAGAAAAAAGTTTGTTCGGGAAGCTGAATGGGGGAGTGCAGCTTGAAAAAAACACTGCTGAAAGATCTATTACATGATACATTTCCGGTTCTGACCGGCTATGTTGTTCTTGGCGCAGGCTTCGGAATTATTATGACTTCAAACGGATACGGAATATTGTTTTCCGTTTTGATGAGCGTATTTATTTTCGCAGGTTCAATGCAATACGCCGCCATAGGTCTTTTCACCGGCTCAGCTTCATTTCTGACAGTTGCTCTGACTACTGCGGCGGTCAATGCACGTCATATTTTTTACGGAATTTCAATGATTGACAAATATAAAAATGCGGGCTTCAAAAAGCCGTATATGATATTTGCGCTGACCGATGAGACATATTCGCTTGTCAGCAGCAGGGACAAGGGCAGTGACTATTATTTTCTTGTGTCGCTCTTCAATCAGATTTACTGGGTCACGGGTACGGCTATCGGAGCGGTTCTGGGCGACGCTTTGAATTTTAACACAAAGGGTATCGACTTTGCTCTGACGGCTCTGTTTATCACGATATTTGTCAGTCAGTGGCTTGAAAGCAAAAATCACTTTGCCGCTTTGTCGGGCGTGGTCTCTGCGGCAGTCTGTCTTCTCATTTTCGGCAGGCAGAGCTTTCTTCTTCCCTCAATGGCTGTCATTCTTGTCACTCTTCTCATTTCAATGAAATTTGAAGAGAAGTCTGAAAAGACGCAAGGGAGAAAAGCCGATGAATGACAAACAGGTTTTTATTTCTATAGTTATAATGTCTTCTGTGACAATAGCCCTGCGGTTTCTTCCGTTTATTCTGTTCTCGGGCAAAAAAACGCCGAAGGTCATATCATACCTCGGAAAGGTTTTGCCCTATGCGATGATGGGTATGCTCGTAGTGTATTGCCTGAGGGACATAAGCTTTAATTCGGCGGGCGGATTTGTCCCCGAAATCTTAGCTTCGGCTGTTGTCGTCGTGAGCTACATGATAAAGAAAAATTCACTGATAAGCATAATATCGGGCACAGTGAGCTATATGCTTTTAGTTCAGCTTGTGTTTGTGTGATTAATAAAAAATACAGTCTCTTTCACCACTCTAAGATGAAAGAGACTGTCTTTTTATTAGGGTGAAAAGTATAATCCGAACTCAGTTTTTTATCGGAATATTTCCGCCC
>JBJEOI010000024.1:0-16397 GCA_051880635.1 Acutalibacteraceae bacterium | reverse complement strand
AGCCCCTTGAAGGGGCTGATCAAACCACCGGTTGAACCGGTGGTTTTGATTTGAATAAAAATTCAAAAATTACCACTAACAAATGTTTATCATATTCTGTTTGACACAAATTTTGACACAACTTTTGACACAAAAAGGGTGAAACAGAGTGGTTTTATATGCTCTTTTGTGGCCCTAATTGCGAAAGATGAAAATTATGACACAACACAAAAAATCCGCCTAAGCCCTTATATATCAAGGAATTAGACGGATTTTTCTGGAGGTACCACCCAGATTTGAACTGGGGAATAACGGTTTTGCAGACCGTGGCCTTACCACTTGGCTATGGTACCATATTAATTTGTAAAAATGGATTTGTGCGAGCCGTACCGGGGCGAAAACCCGTCAGACGCAAACTTCTTGTCTTTTCTTAAAGAGTTGGAGCGGATGTTATCCCCTTGATAAGGGGAACGTCTGCGAAGCAGACAAGGGATTTTGGGCGAGCCTTGCGAGCCGTACCGGGGCGAAGACCCGTCAGACACAAACATCTTGTCTTTTTTTAAGAGTTGGAGCGGATGACGGGGCTCGAACCCGCTACCTCCACCTTGGCAAGGTGGCGCTCTACCAGATGAGCTACATCCGCAAATATGGCGACCCGGAACGGGCTCGAACCGTCGACCTCTAGCGTGACAGGCTAGCGTTCTAACCAACTGAACTACCGGGCCATATCGTGGTGGGAACAACAGGGCTCGAACCTGTGACCCTCTGCTTGTAAGGCAGATGCTCTCCCAGCTGAGCTATGCTCCCATACTGCGCAATATCTGCGACTTGTTTAATATACACTATACAAGTGGATTTGTCAATAGAAAAATTAAAGTTTTTCAAAAAATCCGCTGAATAATTTTCCCGAATGTATGCATTACGGGTCATAATACATTATGATTTTCTTGACGGATTTATACCTTACTTATCCTGTTTCCGTTTAAAAGGCAATAGTAGTTCTGCCGTTTTCTGTATATTTATATATGGTATAATAATCCGATTTTTTCGTTATGAAATCATAAGCAAAGCCTTATTCAAAGCTGACCGCATACCGCACGGTATAATTCTTATGGAATTTTAGCAATTTTATTTCAAATTTTCACTCATTATGTGTTGCAAAAATCAGATAAATGCTATATAATAATTCAGATAGTATTATGGAGAATTTTTGAGATATCTTTACTATATAATTTATTTCGAAAGGAATTGATAAAAATGGCACTCACAAATGCTCCCACAAAGAACCAGAGCGTTCTTGACTGGATCGAAGACAAAATCAATCTCGTTTCGCCCGACAAAGTCGTGTGGATCGACGGCACAAAAGAGCAGATTGAAGCTCTCAGAGCTGAGGCATGCAGCACAGGCGAAATGATTAAGCTCAATCAGGAAGAGCTCCCCGACTGCTACCTTCACAGAACAGCCGTAAACGACGTTGCCCGTGTTGAAGGCAGAACATTTATCTGCACCCCCACTAAGGAGGAGGCAGGTCCGACAAACAACTGGATGGAGCCGGCTCAGGCTTATGAAATGCTCTATTCAATCGCAAAAGACAGCTACAAGGGCAGAACAATGTATATCATCCCCTATTCAATGGGTCCGGTCGGTTCACCCTTCTCAAAGGCAGGCATTGAGCTCACAGACTCAATCTATGTTGTTCTCAACATGTGCATTATGACAAGAGTCGGCTTTGATGTTCTCGACTGTCTCGGCGACTCAAACGACTGGGTTCGCGGTCTCCACTGCAAGTGTGACATTGACGAAGAAAAGAGATACATCTGCCAGTTCCCGCAGGATAACACAATCATTTCAGTCAACTCAGGTTACGGCGGAAACGTTCTTCTCGGTAAGAAGTGCTTTGCTCTTCGTATCGCTTCATATCAGGGCTGGAAAGAAGGCTGGCAGGCTGAGCATATGCTCATTCTCGGCATTGAAAATCCGCAGGGCGAAGTCAAATACGTATGCGCTGCGTTCCCCTCAGCATGCGGTAAGACAAACCTCGCTATGCTTATCCCGCCTGAAGGATACAAGTCAAAGGGCTACAAGGTATGGACTGTCGGCGACGATATTTCATGGATAAGAAAGGGCGCTGACGGAAGACTTTACGCTATCAACCCCGAGAATGGCTTCTTCGGCGTTGCCCCCGGCACAAACATGAAGTCAAACCCGAATGCTCTTCTCACAACAAAGCAGGGCACTATTTTCACAAACGTATGCCACAACCTCGACAATAACACCGTCTGGTGGGAAGGTCTTGACAAGAACCCGCCAACAAACGCAACCGAATGGACAGGCAAGCCCTGGAACGGTCAGGTTGACGAAACAAAGGGTGCTCACCCGAACTCAAGATTCACAGCTCCCGCAAAGAACTGCCCGTGCCTTTCATCAGAATTTGAAAATCCGCAGGGTGTTCCCATCTCGGCTATCGTATTCGGCGGCAGAAGAGCTAAGCTCGCTCCCCTTGTCTATCAGTCAAGAGACTGGAATCACGGTGTATTCGTCGGTTCAATAATGGCTTCGGAAACAACAGCAGCCGCTTCAGGCGCAGTCGGCGTTGTTCGCCGCGACCCGATGGCTATGCTCCCGTTCTGCGGTTACAACATGGCTGACTACTGGCAGCACTGGATTGACATAGGCAAGACTCTTGACCCCGACAAGGCTCCCAAGATCTTCAATGTCAACTGGTTCCGTAAGGATGACGAAGGCAACTTCATGTGGCCCGGCTTCGGCGACAACCTTCGTGTTCTTGAGTGGATTATCAACCGCTGTGAAGGCAAGGTTGACGCTCAGGAGACAGCTATAGGTTATCTCCCCTATGCAGAAGATATCAACCTCGAAGGTCTTGAAGGTGAAGTCACAATTGACTCTCTCAAGAGTATTCTTGACGTTGATAAGAAGCTCTGGCTTGAAGACGCTAAGGGCATTGAAGAGCTCTACGCTAAGTTTGACGGCAAGGTTCCCGCTGAGCTTGTTGAGTGTCTTGAAACTCTCAAGAAGAACTGCGCAGAATAATAGCTCAATAAATAAGATGACGGAGTGTGAATTTCCACACTCCGTTTTTTATTTGTCCCTTAGGGTGAAAAGTATAACAAAAAACTTTTTTTACGGCACAACTACAGACGGGTCATAAGCAGGTACTGTCAATACATCATCGGGGCGGTTTAATTCGTCTTCGTCGTCAATATCAACTGTATTGCCTTGTGATGTCACCGGAGCTTCGGTTGTGTGTGCCTGTGAGATTAATTCGGAAAGATTAAATTCTACCCCTTCAGCGGGCTCAGTTGCCGGTTCTGCGCTCATTTTATTGCTTTTCGCCATTGAAATAACCGTTCTGAGGACTGACAGCATTTCTTCTTCTGTTATCTCACTGAATTCAATGTCAAACCACAGTGTTTCGTTTTCTTGTTCTATTTTGAAGGTAGCAATACACATCGACACTTTATCATTTGGGTCACCGTTCAGGAGAACGTCAACACCGCTGATATTTGACATCTTCTTGCCGCCCTCATAAAAGCAGTCGCGAAGAGGTGTTCCTTTTTTAGAAAATCCTATCTCTATTCTTGTTGCGGAATCAGGTTTTATAAAACTGAGCAAACAGGTGTGAAGTTCCGTGTAGTTTTCTTCCTTTTGAATGGCTTCGGTGCCTGAAAGCTCATCGGGCACAACATATAACTCTTCATAATACATCTCAGTCAGTCTTTCGGGAATAACTCTGATTATATCCTTATATGAAGCAAGAGCATATGGCCTTTCATCACAAACACACGCAAGATCAGCAGACCTGTATGCACCGATTTTATTATAAACAATCTTATCATTATAATCAGGCTCGGTGTTCAAGTCAGGGTTTGTCGCCGGAAAAGTTCCATCAATCGAATGAGCTAAGACAGCATTTTGCCCTGTAGGATTTTTGGGTGGCGTATTTCTGAAATTCTGTGAAAGCGCTACTGCGCCGACAGCGGCGACAAGACACGCCGCGACAGCCACAACTGACTTTATCGGGAATTTTTTTGTCTCAGTCGACACAATATTCTGTTTTGCTTTGTCAAAATCGGGCATAGCGAGCTTTGACACCTCTTTATATAAATCATTTTCTCTCATTTAATTTATCCTCCTCACTGAGATATTGCCGCATTTCTTTAATTGTGCGGTATAGTTTATGCCTGACATTAGACTGGCTCAGTTCCATTAGGTCGGCAATCTCCGAAAGCTTCATATCAAGCCCGAAGCGAAGATGAAAAATCTTCTGAACATCAAGCGGTTTCTCACTCAGCTTTTCAAAAAGCCTTTTCACCGTCTCCCTGTCGATAAGTTCATCTTCAATATCAATTTCATCGGGTATGTCGATATTTTCGTCTTCATCATTGCACATCGGCATTTCAATAAGTCTTTGCCTTTTCGCTTTCTTATAAAACTGAGCAAGTTTTCTTTTTGCTACACGCATCACAAAAGCCGTCTCATTTTCTACATATTTTTCACCTTTTTTCAGAATTACGGAATAAATTTCCGCATACGTCTCCTGAAAAATATCCTGAACATCGGCAATGCCTGAGCATTTCGCAGTGATATAAGCGAGCGTTTTTTCTTTTGTCAGGTCATAAAGCCTGTCGAAATACGGTGTTGCGCTTTGAACGTTCATAAGGTTTTGCACCCCTTTCACCTTTATAGTGGGAGAAAAATCAAAAAAAGTTCCAAAAAGACCAAACTATATTTTTTCAAAAAACAGTTTATCCTCCGTATTGGCTCTACGGAGGATAATTCTTTTTCTGAGCGAAACAGTTTATATAAAATCTATCAAGTTCGCCTTGTGGTCAATTCGCAGAAAGAAGGAGCGAACCCCGCTTTCAGCGCAGTGTTCTGCGACGCTAAATGTGACAATGCCGTGCCGTAAAAGGGCACTATACCCCGTGAAAGAATTTCGCTTGTCAGTGCACTGAGCGCAGAAACGGCATAGCCCTTTCCCTCATAAAAGGAGTTTACCCCGATTTCCCACATACGGTCGCTGTTAGCGGTAGCGCCTGCAACAGCTAAAAGCTCGCCGCTTTCATCATAGACAGCCGCACCGAGAACATCTTCTATATAGTCCTCAAACAAAAAGGCTTCGTCTATGCGTTCATCAGCTTTCAGCTTCGATATTTCATCGACAGAGAGTAATCTGACCTTATGAGACGGCGCAGGAACTGAAAACTTAGGTGTGAAAAACAGATGCGCCTTGTCAATCTCATAGCCAAACTCCTGAAGTTTTCGGTCAATGCTTATCAGAGAGCCCGCTTCAAAACACCACTCGGCGGTGCTTCGATCAGCCAAAACGTTTTCGCTCCATTCAAGAAGCTCGGGTGCGGCTGAGATAACGAGCTTTCCTTTATATGAAAGCATTGATAAAATCCCCTGTTCTTCTTTAATACGGGACAGCGGTGAATTTTTTTGCTCAGTCACTATTGTGTCTTTTCTCTCAAAGTCACACACTGAACAGCCGTAGTCAATAGCAAACTGCTCGTCTAACAGACGGCGGATTTTTCCCTGCGTCATTAAAAGCCTCCGTTTTAAGCTAAAAGCGTATCATTCAATACACAATTTATAGTTTTATCCGATTAAATTCTTCAGAATTTTAATAAGCCTTGTTATCAGCTTGTTCAAATTGCTGAGTATCGTTTCAAGAAACGACATTTCGGCTGAATTTTGCCCCTCTGTAACAACACCGCCGTATTCATCGGTAACGGTGAAGCCAAAGCATTTTGTCTTCTCGGTTATAAGATTATCTGTCGTGTAGTATTTCACATCTATACTGCCGTATGAGCACTCTGATGTGTCAACCAAGAGCGTCATTTCATCACCCGGAGCAAGAAGCGTCGGGCAAATTGAAGAGCTCAGCTTGGCGCCGCCGCAGGTGACACCTGTTATGAGAGCGGTGAACTTATCAGATGTGTTTCTTATAACAAGCTCCCCACTGCCGCCCTTTTGTGTCAGAAGACTGTTTGTTTCGGTGAACGAAGCGAAAATATCGGAGCACGGGTCATCGCTCTGCATAAACTGAGGGAACTGCGCCGAGCACCATGCGTCTTTGAGATTATGAGTGTAAAGAAGCTCTTCAATAAGTGCAAGCGAGTTCGGGGCCCATTCGCCCTGCCCGTGATATCTTTCATTGATAATCCATGTTCTTTCGGGCAGATAGCCGCAGGAAAGGTCTATTGTTCTGTCGGGTGAGATACAATACTTTCCGATATTCTTTTTCTGAACATATGAAGCGTCAAACGGCTCGCCTATCTTATTGCAGTATGCGCCGCAGGAGGAGGAAAGATTGACAATAGCGTCTGACTGAACTGTGCCGCCGGTGACAAGACCGAAGCCTGAGCACGAAATAATTGAAATCTCGGCGCCGCAGTTCATCGCCTTTCTAAGTGTGCCCTCAATGTCACTGCGGTATCCGTTCATAACCTTTGAGGCTTCGGCAACAAGCTTTTCGTTACCCTCGCCGCTGTAGTACGTTTTAACAATGCGCTCAAATTCATAAGCGGGCGCCATTTCGAGGTATGCGGGAGCATCTTTTGCCACGGGGAAGATAACCTTTTCGGCGGCAAGTTTGACCTGCGTGTTGACAAAGGGGTCTATTTTATCGCTCGGGAGCACGCCTAAAATCTCAGAAACATTTATTTCGGTGTGCAGAATACTCTCAAGAAGGTCGAGCACCTCGTCAATATTGAGGTTCATTTCTTTTTCGCCGCATAAAATCTCCGAAACAAATTCCGAGCCGTCAAATATCGGGTTGTCAAAGACCATATTTTCGATATATCCCATCTGCGCATACTTATAAAGATATTGAGCAACGGGAACACTGCCCTGGCTCAGACAATATACGCTGACCTTATCATGACCCGTAAAGTTTCTCACTTCTTCAATATATTTGAGAAGCTCATCGGCAACCTCGTCGCCGGACTTGCGCCAGTCGAAAAGAAAATTGAAGACATGGTCGCCCCCGAGCCTTTCGGACGCCGACTTCATATCAAGAAAATCAGAATCACCATAAGGGATATACGCTGTCGCGTTATTTCTGACAAAGCCGTCATAGCTCGTGTCTTCAACCGAGGAATAAACAGCCTTTATATTATAGTATGAAGTGCCGTCAGGATTCATTCTTATCGGGTCGAGAATATCTTCGATTATCGCATAGATAAACTTTGAAATATCGTTAACGTCAAGTTTGTCTGCGTTCTTTTTGACAACGTCAAGAATTCTGTCAGTTGTCGGCGGGAATACAGCTTCCTGCGTCCCGTCATCGCTCACACGGACAAGAGTTGTCGCGCCAAAGCCCGAAATCATGATAACGGGCGTTTTGCCGCAGGAACACTTTTCGGCGGCAAACGCTGTAACACAAAAGCCGAATGTCATTATCAGCGAGAGAAACAAAGCAATTATTTTCTTCATAATTTGCACCCTTTCAAAAATTTTAATTATTATATCAGATATTTTCTCTGTTTTCAATAAATAAGCCTTATCTTTCTTTTTCAAACGGATAAACAAGTCCCATTTGTCTTCGACATTCGTCCATTATACGCATACACTGCTTTGTTGCCTCAAACGGTACATATTCCGACTCTTTCTTGCCCTCTCTAATTTCTTTGGCAACAGCGTCAAACTCGGTGAGATAGTCGGTTATACCCGTGAAGCGCTCTTTTTTTGTTTCGCTTTTAAGTTTTGCCGCAGGCGCAACGTGAAAAAGCGGAAGTGAAATTTTTCCCTTTGTGCCCGTTATAGTACAGTCTTCTTTTAAGTATTTGAACGACATATTGAGCTTACACACCGTTTCGCCGTAGCGTAAAGTTATTCTCTCGGCGACGTCTATTCCGTCTTCGATATCGCCCTCACATTTTATTTCATCGGGATAGCCGAAAAGGTTATAGCAATAGGTTATCGGATAGATGCCTATATCAAGCAGTGCGCCGCCGGCTGTTTTCGGGTCACGGACACGGCTCGTTTTCGGCTTCATTATACCGGGGAAAGCATAGTTTATGGTAACAGTTTTAACTTCTCCGATTTCTCCGCTTTTCACCCACTCCTTGACTTTCAGAGCGATGGGCGAAAACCATGTCCACATAGCTTCGCAAAAATAAACGCCGTTTTCTTTTGCCGCAGAAATAAGTGTGTCAACATCTCTTTCACACACTCCGACAGGCTTTTCGCAGAGAACGGGTTTCCCCTCTCTCATAGCTTCGAGGGCGTATTCAACGTGAGAAGTGTGGGGCGTGGCGATATAAACAGCGTCACAGTCTCTTATCGCTTCTTTCGCCGTCGCATACGCTTTGGCATTATGCTTTTTGGCGAAATCGCAGGCTTTATCATAGCTTCTTGAATAAACGGAGGAGACAACATGCTCTCCCCTTTCGATATTTGACGCAGTATTTCTCGCTATGCTCCCTGCGCCTATATAGCACCATCTGAATTTTGACATATGCTCTCCTCCTGAACAGAATACCTTTTAGTACCATATTTTAACATTTAATTTAAGAAAAATAAAGAGTTTATCAGACCTTCAGAAAAAAATAAAGCCGTCTCTTACATAAGCAGAGACAGCTTTGATAATTTACATTACGTTTGTAGCGATAATATCTGCACCTGCTCCGCAGACATTTTCTATAATTATTTCGCCCATTCTGACAGGCGCTTCAACAGTTACTTTATTTATTTCTTCCATTATTTCAAACATAAGTCCCTTGGGCACGGGCTTTGATGTCTTGCACGGAACAACAGGGTGTTCGCCGTTATTGACTTTCACTGTCGAAGTCACCATTCTGAGTGGGTTTGTACACTCGTCAAAAGCATATTTCTTGCCTCGGGGGCAGGTGTTGCCCTCAACATTTATTACATTGCCGCCGTCATCAAGCTCGACCTTTAAGCCGCAGCCGAGAGGACATGATACGCATACAAGTTCACGAATCATATTACTGCACCTCCACCTTAACTACGATTTCTTCACCCTCAAGAGCATGAATTTCATCAGCCTTGATAAGAACATTTTCCATCTCGCCCGGGGCAAGCTTCGGCTTCTTTTTTGAATAAAGAACCTTGTCGCCGCAGGTAACAACCACCTTTGCGCCCTTATAGACATCCATAACACGGAAATATAGCTTGACGTCCTTGTCGGTAGCCTTGTTGACCCTCTGCGGAACAACATATCTGACGCCGAAAGCCGTTTTAGTGCCGATGTATTCAGGCTGTTCATCCTTTTTTTTCTTCAAGAATATATTTTGCCGCACCCTCGCCGGCAATCTGACTTTCTTCGGTGACATAGTCAACGAGGTCGTGAACCTGAAGAACGTTACCGCAGGCAAAAATGCCCGGTCGTGAAGTCTGTCTGTATTCGTCAACGACAGCTCCGTTTGTGACATGGTCAATGTCAATGTTCGCCATTCTTGTCAGCTCGTTCTCGGGAATAAGACCGACCGAAAGCATGAGCGTGTCGCACTCGACAAATTCTTCTGTCCCCGGTATAGGCTTTCGCCACTCGTCAACCTTAGCTATTGTTACGCCCTCGAGTCTCTCGTAACCGTGAGTTTTAATAACCGTTGTGCTGAGCTTCAGAGGGATACCCATGTCGTCAAGGCACTGAACAATATTTCTTGTCAGACCGCCCGAATAAGGCATAACCTCACAGACCATTTCTACCTTTGCTCCCTCAAGCGTCATTCGTCTTGCCATAATAAGACCGATGTCGCCCG
Source organism: Acutalibacteraceae bacterium (assembly GCA_051880635.1). Classification (GTDB taxonomy): domain Bacteria; phylum Bacillota; class Clostridia; order Oscillospirales; family Acutalibacteraceae; genus UBA6857. The sequence continues at coordinate 6,666 of JBJEOI010000024.1, read as the reverse complement.
AGCCGAGAATAACAATCTTTTTGCCCGGCATATAGCCGTCAATATTGACATATTTTTGAGCCGTGCCCGCCGTCATAATGCCCGACACTCTTGCGCCCGGAATACCTATAGCTCCTCTTGGTCTTTCACGGCAGCCCATAGCAAGGATAACTGCGGTCGCTTCAATTTCGAGAATACCGTCGGTGCAGTTTGTTGCGATAACGATATTTCCGTCCCTTATCTCGGTAACCATCGTGTCAACCTTGACCTCAATGTCGGTCTTTCTGACCTGCTCAATGAAGCGGTATGCGTATTCGGGACCCGAAAGCTCTTCGCCGAAATAATGAAGACCGAAGCCCGTGTGTATGCACTGTTCGAGAATACCGCCGAGAGTAGCGGCTCTCTCGAGAATAATAATCTTTTCAACGCCACATTCTTTTGCCTTGAGTGCGGCCGCCATACCGGCAGGACCTCCGCCGATAACAACTAAATCGTATTTAAGCATCGTTCCCACCTCACTTTGTCTGTTCGTATATTATTTTGCTTCTGTTGCCGAATTTTGTAATCTTGTTAAGGGGCTTATTGAGTTCTCTTGCTAAAATCTCCTGAACCTTTGAACCGCAGAAGCCGCCCTGACATCTGCCCATACCCGCTCTTGTTCTTCTCTTCACGCCGTCAATATCTCTTGCGCCGCAGGGAGCTTTTATGGCGTCAATAATTTCGCCCTCGGTTATACCCTCACAGCGGCAAATAATTCTGCCGTAACGTTTGTCTTTGGCGACAAGAGCCTTTCTCTCCTCCGTTGTCAGTTCGTTGACTCTGACGGGAGCTTCTCTTGTGTCAATGAAATTCTCTTTCTCCTTATATTCGGGAGCCATTTCTCTGAATATTCCCGCAACCATTCTTGCTATAGCGGGAGCGGCTGAAAGGCCGGGTGATTCAATACCGGCGACATTGATAAGTTTATCGTTTGCGTGGCTTCTGCCGATAAGGAAGTCGCCGTTACCCCCTTTTATGTATGCACGGTTGCCGGCAAATGAGGTTATCTCGTTTCTTGTTGTAAGGGTCGGAACAACCTGATGTATTTTGTCAACTATTTCGGCAAGACCCTCGGGTGTGGTATCAAGGTTGAGCTTTGAATCAAAGTCAAGGTCAAGAGCCGTCGGGCCCATGAGAAGATTGCCGTGAACTGTCGGTGTGACAAGAATACCCTTGCCCATATTGTTCGGGCACATAAAGAGCGTGTGATTGACTACGTGCCCCTCAGACTTATCAAGAAGATGATATTCGCCTTTTCTCGGGATAATCGTGAACGATTCATCGCCGGCGAGCTTTGCTATCTGGTCGGCGAAAACGCCGGCGCAGTTAATGACATACTTTGCTTTAATTATACCCGAAGCGGTAACGATGGTGAATACCTCGTCTTTATATTCAATAGCGAAAACGCCGCTGTTTCTCTTGACGGCGGCGCCGTTTGTGACAGCGTTTTCGACCGAAGCTATGGCGAGTTCATACGGGCTGACAATACCTGCCGTGGGCGCCCAGAGCGCTCCGACAGCCGCAGGACCGATATTCGGCTCCATTTCAACAAGTCTTTCTCTGTCGATTATCTCAAGAAAAGGCACATTGTTTTTTAAGCCTCTCTGTCTTAAAACCTCAAGGGTATTCATCTCTTCCTCAGAATAGGCAACAACGAGCGAGCCTATGTTTTTATAGGGAACAGAAAGCTTTTTGCAGTAATACTTCATAAGCGCTGTGCCTTCAACATTGAGCTTTGCTTTCAGCGTGCCCGGCTCAGCGTCAAAGCCTGCGTGAACTATTGCGCTGTTTGCTTTGGTTGTGCCCATAGCAATATCGTTGAATTTTTCAAGCAGTACAACATCAACGTCGAGTTTAGTCAGCTCTCTTGTAATCATTGCGCCTATTACACCTGCGCCGATGACAGCAACATCATATTGCATCTTAATATTTCCTCCGTTAAGAAATTACGGCAGGGCGCACAAAAGCCGACGCCCTTCTGCCGTCAGCTTAATATTAACATTATATTATAATAATGTCAATGAAAGATAAATAATTATCAATCTTTTTGTATATAACTTACAAAAATATATAAAGTAATATTAAATTGTATAAATAAAACATAAAAGGAGGGCTTTTTCTCGAAAGCCCTCCGTGAAAATATATTTATTCAAGCTCAAGTCTGAATTCGTAGCTGTAGGTTCTGCCCTTGTGCATAATATACGGTTCTCTGAGAGACGCACTGCCCGGCTGGTCGCCGCCGACACCCCTCTGCATAAGGTCAATGCATACCTCTGTGAAGTCTCTGTCTTCAAGAGTATGGATATGAGTTGCGCTGTCAAGGTCGAACACGCTGTAGTTATGAGCGGTGAAGCAGAATGGCGTGTCGCCTTTCTTTGTGAACGTCACTTTCTTGCCGCCGCCCTCAAGCGTGAGACTTCTGACATCGGTTCTCTGACCGTTTTCCTGAGGTCTCATATAATGATGCTCAAGGTCTTTGACGCTCTTCTCATAAACGCCTATCTTTGCGCCCGTCTTTCTGTCGCAATATGTCTCCTGCGGTCCTCTGCCGTACCACTTGACATCAGAAAGCTCTTTCGGGAGCACAAAGCGCATACCGAAACGAAGCATATCGTTTGTTGCCTTGCCCTCGTGCTTTATGTCCATTACCCCGTCGGGGTAGATAACATAAGTTATCTTGCCGTTTGATATACCCGCCGTTCTGAGCGATGTCTCTATCGTCACCCTGTCGTGATAAGGATAGACAAGCACCTTGCCCGTTGAAGCCTTTTTGGTCGCAAGCTTCCAGAAATGCAGTGGGTGGAAAGGAATGGCAGGAGGCACAAAATTGATATAATCAATATCGTTATCTGTGAGCGCTCTGTAATAGTTCTGTGCGACACCGTCGAGAAGGTATTCCTCGCCGTTCTTCATAAGCGAATAAGGCGCGCCCTTATAGAATGTGTAGTCAAAGCCGTCGCCCATAATTCTGACCGTGTCGCCCACTCTGTCATATCTGAGCTTTCCGTCAGCCTTATGCTCAGCGCTCTCAGCCTTTTTTAAGATAAACTGGTCAAAGGTCTGCTCATAGCCTTTTTCAGAAAAGCGCGTAGCCTCTCTTCTGATAAATGAAAACGTGATGATTACTTCACCGCTGAGCTTTTCAATATCGTATGCGACGGTGATTTCTTTTTCGCTGAGAGGTGCAGTGGCGGCAAACTTTCTTCTGTCAAGTTTCTTTTTCAGAACCTCTTCACCGTTTTCCGTTATTGTATAAACAATGTCATAAGCTGAAAGATCGGAGAACATCTGCTTGTTCTTAATAACAAATTCTCCTTTTTTCAAGTCCTTTTCAGCTATCTGAACATCGGCATAAACCTTCTTTACCTCATACGCTGACGGGTGGAGCTTTCTGTCAGCCGAGATAATGCCGTTTGCGTTGAAATATGTGTTACTGCCGACAATAGCGCAGGTGTTATACGGCGGAAGATACCATGCATCCTTTTCGTTATAGTCCGTGCCGTAAAGCCATGCGTCCTTGCCGTCGGGGGTTACCTTATGAACAGCCTGGTCAACAAAGTCCCAGATATAGCCGCCCCACATATTGTCATACTTCTCAAAAGCGTCCATATATTCCTTGAAGTTGCCCAGACTGTTTTCCATAGCGTGAGCGTATTCGCAGAATATAACGGGCTTTGTGTATTTGTCGGCTGAAATCGGCTTATTGTCAGCGGCGAGTGCGTTGGCTACATTGTCAAAAAGTGATATTTCTATAGGCTCTCTGTTGCCGAGCTTGTTGACAACATCTTCGCCCGGGTACATACGGCTGATAACATCGCTCTTGTCAAGATTGAAGTCGCCCTCATAATGGAACTTTCTCGTTTTGTCAAGTCTGAGAGCCGCCTGCTTCATTTTCATGAAGTTGTCGCCGTCGCCCGCTTCGTTGCCTAAGCTCCACATAAAAACACACGCATGGTTTCTGTCACGCAGAACCATTCTTTCCATTCTGTCAACGACTGCGTCAGTCCACATCGGGTTACTGCCGGGCACGCCCTTTCTTCTGACGCCGTGAGTTTCAAGGTCACATTCATCCATAACATAGAAGCCGTATTCGTCGCAAAGCTCATAAAGAATCGGGTCATTGGGGTAATGGCTCGTTCTTATGGAATTGATATTGCACCTCTTCATTATGTTAAGGTCCTGAATATATCTTTCATAAGGCACTGCCCAGCCGCCGTCGGGGTCAAAGTCGTGGCGGTTGACGCCTCGGATAAGAAGAGGCTTGCCGTTAATGAGAATTTTTTCGCCTATTATCTCAGTTGATCTGAAGCCTATTCTCAGCGCTTTATATGTAGTCTCGCCGCCGCACTTTACCTTTAAAAGCAGTGTATAAAGGTTCGGCTTTTCCGCTGACCACAAATCGGGCTTTTCGATAAACTTATTGAATGAAACAGTGTTTTTCCCTATAGCAAGAGTAACCTTAGCCTTGCCGACAGAGGTTTCTTTTCCGTCACGGATAAGTGTGGCTTCAATTTCCGCCGTCTTTTCTTTTTCGGCGTAATTCACCGCAAAGATATCGACAGAAAGGTCGGCGTCGGTGTAATCATTCTTGAGGTCGGTGACAACATGAACGTCTCTTAATGCGCACTCAGGCTCCGAATAGATATATACATCTCTGTAGATACCGCAGAGCGACCACATATCCTGATCTTCAAGATATGTTCCGTCCGTGTAGCGATAAACGACGGCTGTGACCTGATTTTCGCCGGCAGAAACATATTTTGTTATATCAAATTCATGAGGTGTGTTTGAGCCCTGTGAATAGCCGACATACTGACCGTTTATGAAAAGCTGAAGACCCGACTTGACTGCGCCGAAATGAATAAAAATTTCTCTGCCGTTCCATTTTTCGGGCACTTCAAAGTTTCTTCTGTGAATACCTATCTCCTGAACCTTAACATCAATAGACGGGATTTTCTTAGGGTCAACGCTTATTCCGTTCGGGAACGAGTTAGCGTAATAAAGCGGCTTTGAATAATCCTTCTGAAACTGCCACACGCCGGGAATTTTAATATCTTCCCACTGGCTGTCGTCAAAATCCCTTTCGCACATTTCACGGGGTGCTTCGTGGCAGCCCTTTTTCCACAGGAACTTCCACACGCCGCTGAGCGATTTTTTAAATTCGGAATTTTTTCTTTCGACAGCCGATTTTTTGTCCGAAAACGGCATAATTATTGCATGACCGTCCTCTTTGTTTTCTTTGACAAATCTCGGATTTTCCCAGATATACATATCATTTCTCCTTTCGGTTTCTGCTTTCTATATTATATTAACGAAAAGTCTTTGTCAATTATGAATTATTAAATGACATGAAGAACATAGAATTTCAAATAGGTTGTTTCGTCGGCGGCAAGAAGTGCGGGGTGATCGGGCGCCTGTGTTTTTATTTCGGCGACGCGAACCGTTCTCGAGCTCTCTTTTGCCGCTTCTCTGAGCATTTTCTCAAAAAGCTGAGATGTCATATAATGCGAGCACGAGGCGGTGACTAAGAAGCCGCCCTCTCTGACAAGTTTAAGCCCCAGAATATTTATATCCTTATATCCCCGGTATGCATCGGGTACGTCGGCGGCGCTCTTACAGAAAGCGGGAGGGTCAAGCACAACCGTATCGAACTTCACGCCGTCCCTTTTATATTCTCTGAGAATTTCAAATACGTCGCCGCACCGTGTTGTGATAATATTATCAAGACCGTTGAGCTTTGCGTTCTCTCTGACATCCGCAAGTGCTTTTTCTGATATATCAAGGGCAGTTACTTTTTTAGCTCCTGCCGCCGCGGCATTTAGCGAAAAACCGCCGACATTACAGAAGCAGTCGAGAACTTCTGCGTTCTTTGAATATCTTCTCAGCGCAAAACGGTTCTCTTTCTGGTCGAGAAAATATCCCGTTTTCTGACCGTTTTCAAGGTCGGCTATCATTTTAAGACCGTTTTCTTCAATAATAACCCTCGGGTCAAAATCACCGTAAAGTATCCCCTTTTTAAGCTCAAGTCCCTCTTTTCTTCGAACCTGTGCGTCGCTTCTTTCATATATTCCCCTCGGTGAATAAAGCTCCTTCAAGGCGTCAATTATTTCGCCCTTATGCTTATCCATACCGAGAGACAAAATCTGAACAGAAAAGACATCTGCATACTTATCAATAATAAGCGCAGGCAGGTCGTCAGCTTCGCCGAAAACCATTCTGTAGCAGTTTTCATAGCCGAGCTTCACGCGGTAGTCGTTCGCCTTTTTAATTCTCTTTTTGAAAAGCTCCTTGTTACATTCGCTGTCGTCACGGATAAAAATCCGCACGAGAATTTTCGAAACATGATTTATGAAGCCTTTGCCCAGAAACCGCCCCGAGTGGTCATAGACTGCGGCTAAATCGCCGTTTTTACCCTCGCCCTCAATGCGCTCGACCTCGTTTGCATAAACCCAGCTATGCCCCTGCCGTATGCGTCTGTCCTCTTTCTTTTTCAAATAAACCCTGTATGACATTTTATCTCTCCGCATTAAATATATCTTTATAATAATACCATATTTATGCAGTCTTGGCAATACAAAGAAATGCAAATTCGGCTAGGGTGAAAAGTATAATCCGAACTCAGTTTTTTATCGGAATATTTCCGCCCTT
>JBJEOI010000023.1:0-56309 GCA_051880635.1 Acutalibacteraceae bacterium | reverse complement strand
TGAAAAAACTGTATCATTAATCATATCTTATACTCCTTGAATTATTTTTTATCCTTGTCTCTTTCTCTGATAACAAACCTTACGGGCGTGCCCTCAAGACCGAAGACCTCTCTTATCTGGTTTTCGATATAACGCTGATAGCTGTAGTGAAAAAGGTCTTTTCTGTTGACAAAGCAAACGAATGTCGGCGGTCTTGTCGAAGCCTGAGTCATATAATAAATCTTCAGTCTTCTGCCCTTGTCTGTGGGCGGCTGAACTCTTGCAGTAGCGGCGGCTAAAATATCGTTCAGCTTGCCGGTTGAAATGCGCATTGTGTTCTGCTGATCGACAAAATTTATCAGCTCAAACAGTCTGTCGAGCCTCTGCCCTGTTTTTGCCGAGATGAATATGATGGGCGCATACGACATAAACGAGAAATCGTTCATCAGCTTTTTGCGGTATGCGGTCATGGTGCTGCCGTCTTTTTCAACGGCGTCCCACTTGTTGACGGCTACTATACATGCCTTTCCGAGCTCGTGGGCAATACCTGCAACCTTGCTGTCCTGCTCGGTGAAGCCCTCTGTGCCGTCTATCATTATAACGCAGACGGACGCTTTTTCGACAGCCATTTTCGCTCTGAGCACCGAATATTTCTCAATCTGGTCGTCAACCTTGCTCTTTCGTCTCAGACCCGCAGTGTCAATGAACATAAAATTGCCGTATTCATTTGTGACATAAGTGTTTGTGGCGTCTCTCGTAGTGCCGGCGATATTTGAGACAATCACTCTGTCTTCGCCGCAGATAGCGTTGACAAGAGAGGATTTGCCCACATTCGGCTTGCCGATAACGGCAACCTTAATAATGCTTTCGTCCTCTTCTTCGCCCTCCTGCTTAGGAAGATACTTTATGACCTCGTCAAGCAGATCGCCCGTGCCGTGACCGTGAACAGATGAAACCTGAACGGGGTCGCCCAGACCGAGATTATAAAATTCATAGAACTCAAGCGGCGGCTCGCCTATGGTGTCGCACTTATTGACGCAGAGAACTATAGGCTTTCCGCTCTTCTGAAGCATCGAGGCAACCTCATGGTCTGTCGCAACAACACCCGTTCTCATATCCGTGACAAGAATTATAACATCTGCGCTGTCAATGGCAAGCTGAGCCTGTCTTCTCATCTGTGAAAGAATAATATCATCTGATTTAGGCTCAATACCGCCTGTGTCTATAAGAAGAAAATTATAGCCAAGCCACTCGCAGTCACCGTATATTCTGTCTCTTGTAACACCCGGTGTGTTATCGACAATGGCTATTCTTTCTCCCGTAAGTTTATTGAAAAGCGTTGACTTGCCGACATTCGGTCTGCCGACAATAGCAACAACAGGTCTTGCCATTTTTCATCACCTTCCCGTAATAAGATTAAGAAGTTTATACCCGTCGCTGTCGCTCGGGGTTATTTTTATATTAAGCGCTTTTTCGGCTTCCTCCACCGTCACATTATCAAGGAACATATCCCTTTCAAAACGAAGCATAACAGACGGAATAAGAAGCTCGTCGCCAAGGTCTTTATCTTTTAGCTGTGCTATCAGGTCTTCGCCCACAATAAGCCCCGCAACCGTGACGCTCTCGCCGAAAAAATTGTTGATTATTTTATACACATCAACCGTGATATTCTCAAATTTTTCGCATGCGGCTTTTGCAAGCTCCTTTAAAAGAGGGTAAGCCGCGTCGCCTGTCGCAATACTCAAGTGTCTTTTTTCTGTTTTAAAATCAGTCTCTTCACTCAGAGCCGAATAAAACTCTTCTCTGAGGCTCGCCCACATTCCGACGCCGTTTTCTATCTGAGAGAAATCCTCATAGAATGATGCGTCAGGTATAGCTCTTTCGGCTTTGAGATAAAATTCATCGGCGGCGAAAGCAAGTCTCGTTCCGTTGAAATATAAGAAGTGGTCTGAGAAGCACTCTATAGTATCAATGACAGCCGAAGCCGTCTCTTTTGTGTATGGCTGAAGAGGGCAAAGACCCTCTCTGTGCTTTGTCAGTCCTACAGGAACAGCCGCTATTGACTGAACGGCCGGGTAATATTTCGAAAGCTCGCTGAGGCTGTATTCAAGCTCCTTGCCGTCATTTATTCCCGGGCAGAGAACAAGCTGAGTGTTCATGCTTATCCCCGCCTCGGCAAAGCGCCTTATTATATCAAGGCTTTCGCCCGCTTTCGGGTGTTTCATCATCTGAACCCTAAGCTCAGGGTTCATTGTGTGAACCGAAATATTAATCGGGCTTATATGCATTTCAATTATGCGTTCAACCTCTCTTTCAGAGAGATTTGTCAGCGTTATATAACTGCCCGTCAAAAAAGAGAGACGGGAGTCGTCATCTTTGAAATAAAGAGTCTCCCTCATACCTTTGGGCATCTGGTCAACGAAACAGAACACACATTTATTTTTACAGCTCTGCTGCTTGTCCATTAAATATGTCTCAAATTCAAGACCGATATCACTTTCGGGCTTTTTGTGGATTATTGTCTTTTTCCGTCTGCCCTTTTCATCAGTGAAAACAATAACGAGCTTCTTTTCTTTCATATAGAAGTCATAATCAAGAACGTCAACTATATCATGGTCATTGATTTTTTCGATAATGCAGTTTTCGTGTATGCCGTGAAAAAAAGCAGATGAAGGTTTTCTCACGCCTGTAACCTTAACCGACATAATAAGCCCCCTTTCTCTGAAGCAGTTTTGAAAAAGCCGATATTTTTCATCAGATAATCAAAAAGGCAGAGATGCTTTGACTCATCTCTACCTTCCTGTCAGTTTCAAAGGACTTAGTCTTCGTCACCCATTTTGACGACCTCTTTGCCCTTGTAGTAGCCGCAGCTGCCGCATACCTTATGGGGTACAGTGTATTCACCGCAGTTGGGGCACTTAACGAGTGTCGGTGCGCTGAGCTTCCAAACGTTTGAACGTCTCTTGTCTCTTCTTGCCTTTGATACTCTTCTCTTTGGTACTGCCATGTCAGCACCTCCTTATAATAAAATAATCAATTTAATACATTATTCATCCTCTGTGAAGAAATTCTGAAGAACCGCAAGTCTCGGGTCAATCTCTTTCTTGCAGTCACAGGGACCGTCGTTGAGGTTTTTGCCGCATCGGGAACACATGCCCTTGCATTCCTCCTTACAGAGCGTTTTCATCGGTAAGGACAGCAGGATGTCTTCAAGCACTAATTGTTCAACATCAAGCTGCATACCCTCGGCTAAAATGAATTCGTCATTATCTTCATCATTTAGTTCGGAAACGAGGATATGTTCAATGGGAACGGTCATATCTCTTGAAAACTCACAGGCACATCTGTCGCACACGGCTTCAAACTTAAACGCCGCTTTTGCACGGATATAGACAATGTCTGTTTCATTGATAACGGAGCCTCTGAGCATTACGGGCGTTGTGAATGGATACACGCCGTCAAACTCGCAGTCTGAAAAGTCGAAATCAAAATCAACGGGAATTGACCCGACGCCGTTATTAAATACATTTTCAAGATTAATAACCATATCTCACCTCATATTAAGTGCTTATATATTATATCTGCGCTTTAAGGGTTTGTCAATATCAATTATCATTTTTTTGGCTATAATAATGCGAAATTTTGCCGCCGGAAACATAGAGCATAAGAAAAGACTGCCCGCTGTGAGCAGTCTTTCAAATCAGATTATCCCTTAGCTTCAATAAGTGCAAGAACATCGCCGACTGTTTCAAGATTCATCGCATCTCTGTCTGAAACCTCAAGCTCAAACTCATTTTCAATTTCAACGGCAAGGTTCAGAAGAGAAAGTGAATCAAGCGCAAGGTCGGTGCGGATATTTGTCTCTTCGGTAATATCCTCAGGTTTTACATCTGCAAATTCGCAAATAATCTCTCTTAATTTTTCAAGCATATTAATTTATCCTCTCTGTATAAAATTAATTCTTAACTGTATTCTTTTCGTTATAAAAGTCGATAACACTCTGTCTTATTACTTTCTTCGTGCTCGTTTTCGGGAATTCCTTGAAGCTGACCGCAACATCCTGAACACGCTTATAAGCCGAAAGATTTTTATTGACAAGCGTCATATCCTTTCTGACGATACTCTCAATCTCTTCGTTGCTCTTGCCCTCGAAATCGCCCGGCTCAACATATACGCCGACAGCGATTATCTTGTGGTCGTCGCCCGAGACTGTTTTGTGCGCTTCAAACGCAACTACCTCATGAACATAATGAAGAGTTTCCATAACACAGCTTTCGATATCCTCGGGGAAGACATTCTTGCCGTTGTCAAGGATTATAAGATTCTTCTTTCTGCCGACGACAAAAAGCTCGCCTTTTTCATTTGTTCTGCCGAAGTCGCCTGTCTTGAACCAGCCGTCTTCAAAAGAAGCCTTTGTCGCTTCTTCGTCCTTATAATAGCCCTTGGTGACATTGTCGCCCTTTATCCATATCTCGCCTACACCGTCTTCATCGGGCTCGACTATCTTGAACTTTGTGTCGGCGAACGCAACGCCTGCCGATTCGGGAGATGTGCCCGCGTGGAGGTTAAGCGTAACGGTGGGCGAAGACTCTGTCAGACCGTAGCCCTGATAAACATTGAAGCCCAGTGAATAAAGCCCTGTGACATGTTCAAGTCTTGACGGTGCGCCGCCGCATACGAGTGTGGGGAAGGTGTCGCCGAAATTCTTCTTTATTGTCTTGAAAAAGACATTTCGCATATCAATTCCCTTTGAAAGAAGAAAATCGCTGACTTTAACAAGCTTTTTCAGAGCCTTATCGGCGCCCTTTTTCTCAGCCGCACTCCATATTCCGTTATATATTCCTTCAAGAATAAGCGGAACTGAGTTAAATGCATCGGGCTTGAAAAGCTGAATGTTCGGGAGAATGTTTCTGAGACTGTCATTTATATATATAACGGCGTTCATATAAATTGACGTCATTATGTTACAGCTCAGCTCATAAACGTGATTCATCGGCAGAACCGAGAACGAGGTCGCCTCCTGAGGTATGGTGTTGCAAATACCCTCAACATTATAGGCGAAATTCTTGTGTGACAGCATAACGCCCTTGTTTGCGCCGGTTGTGCCCGAAGTGAAAACTATAGCCGCCAAATCGTCATTATCAACCTTTGCGTCACGATAAGAATTGTCTCCGCCGGCGATAAGCTCTTTACCCTTGCTGATAAGCTCAGCCATAGTGATAAAGCCTTCTCTCTTTCCCTCGCCGCTCATCGTGATACAGCATTTACATCTGCTGTCAAGCTGCATATGTTTCTCAACCGTACCGATATAAAATTTTGAGCAGAAAACAGCTTCACAGTCCGCCTTTGAAATAAGCTTTGAGATTTCATAGTCGCTCAAATCCTTATCAAGCGGAACACTGACGCCGACGCCGCAGGAAACGGCAAAAAATGAAACTATCCAGTTAAACGAGCCTTCACCGAGTATTGCGATATGCTTACCCTTGAAGCCCATGTTCAGAAGAGCGGTGCCGGCGGCGTAAACGCTTTCGCAAAGCTCTCTCGAAGTGTGATTTATAATCTCGTTTTTATTTTTTTCCACAATAGCAAGTCTGTCGCCGTAGGTTGCGCTCGCTCTGTCAATAAGCATTTTGAGATTTTCAAGCGGTCCCATGCCCGTGTGAACCTCATGTCTGAGACTGGCAAGCTCCTTGCTAACGCTTTTTTTCATCTTGAAAAATCCTCCTTAATCAAAGTCCTTTAAATTGTCAAGAAGTTCTCCGACAGTCAATTCAGGGTTCTCTGTGCCTATATCTATTGCCTTCATTGCGTTTTCGTGAAGGAGTTCTATGTGAGTCGGATTAATTGCATTTGTTCTGTACATATAATATATATCTGCGCCTCCGTCAACTGTAGGTGCAGTTAAGATATAAAGAGGCATTACATATCTGCCCATGCAGTATGCGGTAAATTCAAATTCAAACGGAGCCTTGTCGGAGGCAAGAGCCAGCGGCAGCCATGAGAACATGAAGCATGACGGACCCTGTGATATTTTGAAGCCGAATTCCTTCTGCTGAAGACCGAGAGCCTCCAGATAGGGGAAGTTCATATGTCTGATAAGCTCGTTTCTGTTTGAAGCAAGCTTTCTGACGGCTTCTGAGAATGTCTCAGTCTCGGCTGTGACCGTTCTGAGCTGAAGAGGCTGAGCAAGACAGCCGCCGACCGACTTATCTTTGACCGAGGCTCTTCTTGAACACATAACAAGATTCAGTATGTCGTCTGCACGGCGATTGACCTTCGAAGCGTGCGCACGGTATGCATACATATAAAGAATCTCGGGTGAAACAAGCTGTTTTTTGCAGAACTCATAAACTTTATCGGTGTCTTCTTTTGAAACATGCTTGTGAATGACGGCAGCCTCGTCGTGAATGGGGTCGTATGCCTCGGGAACACGGATTTTCGGGTTCTTTTCCCTCGCCTTGTCAAGAAGCGCAGGACCGTTAATTCCGGCGTAAAACGGCTCGCCGTTATCGCGCCAGTAATGAATATAGAAATTTCTGTCTTTTCCGTGAAGTTCTTCATTCTTGAGATATGCAAATTCTTTCTTGATATGCTCCTCATAAGAAGAGGGCGGAGCAGGCATCTCGGTTCCGTCACGAAGAGCCTTATAAACACAGAGAAGGTCGTGATAGAACACCGCCATGCCCATCGGGTCGGAAACAATGTGGCTGACATTGAAATAAATGCCCGATTTGCCGTCATATGTTGTGTAGAAAAATATACGGTAGCTCTCGTCCTTAAAAATATGAACGGGAGTCTGAGCGTCTTTGTTCAAAACAGCTTCCTGCTCTTCTTTCGTCTTGAAGTTATACACGGGAACGCTGTCAACTGAATAACTTTTCATAAAATACTGCTTGATGCCCAGTCCGAGTTTTGAACGCCTGAAACGAAGTCTCAGAGCGTCGTTTCTCTCAAACTCAATATTGAGAGCTTTTGTCAGAAGGTCAAAATCAAGTTTTTCATTAACCGTTATTGATGCAGGAATTTGCGTGACCTGTTTATGTATACTGTATTTAACGAGAGTATACATTACCTGCTGTGACGGGATGAGCTCATAAAGCTTTTCCGTTGTTCTTGCCATAAACGTTATCCTTCTTTCGTGTAGTGTAGTTGTTTTATGAATGTATAATAGTTATCATACCATCTGTCTATTATTTTTTCAATATTCTAAGCCAACAAAACTGTACATATCGTTTACAAAAAAGCCAAAATATTCAAAATTAATTATTTTTTCATTTTAATGCAACAATTGTAACGCCATTTTCTCCCTCGCCGAAGGTTCCGACACGGAAAGATCTGACAGCGGGGTGGTGTCTGAGATGATTGTGAATACCTTTTCTTAGTATGCCCGTACCCTTGCCGTGAATTATAGTGACCTCGCCCACGCCCAGACGAATGGCAGTGTCGAGGAAGCGGTCTGTTTCCATAATCCCCTCTTCGACATTCATGCCTCTGATATCGCACTCGGTTTTTGCTCTTGAAGCGATAAGCCCGTCGTTGCCGTCAGAGCGTTTGACGTTTCTCGTTTTAGGCTTGTCCTTTTTCTTCTGAGAAGTGACAAGGCGAAGATTTTCCTCCTTGACCCTCATATTCATGATACCCGCCTGAACACCGTAGAGACCCTTTTTATCCTTGAGCGACACTATCTCACCCTCGGTTCTGATATCCTTGACAAATACCCTATCGCCTATTTCAAGAGGTCTCGGGAGAACATAGTCCTCGTCATCGTCAAAGTGAGCCGTGACAGGATTGACGGCTTCGTCAAGCTCGCCCAGACTCTTTTTAATCTGCTGTCTTGTTCTTCTTGCAAGCTCGGCGGCATTTTCAGCCTTTGATTTTTCCTTTTTAAACTCGTCTATTTCATTAAGCAGTGCGTATGCGCTTCGTCTTGCCTGCTCGACAATTCTTGTCGCTTCGCCCCTTGCCTTTTCAAGCTCTTTTTCTCTGAGCTCTTCAATGCTCTCACGCTTTTCTCTTGCAAGCGAATGTTCCTTTTCAGCCTGTTGTCTCAGACTTTCGGCTTCGCCGGTTTTCTTTTCATATTCACGGCGGCTTTCTTCAAGCGATTCAACGACGTCTTCGAATCTGACGTTTTCTGTTGAAACAAGCTCTTTTGCCCTCTCAACAAGCAGATCGTCCATACCGAGGCGTGAAGAGATGGCGAATGCGTTTGAGCGGCCGGGAACGCCTATAAGAAGACGGTAGGTCGGCCTGAGCGTCCTGACATCGAACTCACAGCATCCGTTTTCAATTCTCGGTGTCTGGAGAGCGTATGCCTTGAGTTCAGCATAGTGAGTTGTCGCCGCAATTTTTGCGCCGTTTATGTGAAGCCTTTCAAGTATAGCCATAGCAAGAGCCGCACCCTCGACAGGGTCGGTGCCTGCGCCGAGCTCATCAATAAGTACTAAACTTCTCTCCCCTGCTTTTTCGAGAATACTTATAATATTTGTCATGTGAGCCGAAAAGGTTGAAAGCGACTGCTCAATACTCTGCTCGTCGCCGATATCGGCAAGGACATTTTCAAATACGGATATTTTGCTCCTGTCAGACACGGGAATCATCAGACCGCACATTGTCATAAGCGTAAGCAGACCTATAGTCTTGATTGAGACGGTTTTTCCGCCCGTGTTCGGACCCGTTATAACAAGCGTGTCAAAGTCTTCGCCGAGCCTTATATTCGTCGGCACTACCTTATCCTTATTAATAAGCGGATGCCTTGCGTTTTTCAGATCGATTATACCCTCGTCATTGAGCTCGGGCGCCGCCGCTTTCATATCATAGGCAAGCTCGGCTTTGGCAAAAACAAGATTTATATAGACCGCCGTTTCATAGCTTGACTTTATACTTGAACAGAACGAACCCGCCATTGCCGAAAGCTCTGAAAGTATTCTGTCTATCTCGTCACGCTCCTTGCTCTGGAGCACCTTTATCTCGTTATTAGCTTCAACAACGGCTGTCGGCTCGACAAAAACGGTTACGCCGCTTGACGATGTGTCGTGAACAAGACC
The DNA here is from genome assembly GCA_051880635.1 of Acutalibacteraceae bacterium. Classification (GTDB taxonomy): domain Bacteria; phylum Bacillota; class Clostridia; order Oscillospirales; family Acutalibacteraceae; genus UBA6857. The sequence goes on along the minus strand of JBJEOI010000023.1, from coordinate 47,283 downwards.
CGAAATCTCACTTCTGTATTCGCTTTTGACGGGAACAACATATCTGCCGTTTCTCATTGTGACAATCGGTTCACGCAGATATTTTGAAACGGAGCTTGAATGTGTCATCTTGTCAAGCTTTTCTCTGACCTTCGCCGAAGCTGAGCGTATTTTTCTTCTTATGTCATAAAGCTCGGGCGAAGCGGTGTCGGCGAGCTCCTCTTCATTGAGAATTGAAGAATTGATTTTTTCCTCTAAAAATTTGTTAGGCATAAGAGCCTCAAAAAAGCCGTCAAGCGAGGTTTTGACGGCGCTGTTGCCGTGCCACTCGGAAAGCGAGCGGATAACACGGAGATTTTCCGCAATATGCATAAGCTCGGGAATGTTCAGAACAGCTCCGGCTTCTGCACGGGAAAGCGAATTATTTACATTTTTCAGATTGCCGAATTTCGGAGCGCCGAATTTTGCCATGAGCATATGCGCGTCAAGCGTTTCATTCAGAAGCGTCTGAGCCGCGCGGATATTTGTTTTCGGCTCAAGCGTCAGCGCCATTTCTCTTGAGTCCTCACAACAGGTATGCTGAGCGAGCAGCTCAAGAATTTTCGGCAGTTCAAGTGCTGTATAATTTTTGTCCATTATTTTCCTCATAACATTTTATAGAAATCAAGTGTTTTATAGTTTCTCATTGTGACAGAAAGAAGATATCTTTCAACCGTCTCTTCAAAGTCAAGAGCCGCCTTTTTGCTCAGTGAAAATGAATACATTTTCTTATCCTCAGAAAAAACAACGTGCCTCATAGCGGCAACCGTACTTATCGAAAGCGGAGCAAAATACTTGTTCTGGTTACATTTGTCACAGTAAAGCTCGCCCTTAGATGTGTCAAAATACATTATATCGCTTTCATATTCGCCGCATTTACAGCATGAGACAACCGACGGCATATAGCCCGACAGCGAAAGCAGGCGAAGCTCAAAGATAGGTTTGAGAAGCTGCTGCTCTTTTTTGCCTGTCATAAGAAGATAGTTTGAATTAAGAATGAGCTTCAGATAATCCTCACTGTTCTCTTCTCTTGGTGCAAGCTCCTGCATAAGCTCACAAAAATACTGCGCCAGAGCAAGAGCCTTGATATCGTTTCTAAGGTCAAAAAACGATTTTCTCGGAACAGCTTCTTCGACGCAGTAAACATTATTGCCGAAATACAAATCAAAATCGCAATAGCAAAAAAGCTGTGTGCCTGCGTTTTTTCTGTTTTTCGGGCTTTTTGCGCCACGGGCAAACGCCCTGACCACGCCGTTTGAAAGCGTGAGCAGGGTGACAAGCTTGTCGTTTTCGTTTATTGACTGCTCTTTGAGCACTACACCCGAAGTTTTAATATGCATTGTTCTTCCTCATGAAGAGAAATCGCTTTTGTTTTCAGCTTTGCTTTTCTCTTCGAAATATTTCACATAGTCCTCCGCCTTTCCGCTTCTGAGAAAAGCGGACCAGAGTTCTCTTTCCTTTTGAGTCATTTATATCACCCTTTTTTATTGTGGGTGAAAATAACAGTTATAATAAGTGGCAAACTTAGGATAAAAGCATAATCGAAGTTCGGATTACACTTTTCACCCTATCCGTCAAGACCGAAGTTATGAATAAGCCCCTCTCTGTTTCGCCAGCCCTCTTTGACTTTGACCCAGCATTTTAGGTTAATCTTTATTCCAAAAAACTTTTCCATATCCTGTCGTGCATAGGTTGAAACCTTTTTGAGCATTGCGCCGCCCTTGCCTATAATAATCCCCCTATGACTTTCTTTTTCACAATAGATTATCGCTTCTATGTCAAGAATGTCGCTGTCCTCCCTCTCACGCATTTTTTCAATGCTGACGGCTGTGCCGTGAGGGATTTCCTTATCGAGAAGTCTGAGCAGTTTTTCTCTGACAATTTCGCCCGCAATAACCCTTTCGGGCTGATCTGTGAGAGTGTCATCGGGGAAAAAATGCGGCGACTCGAAAGCCATTTTTTCAAGCTCCGAAAGAAGCTCGGAAAGCCCGTCCTGCTTCACGGCGGAAACCGGCACAACAGCCTCAAAGCTGTAATACTTTGTCATTTCGGCAATTCTCGCAATAAGCTGTGTTTTATCCTTAACAGTGTCAATCTTGTTTATCGCAAGAATAACGGGCATTTTTTCTTTTTTGAATTTGGCGATAAGTTCAAGCTCGCTGTCTTTCATCTCACCCTCGGGTTCGACAACGAAAAGACAGGCGTCAACGCCCGATATACTGTCGCCGACAGCCTTGACCATTTTTTCGCCGAGCTTTGTTTTAGGTCTGTGATAGCCGGGAGTGTCGGTGAAAACAAGCTGAATATTATCTCTTGTCAGAACGCCCATTATCTTTGTTCTTGTTGTCTGGGGCTTGTCAGAAACAATAGCCACCTTCTGACCGAGCATAACGTTCAGAAGTGATGATTTGCCGACATTGGGCTTGCCGACTATTGCGATAAAAGCTGATTTTTCCTCTTTCATAAATTCCTTTCTCAGAAGCCGAGAATATCACGCCAGAACGAGAAGAAGCCTCTGTCATCATTCTGCGACGGAGTTTGCGGCGTCTGTTGTGACGGTGACTGATTCTCTGTTGTTGAGGGCAGTGTCACAGGCGGAGCTGACCAGACGCTGAGAGTAACATTAGTGCCTCTCGGGTATTCCTCACCCACTGTCAGATCGGTTGATATAACCTTATTCTGTGTGTATATACCTATATTATAAATTTCTTTTTTTGTAACATCGAAGCCTATCTCAGTGAGAGCTTTTTCCGCTTCGTCATACTGCATACCCCTGACGTCGATAAACGTGAGCATTTCTATGCCCTTGCTGATATAGACCGTTATCTCTGTGCCTATCGGCACTTTTTCACCGGCGCTCACGCTCTGCGAAAAAACATAGTCCTTTTCAACCGTGTCGCAGTAATCGTATTCATACACAATTTTGTAGCGCTTATTCAGCAGAGCGTCATTTTCAATATATTCACGGGTGAGCATACTGAAATCGGCAACGCTGACATATTCAACATCATTTTCGCCGTCGTCTTCGTGGTTAACGGGCAGAAAGCTCATACCCGAAAGGCAGTTGTCGAGCACGGGCGCATCGAAATATTTATAGAGCACCGTGCCGTAAAGCATGAAAGTAACGAGAACACAGGTGACGCTGACAAAGACGCCGATAGAAACGGCAAGTGTGACAGGGTTTACGTCACGCATTTTTTTCTTGACTTTTGCACCTATCTCGCCTGCTTTTGCATTAGCTTTTGTGACCGCTTTTGCGGCGGCGGACTGCTCCAGCTTTTTGCGGCGTTTTTCCCTGTTTCTCTGTTTTATTTCTTCTTCACGTTGTTTCCGGCGTTTTTCATCCTCAATGCGTTTCTTTTCCTGTTCCTCCTGCTGCTTTCGGTAAAGCTCCTCACGGAGCTTTTTCTCCCGCTCAGCCTCCTGCTGCTCCTTGAGCTTCTGCTCTTCGGAAATAACAATGTTTTTCGGCATTGAGGTTTTTGTTACGGCTTCAGCCTGTCTGGGCTTTATGATTTCCTTAGGCTTTAAAGCCTCTTCCTCCTGCTTTTCCCTGAGCTTCTGACTCTCCGAAATAATTGCTCCTGCCGCCCTGACTACGGGAACGGGCTCGCTAACTTCTTTCTTAGCTTCACGCTGAACAGCCCTGCTCTTGAAAGCCGTGACCGTCTTTCGTGAAGCCTCTGCGGGTGAAAAAACATTAATGATATCGTGAATATCCTTCATTCTGCCCTGAGGCATCAGCACCAGACAGCCCTTGATAAGCTCGATAATATTTTGAGGTATGCGCTCGGTTTCTTCTTTAGTGAAGAAAACCTCTTCATCATTAAGTCTTGCGTGAGCGGGCGGAAGAGTTCTGCCCGTGAGCATTTTATAGATAAGCGCACCTATTGAATATATGTCAGTCCACGAGCCCTGCTGCCAGTTGAAATCATACTGCTCGATAGCCGCATAGCCGTCGCATACACTGCTGATTATCTTGTTTTTCGTTGTTCTGACCTGAGGGATTGCAAAGCCCGTTATTTTCAGCGTTCCGTCAGAGGACAAAACGAGCGTCTCGGGCGAAATTCCTCTGTGAACAACATTAGCCGTATGCAGTGACTCAACCGTCGAAAGAATGGACATTATGAGCGTCTGCGTTCTTTTAAGCGAGAAAGGATTGTTCTCAACATCCATTGTGTCAAGTATCTTTCTGAACGTCGTTGAGTCGTTATGGTCTGTGACAGCGTAACATGTGCCGTTCTGTTCGAAGACCTCGCTGACATCAAAAAGAGCCGGCAAGCCCTTAAAACGCATAAGATTCTTCCAAAGCTGGATAAAGCTCTGAAGATATTCTTTATAAATATCGCCAAAGCCCTCACTTGCCACGACATGAATCATATCTTGTTCTCTTGCCGATACCTTTGCAGGGAAAAATTCTCTGATTTCCACAGTTTTATTAAGCTGAATATCACTGCCGATATAAACCGCGCTGTCAATATTTCGCTTTATCATTTTCCCGACAAGATATCTTCCCCGAATTATGATGCCCTGAGGCAGATAAGGTTTAAGCTGCTTCGAGCCGACCGAATAGCCGCAATACGGGCATACCGTTTCTTTTCTGTCTATCTCATGCATACACTGCATACATAAATGTCTTAATTCAGCCATAGAGCACCCTCCTTTCGGTTTATATCATAATCATCATAATTTTATCATAAATCAGCATAAAGTCAATATGTTTTTTCTCCCTTTTCATCTCCCTTAAAAGACAAAAAGCACCATCGGCTTTTCCGCTGACAATGCTTTCTATTTCTGTAAAATTCCGTCTTTTTCAAGCTGTTTTTCAAGTGCTTCAACCGCACCCTCGTTGGGCAGACAGCTAAGCCTATAAACAGGCACGGACGCAACTATTCTCTCAGTCAGCGACACGGCTTTTTCAAGAGACTCAATACTGTGTTCATTATATGTAAGTTTTGTCAGAAGCTCTCTGAAAGCCTCGGCTTCGCCGACTTTTTGAGTGCTGTTTTCCCTCGCCTGTCTGAGAAGAACTATTGCTCCGAGCGGTGCGGTGATATTTCTGCTAACTTTTGAAGAGCCGCAGAAAGGAGCACCGAAAGCGTGAAGAACACCTTTTTCAAAGCCGAGTATCGCCCTGTCTCCGTTGACTGTGAGAGCGTTTCTGTGCTTTTCCCACAAAGAAGCCTGTGTGCTCTTGCCGACCTGCTTATCGGCGGAAAAAATAAACGCTTTGTTTTTATAAAGAATATATGAGCTATGTATAAGCGCCCTACCCTGCTTAATGAGAAGCTCGGGGAAGCCCACCGCTTCAAACACCATACTGTCCCATAGTCCGCCCTCATAATTTATATAAAGCGTAACATTTTCGCCGTCAATTACCCTCAGCGCATAGGTTTTATAGGAATAATCCTTGCCGACAAAATAGAGCGAATACATATACTCCTTGCCGTCAAGGGAATAATACTGAACCGACTTTCCGTCATAAAGAAGTCTGCCTTTTCTTTCGGGAATTTCGTCAAAGATAATATTGACTGTCAGGTCAGGCTCATCGTCAGACTGATAGTCGGAAAACGAATGTGAATTTTCAATTTTTCGCTCACTTCTGAATTCAATACAGAAGCCTGAAAAGGTGAATTTCTTTGTGAACATATGCCGCTCCCGTTTTTGCTGAAAAATAAGCAGAGGTCTGCTTGATAAAACAGACCTCAGTGTTAGTTTATGAATCAAAAATATTGGCGCTCGCCGAGGGAATGTTGTAGCACGGAAAATCCGAAACATCAATTCCGCAGTCGCTGTTCTGACTTTGGTTAAAAATTGTTTCCCCGAATTCCGGAACATTAATAGCGCAGGTCAGAAACTGCAGATTTGCCATATATTCACAAATGCTACCGCCCCCTGTTGAAAGAGCCATGTTCTGAAACGAAATTGTAGGCTTTGAATAACTGGATTTCATTGTTTCTCTCCCGATATATACATAAAAAATAATTATCTGTTCAAACAATATAATATTTTATTACTTTATTGCTTTTATGTCAAGTGAAAAAATGTTTTTTTGGGAAAACAAACTGTAAATTTTCCGCTTTTCTGATATATGAAAATTGTATATTCTCCCAAATAAGTAAAGAAACTGCCCTCTTTCGCTTTCGCAAAAGAGGGTAATTCTCTGATAAAGACGCCTTTAAGGGCGTTATAAAACATTTTTGCCGTCACATTTTATTTATACTCTTCACCGAAAGAATGTGACTAAACACTATATGTTTTTCGATTAGTTTATTAAGCCGTGATATCTTCCGAGCCAATAAGGAAGAGTATATGTTGTTGAGCCTTCCATAAAATTTGCGTTTGAAGTCTGACCGAGACGATATGTTGCGCCGTTGTATTTATGAAGCGCTCTTTCGTCGGGTGAAGCGACCTTCCACTGAAGATGTGTTGCGCTGAGAACGATACCTATAATCTTCAGAATATTGTTGTCGCTCGACCAGAAGAGCGGCTTCTTTGCCTGAAGGTCAAAGCTGAGCTCCTCCGTGCCGCCGATACCGAGTCTTGAAAGATTTATTTCACCGATGTCGTCACGGTTGTCATTTGAAGCAAGATAGCATCTTGTGTCTATCGGATGACGGCTCAGCGACCATGCGGCGGTCTCCTTGAGCGAATTGCCGTACTGATCAGCCTTATCTTCGTCGGGGTAAGCAAGCTGATAAATATAATACCAAAGCGGATTTTCGCTGAATGACATTGAATACCACCAGTCGTCAAGAGCGTCTCTGTAATACTTCAGCAGCGTTTCATCATCCTCCATCTGGAAGAGAAGATAATATGAGAGCATCGCCATTTCTTCATCCGAATAGTTGAGAATAAGCCTGTAGAGAACTCTGAAAAGCTCGGTCTTTGCAAGGGGTCTTAAAATGAAGCCGAGAACAGGCGAAACACTGTTGATGTATTCAAACATACACATCTGATAGCGTTCCCACTCCTGAGTGAGAGCCTCTGCGTATTCATAAGCAGGGTCAAGAGCCGCCATGCGGTATTCATTCTCCCACTTCTGATAGCCTGTGACGTATGCCGCTGTTTTGAACACGTTCAGGCACACTGAAGCCTGAAGAGGCACGCCGCCGAGAACCTGACCGTTATGGAAATATGTTCTTGAGAATTTGCCCCATGTTGTCGGCTGACCGCTGCCGTCGCATAAAGCGTAGCCGTTATCGACTATATGCTGAGCAAAGGAGTCCATTGTGCGCTGAATGAGCGAAGCTATCTCGGGGTCTTCTGCGCCGAGAATGTCATAGGCGAGCTTATAGATGAACAAGTGACCTATTATTTCGTCTGCGCTTGTGTCGCCCTTATATGTAATATCGCTGATTTCATAGCCTGAACCGATAAGGTCGTTCCAAAGCCTTTCGGGGATTTCGCCCGAAGCGTCAACGGTTACACCTCTGAGATTTTCACCGTTGAGAAGATAGCCCGAAGCTGTCTCGGGTTTTGTTGAAACGCCTGTCGCAGTGCCGTCGCCGTTATGCTTCCAGTGGATATAACCGCCGACATCATTGTTTTCTTCTGTCAGTGAATACGTTCTTGCCCAGAAGCCCTCGACAAGTCTTGTGCGCTTTGCATACTCTGTATCCTTTTCGGTGTTTGCATTTTTCCAATCCTCAGGCGACATAAGACTGAGGTTATCTTCTTTCATTATATATGTGCGCTTGCCGAAAGTCATATATGACTTCATCATATTTGAGAAAGCGTCTGTCGGGCTGAGCGCGGGAACAGCCTGTGAATAATCTCCGCCCTCAATAAGAGCTTCTTCGCCGTACCACTTACCTTTTTCGGGGGTATTGACCGAGCCGTTTCTCTGAGCGTGAACAAGGCTTTCGGTTGTGCCCGTTCTCATTGATATATATGTCAGAAGCAGAACAGCTTCGGTTGACTGATAAGCCGTTTTTCTCGCTTCTTCGATTTCTTCCTCTGTTGCTGTCGGGTCGTCACGCAGAACCGCATACCTCATAAGCTCACCTGCGCCGTACATTGAGGTCCAAAGACCGTCGTTGTCGCTCTCGCAGGGCTTCCAGCCGTAGCCCTCGATATAGTCGGCGTCTGAGACCATACCTCTTCTCGCCACATATTTCTGTGTGTCTTCGCTCATCAGCGCCGCTTTATCGGTGCCGTCCATTTCAACCATTTCGATATGGGTGAAGCCCTCTTCCATAACGGTCCATATGCCGTTCTTTCCGTCGGCGAAAATTGCAAGAACCTTGCCCGTCGTGGTGTCTTCGCTGAAGAAATATCTGTCGCCCATAAAGCGCATTTCCTTATCACGCTCGTTTGACGCGTCGGGGTCTGTTCTGAGAACGCCGTATGAGGTTATCTCCCACTTTGCGCCGTCTGCCGTGTATGCGATCTGCGCATCGCTGTAGCTGTCTTTGTTATAATATTCCTCTGAGACAGCCTTGCTGCCGTATTCATAGCGTGAAACGAGCTTCTGAAGAACGTCGTTTTCCTTTGTCGCTTCGCCCGAATAATCTCTCTTGGTGTTTTCACGGTTTTCAATCATTGTCGGTGCGCTGACAACATTCAGAACTGCGCTGTCGGAAAAGCCGTCGTTTGTTGTCGCCGTGACGGTTACTTTGCCCTCTTTAAGCGCCGTAACTCTGCCCCACATATCGACAGAAGCGTTTTCTTTCGGTTCAACGCTCCATGTGATAACACGGTCGGTAATGCCGTCTGTGAAAACGCAATCGACGCTTCTCGAGTCGCCGATATCCATCTCCCAGTTTTCGGGGACAACAATTCTGATGTTCTGCTCTTCACTCTTTTCAACGCAGAAATCAACTGCTCCTGCGGCAAAACAGGGAACCGCAAGTGAAAAGAGCATAGTCATGCATAAGCAGACTGAAATAATTTTCTTCATAAATATTTCCTCCAATATAAATTGTATCTTAATAATAGCATATACTTCACCGACAGTCAATTAAGAATTGTTAATTATCTTGTGAAACGATTAATTAAATATGAACGCGTAAGCACTATTTTCTCAAAACGGCAAAATAAAACGGTATCGGGCTTTGCCAATACCGCTTATCTGTTATTTTCTCATTTTTTTATAAAACCTTTCCGTCAGCTTAACGGGCATAACGAAAAGCACGAGCTGGGCAAGGGTCGTGACCAAAAAATCCGACAGAGAAGAAAAGCCCATTCGATAAATTCTCCATCTTGAAATTATAAACCACTTTGTGTTGTCAAAGTTTTTTCGCCTGACGATATTTTCTTTTGACGTTCTGTAGCGCACAAGCACCTCGGGAATATTCATTCCTTTTGCGCCGCTCATAAGCATACGCACAACAAAATCATAATCTTCGCACCGCTTCATTTCACGGTATGCGCCGATTTTTAAGGCGAGCTCTCTTTTAAAGGCTATGCCGGGGTTATTGAACGGGTTTCTCCGTTTTGCATAAGTGAGAATTTCCTCATGAGTTTCAGGCGTCTTTTTGACCGAAAGGCTCTCTTTTGTGAGGCTGTCAAACTCGTTAATAAACACGCCGCAGATATCAATATCGTTTTCGTCAAACGCTTTTTTTATCTTTTCAACATAATTTTCAAGAAGAATATCGTCAGAGTCAATCTTGGCGACTATGTCGGTGTCGCAAAGCTCCAAAGCCGTATTCGACGCATTATAATTGCCGAGGTTTTCTTCTGTCTCTTTATAAACAAAAAGCTCGCCGTAGCTCTTTTTGTATTTATCAACAACGGCATAGAGACTGTCGCTGAGCTTTCCGTCGCCGACAAGAATAACCTTCTCGGGCAGAACGGTCTGTGAAAAGACGGAGCAAAGACACTCGTCGAGATTGCTTGCTTCTTCTTTGATATATGTTGTTGAAATAACGGAAACCGTTTTCATATTAATCTCTCCGGAATTTATTTTTTTCAGTATATCATTTAAGAAAGTAAAAGTCAATTATTAGTGTTTTATGGGGCTGCACTTTTCGTCAGGATTGACCTCTATTTTTTTCGGTAATATATTGTATATTTTTTAATTTTATGATATAGTGTATACAATATATAATAACGGAGTGATAAATATGAAATGTCCATTTTGCGGTTACACCGAAAGCAAGGTCATAGACTCCCGCCCCACCGATGAAAGCGAACGCATACGCAGAAGACGTGAGTGCATGAGCTGCTCGAAAAGATTCACCACTTATGAGATTATAGAAAGCGTGCCTGTCGTTGTTGTCAAGCGTGACAAATCACGAGAATCCTTCAACAGAGAAAAGCTCTTCAACGGTATGCTCAGAGCGTGTGAAAAGCGCCCTGTTTCTGTTGAGGCTCTCGAAAAAGCCGTCAACGAGATTGAAGCTGAAATTCAGAATTCCCTCGACAGAGAGGTTACCTCCGTACATATCGGCGAGCTTGCTATGGAAAAGCTCAAAGACCTCGACGAGGTTGCATATGTCCGCTTTGCGTCAGTCTACAGACAGTTCAAGGATATTAACACCTTTATGGATGAGCTGGCGAAGCTGCTCGGTGAGAAAAAGTAAAAACTCGGTTTTTGTTGAATTATTGTTATTGTGCTTACGCGGAAGAATATATTGACGATGGCTGTTGTTACGATTTACAAATGATAGCAAACAGTATGATAAAACCGTCAGTTTTACCTGAACTGCGTATTGATAAAGAAAAGCTCAGTGATTGCTGCGCCGTATGTAAGCATTGTCTGTAAGGACTTGAAGTCATATGACAAAGCAAAAATATGTTTTTTCATATCAAAGCAAAGGAGAATTATTATGCCGAGACCTAAAACAAAAGCCGAGCTTATCAATGCGGCGGAACTTAATTACGCTAAGCTCTGCGATATGATTGATAATTTATCTGAAAAAGAACTCAATACACCCTATGACTTTTCACACGACGAGAAGAAAAAAGAAGCGCACTGGGGCAGAGATAGGAATATCCGTGATGTGATAATGCATCTGTTTGAATGGCAGAGCCTTATGCTTGACTGGATAAAGAACCGGGAAACAGGCGAAAACAAGCCGTTTCTTATGGAGGGCTACACATGGAAAACATACGGCGATATGAACATGGTTTTCTTTGAAAGATGTCAGAGCGTGCCCTACGATGAAGCGAGAAAACTTCTGTCTGACTCGCACAATAAGATTATGAAAGCAATAGACACCTTTTCTGAAGAAGAGCTTTTTGTCAAGAGCTTCTACCCTTGGGTCGGTGGGAGCAATATCGGTTCATATTTTATAAGCGTCACAAGCAGCCACTATGACTGGGCAATGAAGAAAATCAAGGCGCATAAGAAGAATGTAGGGTAAAATATATCTCTTAATAAACATACGAAATAATACAAAAAGACGGAGATGTATAAAATGAACATAACAGTCAGAGGGTATAAAGAGAAAGACCTCTGCGACATGATAACCATATGGAACGAGGTCGTTGAGGAGGGAAATGCTTTCCCTCAAGAGGAAGCTCTCACAGAAGCCGCAGGAAAAGAATTTTTCGCTTCACAGACCTGCTGTGCGGTTGCGGTCGATGAAAACGACAGGGTTTTCGGGCTTTATATTCTTCACCCGAATAATGTCGGTCGGTGCGCTCATATATCAAATGCCAGCTTTGCGGTGATCAAAAGCTCAAGAGGGCTTCACATCGGCGAAAAGCTGGTGTCAGACTGCCTTTCACAGGCGAAAAAGCACGGCTTCGGCATTTTGCAGTTTAACGCAGTCGTTGCGACAAATCTTCACGCAAGACATCTTTATGAGCGGCTGGGCTTTACTCAGCTCGGAGTTATACCGAAAGGCTTTCGAATGAAAGACGGTCACTTTGAAGATATCTGCCCCTATTATCACGAGCTTTGAGAGGTATTTATGATAAAGGCCGTTATTTTTGATATGTTCGAAACACTTATCACTCACTATGAATCCCCGCTTTATTTCGGATCTGATATTGCCGCTGACGCAGGGATAAGCGAGAGTGAATTTCAGAAAATCTGGCGCCCTGCCGAGGAAAGACGAATGACGGGCGGCGTTACGCTCAAGGAGCTTCTTGAAGAAATTCTGAAAGAAAACGGCTGTTTCTCAGACGAGCTTCTGAGTGCGCTCGTTCAAAAACGCATTTTAGCTAAAGAAGAAGTTTTTCTTCACCTGCACCCAGAAATTATACCTATGCTTCAAAAACTTAAAGACAGAGGTATGCGTTTGGGGCTTGTCAGCAACTGCTACAGTGAAGAGGTTGAGGTTATAAAAAACAGCGTGCTCTACCCCTATTTTGACGCGGTATGCCTTTCCTACACCGAAAAAGTGATGAAGCCCGACCTTGAGATTTTCCGCCGCTGTCTAAAAAGGCTCGGCGTCAACGCGCAGGAATGTCTCTATATCGGCGACGGCGGCAGTAATGAGCTTGAAGCGGCTCAGTCTCTCGGTATGCACGCTCTTCAGGCAGTGTGGTATCTTCAAGCGCATACCTATAAGCCGACAGAAAGAAAGCCCGACTTTGAAGCGCTTCACTCCCCTCTTGAAATTTTAAATTTTATCAGATGTTGACTTTGTTTTCTTGCCATTTTCCGTCAGATATGTTAATCTGTATGCATTAAACCACAAGGAGGAAATATTTTTATGTCCTATTCGGTAATTGTTAAGAAACTTGTCGAAATTATTGTCTCGATTGCAACACTTTTCACTGCTGTTTTTCCGGGCGGCTATGTCAAAGCCAATCCGATGCCCGACAGAGCCGAGGGCACTGATGTCAGGGTTGTCTCTTTCAATCTCAGATGCACAGGCGTCGGCGCAACGAGCATCGAATACCGTGAATCGCTTATGATAGCTCAGCTTAATGAGTGCGGCGCGGACTCAATGGGCTTTCAGGAGGCTAACCTGAAATGGCTCACCTATCTCAAGCAGGGTCTGACCGACTATGATTATGTCGGCAGAACACGCTTTGACGGTGACGTTTTAGGCGAAGCAAGCCCCGTTTTTTACCGAAAGGATAAATACGATGTTATCGACTATGACACATTCTGGCTCTCTAAAACCCCCGACAAGGTCGGCTCAAAGGACTGGGGCTCACAGAATATCCGTGTCTGCACCTGGGCTCTTCTCGAAAACAAAGAAACCAAAGAGCGCTATGTTCATTTCAACACTCACCTTGACCATATCAGCTCAAAAGCTCGTGAAGAACAGATTAAGGTGCTCCTTTCAAGGCTAAGCGAGTTTATTGATAAATACCCCGTTGTTCTCACGGGTGACTTCAATGACAACATTGATTCTGAAATGTATAGCATTGCAACCTCGGCTCTGCGTGACAGCCGTGTTATTGCGCCGGTCACTGACGATAAGGCGACATTTCATAACTACGGCTTAGCGAATAAACTTATAGACTTTGTTTTTGTCAACGAAAAAGCCGAGCCCCTCGTCTATCATGTCATTGACGATAAAATTTTATACGCATACCTCTCGGATCACTTCGGCATTTATGTTGATTTGAAATTCAATCAAGAATTTTCCCGCTGACTAAAACAGCGGGGTTCTTTTTGTCAATAATTCTTGATAAATAGACAAATATGATGTAAAATACAATCTGTCATTATAATAAAACGGAGGAAGGCTCATGAAAAAATTCATAGCTATCGCAGTTTGCAAGATTTTGCGCTTTATCGGCTCGTTTATCGGCAAGGGCAGCTCTCTCCCCGGTGAGATTGCTCTTAAAATCTGCCCCGATATTTTAAAAAGAGTGACGCTCCCTAAGGAGATTATCGCTGTCACCGGCTCTAACGGAAAGACCTCGACCGTTGAGATGATCGCCCATGTTCTCGCCTCCTCGGGCAAAGACGTCGTTTATAACAAGGAGGGTTCAAATCAGATTGAGGGCGTCACAACTCTCATTCTCACTAACAGCACCCTCGGCGGAAAATTCAAGAAAGACGCCGTTATAATTGAATCCGATGAACGCTATTCAAAATATACGTTTAAATATTTCAGCCCGACGCATTACGTTATCACAAATCTCTATCGTGACCAGCTCACAAGAAACGGTCACCCGCAGTGGGTTTTTAACGCCGTGAAAGAGAGCATAAGCGACGACTGCACGCTTGTGCTCAACGCCGACGACCCTCTTGTCTCCCTTTTCGGCAAGGGCAGAGAAAATGTTATATGGTTCGGTATGGACAGGCAGGATTTCTCAACCGACACAAACACGGGCATGTATGACGACGGAAAGTATTGCCCCGTCTGCTATGCCCCGATGGAATATGACTATTACCACTACAACCACATCGGCGCATACCGCTGTGAAAAATGCGGCTATAAGAAAAATGACACCGCATACACTGTCACGAAAACCGATCTTGAAAGCGGCGTTATAACCATAAATGAAAAAGACGAAATTCAGCTTGCTTTCAAAAGCATATATAACGTCTATAACATTCTTGCCTGCTATGCGGTATGCTGCCTTGTCGGAGTTGACGGTGAAACCGTTTCAAGAAGTATTTCAAACTATTTTCTCAAGAACGGCAGGGTTGTTGAATACAGGCTCGGTGAGGCAAGGGGCACGCTTATCACCTCAAAACATGAAAATTCCGTCTCATATGATCAGTCACTGCGTTATTCAGTTCAGCAGAAAAATCCTCACGCCGTTATAATTATCGTTGACGCTGTCAGCCGAAAGTATTACACAAGCGAAACGAGCTGGCTTTGGGATATTAATTTCGGTATGCTGAATACGGAAAACACGGAGCATATTTATCTTTTGGGCAAATACGCAAACGACCTTTATGTGCGTTTCAGCTACACCGATATTGACAGAGAAAAGATTTCGCTTATTGAGAACATTCCTCAGGGTGTCGAGACGATTAAAAACGCAGGTCACAGCGAGCTTTATACCATAACCTGCTTCTCGGATAAGGACAAGTTCCTTTCCCTCGTTGAAATAATATAAGGAGGAAACCAAAATGAAAATTCTTCACTTATACTATGATTTAATGAACCTTTACGGCGAATACGCCAATGTGGCTGCGCTTGAAAGATATCTCAGACAGCAGGATATTGAAGTCGTTACGGATAAGAAATCGCTTTATGACGATATTGACTTTTCAGAGTACTGCTTCATATATATCGGCTCGGGCACAGAGATTAAACAGCTTGTTGCCCTTGAAGATATCATGCGCCGCAAAGAATCACTCAGGGCGGCATATAACAGCGGTGCTGTTATCCTTGCAACAGGCAACGCTTTTGAGCTTTTCGGAAAGAAGATAATCTCTCCCGATAACACGGAGCATGAAGCGCTCTCGTTCTTTGACTTTTATACAGTAGTTAATGACAAGCAGAGAGCTCTGACCGATCAGATATGTCTGTGTAAAGCCGGCAACAAAGCAGTCGGCTTTATCAATAAAGCAAGCGAGATTTTCGGTGTAAAAACGCCTATGTTCAAGGTAATATGGGGCGAGGGCAACAACAGGGAGGAAAAGACCGAGGGTATTATCGAAGGTAATTTCTACGGCACACATCTGACAGGTCCGTGCCTTGTCAAAAATCCGCTTATGGCAGAGCACTTTGTCAGGCTCCTGTGTGAGAAAGAGGGCAAAGAGTTCAAGGGGCTTTCATGTGAATATGAAAGAAAAGCGTATGAGATTACGCTCAGTGAGCTTGAAAGCAGATTCGGGAAGTAAAAGATAGGGTGAAAAGCATAATTCGAGTTCGGATTATACTTTTCACCCTAAATTTTCACCCTAAAGAGGAAAGCGCATCCGGCTTTCCTCTTTTATTTATTTTTATCCGCCGACAAATTCCACAGGAACCTTTGAACCGACACTGCCCGCCTTATCGGGAATCCAGTCTGAGCCGAGTTCAACATCTTCTTTTTTTGAGTTGACAATAATCTTTTCAATGTTTGAAGCGGTTGAGAAGAAAGCGTAATCGCCTATTTTTGTGACGCTTGAGGGAATTTCAACGGTTTTAAGAGAATCGCAGTAGGAAAAAGCGTCCGTGCCGAGTTCTTTAAGAGAAGACGGCAGTTTTATCTCACAAAGGCTGTAGCATTTGATAAACGCCATAGTCCCTATTTTTTCAAGTTTTTCACTCAAAGTAATTTTATAAAGCTCGTTGCACAGATAGAAAGCGTTATCGCCTATTTCAGTGACCGACTCGGGAACGATAAATTCACCGCCGCCTGTGACATTGCCGTTATTATCGCGCGTGATTTTTGAGCGTGAATTGGGATAGACAAGAAGCTTTGTCATGTCCTTATTATACAGAACACCGTCCTGTGAGGTGAAATATTCATTTTCGGGGTCAACGGTTATTTCTCTGAGCGCAGGGCAGTTTGTCATCGACCAGCAGTCAATGGTGTCGATATTCTTGCCGATATAGAGCGACTCAAGATACTGCGAGTTTGACAGACAGAACGGCATAAGCTCCGTGACCTTTTCGCCCTCATATTCGTCGGGGACGGTGAATGAAACCGAGGTTGAGCTGTCGCTGTAGCGATAGAAGCCGTAGCCTTTATCGTTCTTTTTAAATTCATTTTCCGACTTGAACGGATTACTGCAGCCGCTAAGCGAGGCAATAATAAAGCAAGAGGCGAGTAAAAGCGCAATAGCCTTTGATGTATTCTTTTTCATCTTATTGCCCTCCTTATGCATTTTCGGGTGTGGTGACAGGCGTTTCTTCGGTATGCGTCTGCGCCGTTTCTTCTGAGCCGGTATTTTCTTCGGCGAGACCCTCACGCTTTCTTATCTCTTCCATTATAGCTTCATGCTTTTCTTCGGTGAAGTCATAGAAGTGGAACGGAATGGTAGCGAGAATATTGACGGCGGCGCCGACAATTATCGTTATCAGGAAAACCTTGTCGCGAATAGGCTCATAATAGAGAATGTTCCAGTCTGAGGTGAAGCCGACAAGACCGTAAAGCATAGGAACTAAAAGTGCGCCGAAGGTTGTTATCGGTCCTGAAATAAAGCTGAAAATATTCATACAGCCGTCAAGACGCTCACCCGAGATATACTGCTGATAGTCCCATATATCTGCGCCCATTGCGTTAGAAAGAATATTTATAAGCGAAGTGAGCATTGTCGAGACATAGGTAGCCGCTAAAATAATAAATATTGAGTGAAGCTTAATGCCTACGACAGTGGCAAGCGAGCAAAGCACAATCGTATATTTTGAAATGAGAAGAAGTCTTTTCTTGCCGAGCTTTTTGACAAGAATGGGAGCAAGAAGCATTCCCGGCGTATAGGCTGTGCCGATAATCGTTGAGAACAGACCCATGATATAGTCCTTTCTCATTGAATAGATGATAAGCATATTGACTATGTTTATCGCGCCCGCCGCAAAGGTTGAAAACCACGATGAAATATTTGAAATCCAAAGATATTTATTCTTCAGAACCATTTTAAAGCCGTATTTCATATCAATCTGAGGCTTATGGTTTTCCTCCTGAACGACCTTGTCCTTAACCTTGAAGCCCATGACCATAACGGCAGGCGCAAGCACTGCGCACATAATCGGAACGACAATTTTATAAGTTCTGATATTTGTCATTCCGCCTGCCCATGCCGCGCATACGGGAAAGACGATATTATAGATTGACGGGAGAAGGCTATAGACAAACGAACCGATTGACATAATCTTTATTCGCTCGTTTGTGTTCGGCGAGATAACGTTCTGAACCGACAAAGTCTGATTAAACCAGGCGTAGAACATATTCATCACGCAGAAAAGAAGATGCATTATCCAGAACTTATCATTATATGAAAAATTGTTATAGGGGAACCATGTTATCGCTATAATCGAAATAATATAAGGTATGCAGCTTGCGACAATCCAGCAGCGGTATTTGCCGAACTTTGGTGAGAGCTTTCTCAGAACAAACATGTTCCAGTAATTCGCTGCCGCCTGAACAAGAAATTTCGTGCCCACAACCTGAGGCAAAGCCGGCATAAATGACTCAAATCTCTCATACGGTATAAGAAAGCATATAACGCCGACAATGACATAAGCTATATTTGACAGATGAATAAATTTCATTGTCTTTTTGGGCGGACGACCGAGATTATCGGTGATAATCATTGATATCGGGTTGAAAATGTAGCTGAGCACAAGCCCGACAAAGCCGAGCATTACAAAGTCCATCATCTTCAGTCCGTAAATTGCGCCGACAAAAAGACAGCCTGCACCGAAAACAAGATTACCGCCCGCAATCTGCGCGGTGTTTGACGCTCCTGCGCCGATTACGAAATAAAGAAATTCCTTATATGAAACATATTCTCCGTCATGCGGCTTGTTCCAGTGCGTTTTGAAATCCGTCAGTGCGTTTGAAATAGTCTGCTTGTTAATTTTCTTCATACCGTTCTCCGATCATTAAATTTTTGTGAATGTTTCCAAGCGATATTTTATCATACGCTTAGTGATTTTTCAATATATTTCAGCGCTTTAAAGCTCAATTTTTGTAATATTTTCAGCGCATACCGCCGTTTATTCCGATAATGTGTCAGATTAAAAAATTTTTATTGCTTTTATAAATTAAATAATATATAATCTTTCAAGATATTAATTAAGGGAGTCTTTAACATGAAAAATAGCTTAAGAAGAATTATTACTCTTTTTCTTGCCGTAGCAATTCTTTCATCATCTCTTGTTTTCACTTTCCCCGCTCAGGCAAAGAGTGAAGGCCTTTCACTGATGAGACAGACAGTCATCGAAGAAATGAAGAATATGTCGATGGTCAAATGGAAAGCGGGCAAGACCTACACCACCTATCATGTCTATTACTATAACGGCGGGGGCGGTGAAAAGATGACATGGCGGGGCGGCAAAACCTATTACGGCGTGCCGTATTCACAGAACCCCAACATCACAAACTCTATCAATCACAAAAACTATGTTGACTACAATGTATTCATGAAATCTCTGAGCAAGAGCGGAACTATTTCACGTGATCTCGGCAGAAATGACTGCTCCTCCTCTGTTGTCATGTCGATAAAGAAGGTTGACAAGAAAATGCAGCTTTCTTTCACAAGGCTGATGAAGCCCGGCGTCAACAACATTGTCGCTGTCGGCAACTATAAATACTACGGCGACAAGCTGACTACCTGTCAGAAAAACGGCTCTGCTGTTATGTATGCATGCTATTCAAAGCTCAAGCCCGGAGATATGCTCATTCAGGACGGTCACGCTATGATGGTCATAGGTGTTGACCCCTCTAAAAAAACGGTCAAGGTTCTCCACCACACAAGCTATAATAAGCATTATTATCCCGAAACAGACACTACCGTCTGGGCAAGTAATAGCGCCCCGACAAACACAAACTGGGGCGTCAACGACACGCTCAGTTATTATTACTGCTGGTCAAACGGATATGTCCCTCTTGCAAGCAAGACAATTATTGAAGACGACGCAAAGAAGCATGATGTGACCATGTGCAGCAAGGTCACGGGACTTAAGCAGACCGGCTCCACCTCTTCAAGCGTCACTCTTTCATGGAATAAGGATAAAAAAGCGACAGGTTATATTATCTATCAGCTCAAAAACGGTGAATTTGTCAAAATCGGAAATACCAAAAAGACCTCTTTCACCGTTGATTCTCTCAGTTCGGCAAAAGATTACCGTTTCGCGGTCAAGAGCTATCTGAAACACGATAAAAAGACTTACACTGTTATTGACTTCTCATTTATCAATGCGACAACAAGCCCCAAGAGGGTCACGGGCGTTTCGGCTATTCTTCTCAAGAAAGGAACGGTCGCAAAGATAACCTGGAACGAAACGAAGAACGCTCAGAAATACTATGTCTACAGAGCGGTAAAAAAAGACGGAAAATATTACTCTCTCGGCAGCGTCAAAGAAAATAAATTTGTTGACGAAAATCTTTCAAAGGACAAAACCTATTATTATCGGGTCAAAGCCGCAATCTACAGAGACTCTGTGAAATATGTCGGCGAACCCTCAAAGACTGTCAAGGCTGTTAAGGCTGTCAAAAAATAACCATGAAAAACAGGAATATTACATGCGCTTCGGTTTCTGACTATAAAGCGCTTTTGAGATTTGAAGAAAAAGTGTTCAAAGATCCGTTTCTCAGGATTATGCCTAAGATGTATAAGGATCGGGAAAAATGCGCCGATTATCACAGATTAGTGAAATCAGGCGATAAAATTGTCGGCGCCTACGCCGCATACCCCAATGAGTTTATCACTTCACACGGCTCTCTCAAAGCCGTCGGTATCGGCTCTGTCGCCGTGAGCAAAAAGCACAGGGGCGAAGGCATAATGTCTCAGATGCTGGAGCACGCCGAAAGTGAAGCAAGAGAAAACAAAACCGACATAGGCTATCTCAGCGGTTACCGCCACAGATATGAACGCTTCGGCTATGTGCCGTGCGGCGAAAGATATGTCTATGATGTGACTCAGCACTATATTAAGCACAGTAAAACCGAAAAGTCTTTCAGCTTCTCCCCTCTTCATAAATGTCAGGAAAGTCTGTCGGATGTTTCAGCACTTTTTGAGAAACAGAGCGTTCACTGGAGGAGGGAAAAGGGAGAATTCTCCGATATCGTTTCAACATGGAGCGATAAGTGCTTTGTGATATATGACAGTGAAAAACACTTTGTCGGATACCTTATCACAAACGCTTTTGTTAAAGAGATAAATGAAATTCAGCTTTGTGAAGCCTCCCTGCTTTCAGATGTTATAGTGTCTTTTGCAAAGAAGTTCTCAAAAAAAGAAATAAGCGTATGCTTTGCTCCCTGGCAGGAGGAGCTTCTGCGTGAAATCGGCGCTTTCGGCGAGCATTTTCATGTAAAGGTTTCGGCATCAATTAAATTCTTCTCTTTTAAAAAGCCGATTGAAATAATGATGAATGAAAAGCTTGAGAAACACGCTCTTTGTGAAGGCAGTATTGTTTTAAAGCTCGGTGAAGAAACGCTCAGGGTGACGGTCAGGGATAGAATATGCGAGGTTGCCGAGAGTGACAGCGAGCCCGATATCACGTTTTCATATTCAGAAGCCGTGACAGCGCTCACAACACATCACGCCATAGCGCACAATGCTCTTTTCAAGGCATGGTCGCCTATGTGCCCGATAGCAGTGCCGCATGTTGATATGGTGTAAAAACATTAGCCGAGTATTCAAAAGGATACTCGGCAGTTTTATTCGCCTGACGGCGAGTGATATTGCTTCGCACAGTTTTTTAGGCGTATAGCAACACAGGGCTGTCACAGTGCGACAGCCCCGATTTTCTTTTTATCCCTTTGCGTCATACCATGTCTGACCGTAGTGAACGTCGGCGGAAAGCTCGACCTTCATCTGACAGGCGTTCCTCATTTCTTCGCCGAGAATTTTCGAAGCCTTTTCGACCTCGTCGTCGGGGCTTTCGACAATCAGCTCGTCGTGAACCTGCATTATAAGTTTAGACTTCATATTTTCGCTCTTGAGACGGTTATATACCCTTATCATGGCAATCTTAATTATATCGGCGGCAGTGCCCTGAATGGGCATATTTCTCGCCACCCTTTCGCCGAACGCACGAAGCATATGGTTCGACGAGGTCAGCTCGGGCAGATATCTTCTTCTGCCGAACAGGGTCGAGACATAGCCGTCGCTTTTCGCTTCTTCTATGACCGTCTTCATATAGCGGTCAACCCCCGAGAAATTGCGCAGGTATCCGTCGATATAGTTTTGCGCCTCTTTTCTTGTGACGCCGATATCCTTCGCCAGTGAAAACGCACCGATGCCGTAAACTATACCGAAATTGACAGCCTTAGCCCTGCTTCTCATAAGCGGAGTAACCATTTGAAGCGGCATATTGAACACCTGTGAAGCGGTGATTGAGTGAATGTCGTCACCCGAATTGAAAGCATTTATCATATTTTCGTCGTCTGCGACATGGGCGAGAACACGAAGCTCAATCTGTGAATAGTCGGCGTCGAGAAGCTTTGAGCCCTCTTGGGCGATAAAGAATTTTCTCATCTCTCTGCCAAGTTCTGAGCGGACGGGAATATTCTGAAGATTAGGCTCGGAGGAGGAAATTCTGCCCGTTCTTGTTTCGGTCTGATTGAGAGTTGAGCGAATCCGTCCGTCAGGAGCAATAAGTTTCAGAAGACCGTCGCAATATGTGCTCTTGAGCTTTGAATATGTTCTGTAGTCAAGAATTTTTCTGACAACGGGGTATGCGTCGGCGAGTTCTTCGAGAACCTCTGCGCTTGTGGAGTATCCGCTCTTTGTCTTCTTCTTGCAGGGAAGCATCATTTTTTCAAAAAGGGCAACGCCGAGCTGTTTTGGTGAATTGAGATTAAATTCAAAGCCTGTTTCATCAAAAATCGCCCTGACTGTTTCGTTTATCTTTTCATCGAGCATGACCGAAAAGCTCTCAATTCCCTCTTTCTGAACAAGAAATCCCTCGTTTTCCATAGAAGCAAGAACTTCGGCAAGCGGCATTTCAATGTTTTTCAGAAGCTCGCTCTGACCCTTTTCATCAAGAAGAGACAGAAGTTTGTCGCACAGTCTTTTGAGCGCTTCACATTCTTTCACCTTTTCGGTGAGCGCTTCGGGGCACTCAACATCGCTTACTTTTATGAAATACTCCTGAATAAGCCTGTCCGTTTCATATGAATTAGCCGACGGATTAAGAATATAGCCCGCAAGCGTTATGTCAAGTATAACGTTTCTGACATCTATGCCCATTTTCATCGCCGACTTATAAAGCTGTTTGACATCGGCGGTGTATTTTTCGCTGTCAGATAAAAGAAAACTTTCGGTGAACTCGTCAAAATCGAAGCAGTCTGAGGGAACATATTTGATAATATGACCCATATTGAACAGAAATCCGCTGATTTTGCTTTCAGTATAAAGCGTGATGAAATAAGCCTTGTCCTCGTTCTTTATTTCGCCCAGAAGAAGCGGAAGATCTCTTTCTTCCTTGAAATCAATCTTTTTCTCCTCTTCTTTTTCTTTTTCAGCCGTCGGTATTTTTTCGGCTGTCAGCCCGAGCTTTTCAATCATACTGAACATTTCAAGGCGGGCAAGAAGATTTATTGCATTATAGGTGTCGGTCTTGTCAAACCTATACTTTTCCATGTCGGTGTCAATAGGAGCATTTAAACAGATTGTGCCGAGAGTGCGGCTTAAATATGCGTTATCCTTATCGGCTAAGAGCTTGTCGTGAACGCCCTTTTTTATATCAAGCTCTTCAATGTGTTCATAGATATAATCAATACTGCCGTATTTCTTAATGAGGTCGCCGGCAGTTTTCTGCCCGACGCCCGCAACACCCGGAATATTGTCGGAGGAGTCGCCCATAAGAGCCTTTATTTCAATCATGCCTTTCGGCTCAACCCCGTATTCCTCCATAAGTTTTTCTTTATCATAGTGAACCGTTACCGCCTTGCCCATTTTGGTAGAGGCGAGAAGAACGGTTGTGGTGTCGCTGACAAGCTGTAAGGAGTCACGGTCGCCCGTAGCGATAAAGCACCTGTCGCCGCCCTTGACCGACGCCGAGAGCGTGCCCAGAATATCGTCAGCCTCATAACCCGGCTGTTCAACAATGGTGTAACCAAGATATGTCAGAAGCTCCTTTAAAACAGGCATCTGGCTTTTAAGCTCCTCGGGCATACCGTGTCTGCCTGCTTTATAGCCGTCATACATCTTATGTCGGAAAGTCGGCTCTTTCAGGTCAAAAGCAATCGCCACTCTGTCGGGGTTACACTCTTCTTTCAGCTTTATGAGAATAGAAAGAAAGCCGTAAATACCGTTTGTGAACTGACCGTCTTTCGTTGTGAGTATCTTAATGCCGTAATACGCGCGGTTGACAATACTGTTGCCGTCAATAACGAGAAGATTCATAAAATTCCCTCCGTATATGCTGATTAAAATATATTATAACATAATTTACACGGATTGTAATGCATTTTTTTCAACTTTGTGCTATACTTTGTGAAGAATTATTTTTCAGGTGATAAAATGAAAATCGGAAACATTGAACTTGACAGCAGAAAAGCTGTTCTTGCCCCTATGGCGGGAGTTGCCGACAGAGCCTTCCGTGAGGTATGCGTCGGCTACGGTGCGGCATTTGTTATAAGCGAAATGGTGTCAAGCAAAGGCATTATTATGACTGACAGAAAGAGCCGTGAGCTTCTTGTTCTCAGTGAAAAAGAACGCCCCGCCGCTGTTCAGATATTCGGCGACGACCCGAAAATTATGGCTGAGAGCGCAAAAAAGTGTCTTGAGTTTCACCCACAGGCTATCGACATTAATATGGGCTGCCCTGCCCCGAAAATTTCAGGCAACGGCGCAGGGAGCGCACTTTTAAAAGACCCTGAGCTTGCGGGCAGAATAATAAAAGTGGTCAGCTCTGCCGTAGATATCCCTGTAACGGTGAAAATCCGTATCGGGTGGGACAGTGAGCATATAAATGCGGTCGAAATGGCGAAAATCGCTCAGGAAAACGGCGCAAAAGCTCTGACCGTTCACGGCAGAACGAGAACGCAGATGTATGCACCACCCGTTTATAAAGATGTAATTGCTAAGGTAAAAAAGGCGGTGTCAATACCCGTCATAGCTAACGGCGATATAACTGACGGAGAAAGTGCGGCTAAGATGATAGAAGACACGGACTGCGACATGGTTATGGTGGGCAGAGGCGCGCTCGGAAGACCCTGGGTATTCTCTCAGATTGAGGCATTTTTAAAGCACGAGGCTATTCTCCCCGAGCCGCCGATAAGTGAACGTATGCTCGTAATGCTTCGCCATGTAAAACTTATTTGTGAATACAAGGGCGAAAGGGTGGCAATGCTTGAAGCGAGAAAACACGCCGCATGGTATATGAAGGGTATAAGAGGTGCGGCAAAATACAGGCGTGAAATAGGCTCACTTGAGACATATTCACAGCTTGAAGCTCTTGCTTTTAAAGTGGCAAGCGAGCACAGCGGCGAATAACAATTCAATCGGTGCGGTTATTATACCGTAAAATATCTTTGTTTTATACAACATATATGTTGTAGATATTTTGAAAACGGCGAAGCAGTTTGCTCCGCCGTTTCTCTTATGCTGCATCACTTATTCCGCTGTTAAGTGTTTCATAGAGTTCATCCGATATTTCGAGCATACTTTCCGCAAAAATTGCGTAGCCTCTTAACGCGTCGTTGACAAAAACATGTGTCACTGCGCCGACAAGCATACCGTTCTGTATTATCGGGCTTCCGCTCATTCCCTGAACAATGCCGCCCGTTTTTTCAATGAGCGCACTGTCGATTACACGAATACTCATGTTTTTGCCGCCTTCATCGTTCTCATTTATTTTAGTTATCTCGATATCGTAATACTCTTTCTCATTGCCTGAAACTGTTGAAATAATCTGCGCTTTGCCTACTTTGACCTCGCTTTTTGAAGCCACAGGCACAAGCTCATAGGGGAATACGATATTATCCGCCTGACCGTATGCGCCGCTCGCACCGTTTATCAGAATGGAGCCGAAATGCTTTGAATTGAACACTCCGCAAAGCTCGCCCGCTTTGCCCTTTGCGCCCTTATAGCACCCCGTAATAACCGCCGAGACAGCCTCACCGTTGCTTATCGGTATAACTTCGTCAGTGTCACGATCGCATACCGCATGACCTAGTGAGCCGTAAAGACCTGTTGACGGGTCGATATAGGTTATCGTGCCGATGCCTGCCGCCGAGTCCCTTATCCAGAGACCTGCCTTGTATTTTCCGTCGGTGGAGGACAAAGCAGGCGTGAGAACCGTCGTGTATTCAGTGTTCTGACGCATAAGCCTTAATGTCATTTCTCTGCCCTCGCAGTTTTGAAACAACGCCGAAACGTCATCGCCGGAATATATCTTCTCGCCGTCTATTTCAAGAATTATATCGCCTTTCTGTATGCCTGAGCGCTCAGCGGGATTTTGCTGACCCTGAGCCGTTTCAACACAGGCTGTGCCGACAACGATAACACCGTCAGAATATATTTTCAGACCGAATATATCGCCGCCTGCAATAACATAATGCCGCTTTGAAACATGAACCCTGGAGGTTTTAACGGGTATTATATTGAGAAGACTCACCTTGACGGAATATGAATCAGTCTCTTCTTCACATTCGTCGCTTTTTATCATTGTAAATATCGGGCTCATATTCACCTTTGTTCCGTCTGTAACCGTGATTTCATCAGGAATGCATTTCTGACCGTATATCACGAGCGAAAAAACAAGACATGAAACTATAAGCAGAAAAATGCCGCATGCTTTCAAAAATTTTCCCATTTTCCCACTCCGATGCGGCAAAACAGAGCTTGCCGCAAATATAATTTTACCCGAAATGAGAAAAATATTATCAAATGTTTTTATCCATTTTCTGATGACAGATTTTTTTGTTTATGATAAAATATTCCCGGTGATAAGAATGATTATATATATTATCCGTCACGCACAGACGGTTCATAACAAAATAGGCAAGGTTTTTTCGGGCGTCAGCGATGTGCTTCTTTCTGAAAACGGCAGACTTGAAGCTGAAAAATGCAAAAATTTCAAATTTTTAAAAGATGTCGAAGAGATATACCTGAGCCCTTTAAGGCGCGCAAGTCAGACCGCCGATATTATTTTTGACAAAAAAATAAAACGAACAGTCGTTTCGGAGTTTTCAGAAATGAATTTCGGCGATTACGAGGGAAAAATCCTTGAAGAGGATAACAAAGACGATGAGGTCTTTCAAAAATGGATAAACAACCCTGAAAGTCTGACTTTCCCCGGCGGTGATAATTTCAGACATCACGCAGAAAGAGCGTTTGACGCTTTTAAGAGAACGGCTGAAAAAAGCAAGGCTGATGTTATCGCAGTTGTCTCACACAGAACAACAATAAGGCTTATTCTCACTCAGCTTCTCGGAGAGCCGCTCAGTACATTCAGAGAAATTCCGTGCGACAACTGCTCGGTGACAAGGGTTATCTATGAAAACGGAAAGTTTCGGTCAGATGAAATCAATATGAAAGCGTGAGATGAAAAAGTATAGTTTTTCAATATATGTCAAAACAGGGAGAAACATCACGGCTTCTCCCTGTTAATGTATTATGTTTTTTCTTTTCCGAAATCGACTTCCCCGACTACCGTCGAGCCTAAAATGAGCACCGCTCCTATAATTTCGGCTATTCCCATATGTTCTCTGAGAAGTAAAGCCGAAAGCACAAGCGCAACAATAGGGTCAATATAACTCATTAGCGATACTGTCTGTGCGCTCAGCTTTTCCATAGAGCCAAAGTAGAGCGCATAAGAAAGACCCGTGTGTATAACGCCGACGATAAGAAGTATTGTTACCGTTTTCACTGTCACATCGCTTTTAACAACTGTTTCTTTCAGAAGAGTATAAGGAAGAATAACTATACTCGCCGCAAAAAGCTGAACTATCGTTTTGTCATAAGCTCCGATATCGTGAAGCCTCTTATTGAGAAGAATGACCGCCGCATAAAGCACGGCCGCACCGAGACCGCACAAAATGCCGAGACCGTTGCCGCTCATATCGGTGCTTTGCCGGAACACACCCGAGACAAGCACCATACCTATGAGCGAAAAAGCAACGCACAGACCTTTTTTCACCGTCAGCTTTTCTTTAAGCGCAAAGGGCGATAAAATTATGACTATTATCGGCGCAGTATAATAACATAGCGTAGCTGTTGCGACTGTTGTATAGTTATAGGCTTCAAAAAGCAATATCCAGTTAAAGCCTATAAGCGCACCCGAAAGGCAGAGCACGGGGGCGTTCATTTTTATTGCTTTTTTGTCTATATTCTGTCTTTTCATAAGAAGAACAAAAAGCAAGAATAATGCGCCGATGATTCCCCGTGAAAAGGCTATCGTGCCCGATCCGAAAGGCAAGTTTCGTCGGAAAACGCCTATCGAGCCGAACACGAACATTGAAAAAATGAACGAAATTTTAGGTTTCAAATCCTGTTTCATTATTTCTGTCCTCTGAGCGAATTTAATATTGCGATAATGCTGACGCCGACGTCGGCGAAAACAGCCAGCCACATATTCGCAAGACCGACTGTGCCCAGTATCATTACGCCGAATTTTATTAAAAGAGCAAAAACAATGTTCTCTTTGACAAGGCGCATGGTCTTTCTGCCGATTTTTATCGCTTCGGGCAGTTTCATTATATTGTCATCCATTATAACGACGTCTGCCGCTTCAATAGCCGCATCAGAACCCATAGCGCCCATAGCGACGCCTATATCGGCTTCGGCGATAACAGGCGCATCGTTGAGACCGTCGCCCGTATAGACGACAATGCCCTCTTTTTTAAGCTCGCTGAGTCTCTGCGCCTTATCTTCGGGGAGAAGCGAGCCGAAAACCGTGTCAAGCCCCGCTTTTTCGCCGATATATGCGCCGACCTTTTCGTTGTCGCCTGTGAGCATGACCGTCTTTTTAACACCGAGAGATTTCATATCTCTGACAGCCTTCACGGTCTCCTCCTTGATTTCGTCGGCGACGACAATGAAGCCTGCATATACTCCTCCCACAGCGGCATAAAGCACCGTTAAGGGCGTTTCCGCTTTTTCGTATGCGATAGCGTTTCTTTCCATAAGCTCGGCGTTTCCGACAAGGACTTCTTTGCCGAGTATCACGCAGGAAACACCACAGCCCGTAATCTGTTTTGTATCCTTTACAATCTCATAATTAATTTTTTCGCCTAATGAATTTCTGACCGACTGAGCTATCGGGTGGTCTATATATGCCTCTGCGTGAGCGCAAAGACTGAGAAGCTCTTTTTCACTCATTGAGACTGCGTGAATTTCTTCAACGCAGAATTTTCCTTTTGTGAGCGTGCCGGTTTTATCAAAAGCCGCTATTTCCGCTTTTGACAGCATTTCAAGATAATTGCTGCCCTTAATTAAAATGCCGCTTTTTGAGGCTCTGCCTATACCGCAGAAAAACCCGAGAGGGACGCTGATAACCAATGCGCACGGGCAGGACACAACAAGGAAAAGCAGTGCTCTTGACACCCATTTTGATACGTCATGTGTGATAAGCGAAGGCACTAATGCAAGCAGTACCGCCGCCGCAACAACGGCGGGCGTATAGTATTTTGCAAAGCGTGTGATAAAGCTTTCCGACTTCGACTTATTGCCTGTCGCCTCTTCGACAAGATACATAATCCTGCTGACGGTTGAATTTTCAAATTCCTTTGTGACTCTGACCGTTACCGTGCCGCCGATATTGATGCACCCGCTCAGTATTTCGTCACCCGTCTTTATTTCTCTGGGGACGCTTTCACCTGTGAGCGCAGATGTGTCAAGCGAGGTTTCACCCTCGGTGACAACGCCGTCAAGCGGAACCTTTTCGCCCGATTTTATCACAATGATATCGCCGATCTGAACCTCTTCAGGGTCAATTTCACATATCTCGCCGTCTCTTAACACATTGGCGTATTCGGGCGTAAGGTCAATAAGAGAGCTTATCGAATCCCTTGATCTGCCGACGGCAATGCTTTCAAACAATTCGCCGACCTGATAGAGAAGCATGACAACGACAGCTTCATCATATTCACCGAGAATTATTGCGCCGACAGTCGCTATAAGCATAAGAAAATTCTCATCAAATATCTGACCGTGGGCAATATTTCTGACTGCCTTTATAATTACCGCATACCCCACAACCGCATAGGCGGCAAGAAGCGGTATTATCTTGAATTTTTCAAACGGGAGCGCAAGCCCTGTTATGAAAAGGACTGCGGCGGCGATAATTTTTATCAGAAGTCTTTTCTGCTTCTTCGTCATTAAAATCCCCTTCTTATCTGACTATAACGCAGTCGGGCTCAATTTTCTTTATCGCCCTCTGCGCCTCGTCAACAATCTTATCCATCACGCTTTCGTCGGCGACAATAGTCAGCTTTTTCATCATAAAATTGACTGTCGCTTTCTCAACGCCGTCAAGTTTATTTATTGCGTTCTCCATTTTCGCCGCACAGTTTGCGCAGTCAAGCTCGTCGAGTTTAAACACCTTTTTCATATATATTACCCCTTTTCATTATTATCACACGAGGCTTATTCCTCGATATGCTCAATTCCTTGGTCGATTATTGTTCTGACGTGTTCGTCGGCAAGAGAATAAAAAATCGTTTTGCCATCTCTTCGAAATTTTATCAGGCGTGCATTTTTCAACACTCTGAGCTGGTGCGAAATTGCCGACTGGCTCATTTCAAGAAGCTGAGCTATATCGCACACGCACATTTCGCTTTCAAAAAGAACATAAAGAATTTTTATTCTTGTGCTGTCGCCG
This sequence comes from Acutalibacteraceae bacterium, assembly GCA_051880635.1. Lineage (GTDB taxonomy): Bacteria > Bacillota > Clostridia > Oscillospirales > Acutalibacteraceae > UBA6857. The sequence goes on along the minus strand of JBJEOI010000023.1, from coordinate 17,026 downwards.
AATATCTTATAAAGCTCAGAAAGCTCAAAAAGCATTTCTTCGCCCGGAATAGCGTCCTTAACTTTTTTGACTATATCGTCGTGAGCGTGTATATAGTCGCATGACGGAGCAAATTCTTTTTCCATGCCGTTTCCTCCTTAAGGCTTCATATGAACATCTGTTCATATGTTTATTATATGCATCGAAATAAAGTTTGTCAACAGGTTTTTGAAAAAATTTTAAAAGTCATATATTATATGAACAGTTCAGATGTGTTGACACTAAATCACTTTTCTGCTATATTAAAATTACAAATTAAAAATATATTTACAGGAGGAGAAAAAATGGACTCACAACATATTCAGCAACCAGATTTTCAGCCAAACGCAATAAACAGCGAAAATAAAACGTCAAACAAGCTCACGCTCGTTCTGGCAGGTCTCGGAACAGTGATAGGGTATTCTCTGTCAAATATTATTGCAAGCGTCGTTACCACAGCTTTAGCCGGCGCTGTGGACTTTGACAGTATTTCTTTGTCTCAGCTTCTCACCTACTTAAACCGCATTATAATCTTTGTATTATTTGTCGCTATTGTATTGATATTCGGCGCTGTCGCATGTAAAGAAAAAAATGCGTTAGTCAAATTCCTCCTTTGCTGTATAGGCGGAAAAGAGATAGGCAGTTTTGCCTTCAATGTTATTTGCGCATTGATATGCACAGTCTTATATGTAAGAAAAACCGAACTGATGTTAAGCAAATACAACACAATAATAGTATCCATGCAATTTGTGAACTGGATTTTCTCGGCTCTGTTCTCCGTTCTTTTTCTGCGTTTGCTGACACGCAAGGCAGAGACTAAAGGCGATAAGCTCTCACAGACCGAAGCACAGCCCGAATAAGCTATACAATATTTAGATTTAACATTAAAAACTACCTCCCGTGCGGATTTTTTCAGCACGGGAGGTATATTTCTGTTAAGTTTTATCTTTCAGTTATTTTGCAATCTTTTGGAAAAGAAGTTTAACATATGACACGAGCATTATTACCACAGCTTCGGCAGCGTTTATCGGAGCGGTAATAGCCGAGGTAATGACGGTATTATCAAGATTTGTCGGAGAAACCGTTTCTTTAGCCTTGGTCTTCTTTATGGCGAACTGATCGACTAAAGTGACCTTCTGGGTCTTATCGTTGACGGTATAAGCCTTATAAATGAGCTTATTGCCGTTTATCTCCGTCGTGCAGAAGCAGCCGCCCTTTTCGCTTGTCGAGAAAGCCTTGTCAGCCACATCAAGAACGGGTGAAATTGCATCTTCGTTGACCGAATAACGCTTTGTGCCCGCCGTTGAAGGAATGGTATAGACAGTGCCCTCGGGGTTTAAGGCAAACTTCATTGACTTTCCGTTATAAATCTCAGTGACATATTTTGTTTTTGTCTTTGCGTCACCGCTGACGGGAGCCGTTCTGAGATACATATGGTCGTGACCGGCGTAAACCATATCTATGCCGAGCTCGTCAATAAGAGGAATAAGCATCTGTCTCATGGTGACTGTGTCGGGCTTGTTGATATTCTTGCCCGCCGAATAAAGCGAACGGTGAGCTAAAATTATTTTCCACTGAGCGTCTGAATTGCTCATATCGTTTTTAAGCCAGTTTCTCTGAGCCTGACTCATAGGCCACATATCGTTTGTGTTGAGAACGGCGAAATGTGCATTGCCGTAGTCAAAGGAATAGTAAACGCCGTCAAGAGACTGGTTCATGCTCTCGTCAAGACAGAACATATTTTTAAAGCGAAGAGACCTGAGACTGCCCGTGACCTCACCGTCAAGTGCGCCGTCATGATTGCCGACGACGGGAACATGGGTGAGAGTGTTATTTATACTCTTGAAGGTGTCAAAATATAAATCCCACTGTTCATTATTATTGTCATTGACATAGTCGCCGAGGTTTATCGTAAATTCAGCGTTCGGAGCTTTACTGAGAGCCGCTTTCGCAGTGCGGTATGCCTGTTTAAAATTCTCCTTACTGCTCGCCTGAACGTCGGCTATAGCGATAAAAGAGAACTTGCTGTCGCCGTTATCGGTTTTGAAAGTCGCTTTTGCGCTCCAGATATTCTTCTTTGCGTCGCCGACACGGTATGTATATTCGGTACCCGCTTTAAGACTTGTGACGGCGACATGATGAATATATCTGCCCAGATATTTTGAAGCAGAGCCGCTATAGGTCTTGGCTTTTGAAAAATTCTTGTCATACTGAGTTGTTTTCACAATCTGAACGTCAGACCCCGAATTTGAGTCGGTTGACCATGAAAAGCCTCTGCCCGTCGCGCCGTCTTTATAGACTGTGCAAACAACATTTTTCACGGTGTTTTCCGCGGCGTATGCGAAAACGGAAAACGAAGCCGAAAGCATTGACAGAACGAGCATGAAAACGATAACTTTTTTGAACGTATTTTTCATACGGTTTCCTCCCTGTTTAACTTTTAAATTGACATATGCATTATACAACAAACAGATTTTTTTTGCAATGCTTATTTTTTATTTACTTTTCGGGTTTCAAGTGATAAAATGCTGTGGAAAGCGAGGAGGATAATTATGTTAATCCCAAAGCAGAATATTTCACTCTATTCAAATAAAAACAGAAAAACGGCAGAGCGCATACTCACAGATGACGGTGCGGTCTGGACAGGCAGTCAGTGCCCGTCATATGTCGATATAGACCTTGACGGTGAATATAAACTTGAGAAAATTCTTGTTGACACGGGAAAGGGCTACAGCAAGTATTTCATTTTTTCAAGCGACAACGGCTGTGACTATTCACTCTGCGGCGAGAAAAATGATGAAAGCGAAGCGGACGGCTATATATCCGTTCCCGTATGCGCTTCATCGGTCAGAATTTATATAAGATATAACTCAGTCTCAAACGACGCTGTCATTCGCTATGTTGAGCTTCACGGCGAAAAAATCGGTGAAAAGAAAGAGAAAAAGATTATACCCATGCCCTGCGATTTTAAGGACAGCGTTTATAATGTTGACATCACCGAAAAAGACACCGTTGACGAAGTGTATAATGTAATAAAAAGAAATATCGGTGAAGAATACACCGACAGATTTATTTTTGAGATAGAAAATAACGGGAAAATCTTCTATGAGATATCGGACTGCGGCGAAAAAATAAAAATCAAAGGTAACGACGGCGTTTCTCTCTGCACGGGGCTTAATCACTATCTTAAATATTACTGCCGTGTCAATATTTCACAGGTCGGCACAAGAAGCGTAATGCCCGAAAAAACCGTACCTGTCGGCGAAACCATTCACAGACAGACCCCTTTTAAGGTCAGGTATGCATATAACTACTGCGCTTTAAGCTATACTATGGCTTTCTGGGACAGCGAAAGGTGGCAGAAAGAGCTTGACTGGCTCGCTCTCAGCGGTATGAATGTTATTCTTGACATCACCGCTATGGAGGAGGTGTGGCGGCGCTTTCTTCTAAAACTCGGTTATTCGCACAGAGAGATAAAGGATTTCATCTGCGGACCCGCTTATTCGGCGTGGTTCAACATGGCTAATATATACGGCGTCGGCTCACCCGTTCATGACAGCTTTTTCGAAAAGAGAACAGACCTTGCAAGAAAAAATCATCTCTTCATGCAGAAAATGGGTATGCAGCCTGTTTTACAGGGCTACAGCGGAATGATGCCGAATGATATAGCCGAAAAAATACCCGAAGCTCAGATAATACCTCAGGGCGACTGGAACGGTCTCCCCCGCCCCGCAATGCTGAAAACGACGACAGAGGTTTATAAAAACTGCGCAAAAATCTTCTATGAGTGTCAGAAAGAAGTGTTCGGCGATATATCCGACTACTATGCCGTTGACCCGTTTCACGAGGGCGGCACTTCGGGCGGTCTTTCACCCGAAGAAGTCAGCAGAACCGTAATTGGCAGTCTTCTCGAAAATAACGAAAATGCGATATGGATTATTCAGTCATGGGGCGAAAACCCGACGAGAAAGCTTCTTGACGGTCTTGAGGGTCACAGAGACCATGCTCTTATTCTTGACCTTTACGCCGAGAAGCGTCCCAGATGGGAAACATGGCTTGACGGTGAATTCAACAGCACCCCTTGGGCTTACTGTATGCTGAATAACTTCGGCGGAAGAATGGGTCTTCACGGTCACATAAGAACCGTCGCAAGAGAAGTCAGCCGTGCATACAAAAAAGCGGAATATATGAGAGGCATCGGCATCACTCCCGAAGCCACTCTCTCTAACCCGATAATTTTTGACCTCTTCTTTGAGACAGCGTGGGGAAAAGAAGAGCCCGAAGAAATCGACCTCGAAAAATGGTTCAGAGAGTATGCGCTCAGACGCTACGGCGAATGCAGTGACGACATGTTTAAGGCAATCAGAATTCTCAACGACACGGTTTATAACCCCGAGCTCAACGAAAAGGGCGAAGGTGCGCCCGAGTCGGTTATCAACGCAAGACCCGCTTTCAAAATCAAGGCGGCTTCGTCGTGGGGCAACGCTGTCGTCGCTTATGACAAAGCCGAATTTGAAAAGGCTGTCGCTCTTTTCTTCAAATCATATGAGAGCTGTAAGGACAGTGAAGGATACATTTTTGACCTCTGCGACCTTTTAAAACAGATTCTCTCAAACCGAGCCCAGACGCTTCTTGCTCAGATAAAGAAAGCATACATCTGTAGGTCAAAAGAAAAATTCAAAGCCCTCTCTGAAGAATATCTCAGGCTTATTCGTTACACCGACTCTGTTCTGTCATATGAAAAGACCTTCACTCTCGGGAACTGGACTCAGGGCGCTCTGAAGTGGGCAGAGGATACCGACGATTTCAGCCGTATGCTCTATCTCTTCACGGCTAAGGCTCTCATAACCACATGGGCGGGCGACAGAAAATCCGCCGAAGCCGGAGGGCTTCGTGACTATTCAAACAAGCAGTGGAGCGCTCTGACAATGGCTCTTTATTATAAGAGATGGGAAAATTTTTTCGCCTCGTGCCTTAACAAACTCAAGACAGGCAAAAGACAGAAAATCGACTATTTTACCCTTGAAAACGACTTTACGTGGGACAATAACGCATACAAATCAGCAAAACCCGAAAAGCCTCTCAGCGTTATCGCACGGGAAATTCTCGGCGCTTAATTCACCCTCCCTTTTTTATCGGCATAAAATAAAACGAGCTCTCTTGAAAAATCGTGATTATTTTCTTTCGCCTGTGGCAAGAATAAGAACGTAGCAAAAACGGACGGAGAGTGATTAAAATGCTGATCAAAAGGGGAGAAATTTATTACGCTGACCTTAGCCCTGTCGTCGGCTCGGAACAGGGAGGTATGCGGCCCGTTCTCATCGTTCAGAACGACGTCGGCAACAAGTTCAGCCCGACTGTCATTGCCGCCGCTATCACAAGTCAGCGCTTCAAGACCAGCCTGCCGACACATATTCAGGTCAACGCCCGTGAATGCGGTCTGTCAAAGGATTCCATTGTTCTTCTTGAACAGGTCAGAACCATTGACAAACAGCGGCTGAAAGAAAAAATGGGCAACCTCGATGAAAAGGATATGTCACGAATTGACAAAGCCCTTTCCGTTTCATTCGGTCTTGAATAAATTCTTTATAACAGAATGTCTGTCAGACATAAAACAAAAGGTCTGTCGCAAATCGGAAAACGAAGAGCGACAGACTATTTTTGGGGCTTAATCCGTAAAAAGAAAAACCGCCGTCAGTTTTTGACAGCGGAAATTATAACAACGACGGGGCTGTCTTAGTGCGACAGCCCCATAATATTTTATTCTGTTACCCTACAAGTCTTTTAAATGAACCCGAAGAGCACTGCTTGAGCGAAGCTGAAGAGCCTGTTCCGACCTGCTTAAAGCACTGCTCCTTAGCAGGATAGTAGAAAGACGGAGTAGCGCACTTAATTTTCTTTATCTTTGAACCCATAAGCGAGGGAACAAGATAAATTTTCAGCTTATTGGGCGAAACGCTGTTCCATACCGTGCCGGCAAAATAACAGCAATTCTTTGTCCCCGACCATGAGTTTCTCTCAAGGATTTTTGCGCTGACTGTTTTAAGCTGTGAAGAAGTGAGGTTCATTGACGCGCAGACTGTACCGCCAGAGCCGTATTTATTAAGACAGTAGCCGTCAATATTGTAATAATTGCCTTTGCCGTCTTTTCTGACTATATTATAAGCCGAAACGGTAACGCCCTGCCCTGCCGGCAGTTTATAGCAACCGACGGTGATTTCACCCTTTGTCAGGTTTTCAAAATAAAGCCACACATGCCCTGACGTCTTTGTTCTTGTGCAAATATACATTTTTGCCACATATGTTTCATTTGACGCCGCCGAAGCCGAAACAGGCACTGCACAAATAAGCATTATAAACGTCATAATAACAGCGATTATTCTTTTGAATTTCATATCGTTTCTCCTTTTAATATATTTATTATATAAATTATATCACCTTTTTTCGGTTTAGTCAATACAAATATGTTATGCAGCCGACTTCTATGCAGCCGACTTTTGCTGTAAGCTTTATTATCACACGTATGCACAGCTATTACGGCTTTCCCCACCCCCTGCTGACACTTTGAAAAGCGCGGCATATAATGATACTGCCGGAGGTGATAAGAATGAACCCGTGTGAGCTTAGGGTGAAAAGTATAATCCGAACCTAGCCTTAAAGCAACAATTTTTCGTGCTTTTCGGCGTTTCGGTCTCGCAAGGCGTCAGCCTTGCTTCATCCTCAGCCACCAAAAATCATCAAAAAATCATTTGCTTTAAGGTCGAAGATTTTTTATCGAGAAGATTTTTGACCTTTCAAGGCACAAAACGCAGTCAATCCTTTCGGATTAACGAGTATTTTAACGCAGAAAGGACGGAAATGTTCCGATAAAAACTGAGTTCGGATTATACTTTTCACCCCGGGCATCAATCACCGCAATAGCAAACCTGCCGGCAGGAAAGCTGAACACTGACGAGCTGAATTTTCTGGGTGCCGTCCTCACACAGCTTGGGGACACACTGACAACTGTTGCGGCGCAAAGAACATTATGTGAAAACAAAGAGGCTCAATAATTTTCCTTATAAACAAACTAAGCTGCTGCGAAATCGGACAGCTATATTTTAATAAACAAAACCGATACTCCGAAAAAGGAATATCGGTTTGGTTATTGTTAATCTTCATTACGATTACTTTGTAATTCATCATAATTAAGGCTGTCACCGGTTTTATCAGAAATCTCCGGTTTTAAAATTAAATTACGGTTAAATGTCTCATCGTAAATATATCGGATTAAAGTATTTACTCATTCGTCAGCAACGGGAAAACTAACACCATATTTTTTAGATAGAAACTATCTTGGCAAAACCGGTCTGTATTTTTCGCTCTCTTTACATTCGTTAAATACTATTCCTGTTTTTTTAATTTTTTCAAGCGTATTATTATCTTCCTCATACATAAGGAAAATATCTTCGTGATACACAGAAGCAAATATACATTTATCTCCTTTAAAAAAATACAAATCCTCAAAAAATCCCGGTGAGTCCCACTCATCAACACTACTGAATTTTAAAAGAATACTCCTTAAAATATCGGCATTAACTTTTGATACGCCCACATGCATGCCTGAACCTTTTGTTATTCCGTATCGGTTTGTAAACACACTTTTAATGTTTGGATATTTTGTATCAAAGTCCTCATTAAAAAGAAATGTAAAGGTGTCTGAGTTATTCAATAAATATTCTACAAATTTTATATAAGTTTTTCCGCATAAAGACTCTTTGTCAATTTTTATCAATGTCATTATAAAACCTCCCGTGTCGTCATCTTTTATTTGAGAAGTCAATTTTTTTAGTGTGTCACGGGCTTGTCCGTCAAATAACATTCGGGCAAGCCCGTGAATGAAAGGATGGGAACTGTCAAAATTTTGAGATTTCTGCTCTTTGACAGAGCGCCGCTTTTTTGCGGCACCCTGCCGATTTATTTAAACTTTTCTTTATTTTTAAAATAAATGTTTTATTGCATATTGCTTTTGGCTTATAAACATGTTATTTTAATACTCTTTTAGCCTTACGTATGCTCTGACGGCAGAAATAAAATCTTCTATTATATATACGTCGGAAAACTCAAAATCTTACAAAAAAATTTTTATAAAACGACTGACGCATACGAAAAAATATTTCTCTGACCGCCGAAATAACTATAGCACAAACATTTCAAAAAATGTGAGTTTTTGTCTGAGCGGTAGATTTTTTTGCCTGAACGGTAGGTTCCGGGCTAAAAATCAATCCGTTCTTGCTTTCAGAGAATTTTTTATGTAAATTTCACAAGCTGAGAACTCTTCAAAAAAATCTCTATATTTATATATGTCTCAAAACTGCATTTTGTTACAAAATTTTCAAAAAATTTTTGAAAATTTATTCTAAAAAGTCGACTATCTCACCGAAGCGTACAAAAATAAAATCTCCTTTTTCCCTTCTTAAAGAGACGAAAAGGAGATTTGAATTTATTATTTATGATTTATCCTTAGGCTTTGCCACGACCGAAAGTATCAGTCCGAGAAATACCGCCGCCGTAATACCCGCCGAGGTAGCAGTCAGTCCCCCCGAAAAGATACCGAGCGGTCCGTCTTTAGCTAACGCTTCCTTTACGCCCTGAGCAAGCGCATAGCCGAAGCCCGTCAGCGGAACCGTTGCGCCGCATGAAGCAAATTTAACGAGCGGCTCATAAACGCCGACTGCGCCGAGGATTACGCCTAAGACGACAAAGGATACAAGAATTTTTCCCGGGGTCAGCTTGGTGAAATCAATAAGAAGCTGACCTATGACGCATATTGCGCCGCCGACAACAAACGCTTTTATAAAAGAAAGAGCCATCACATCACCTTCTTTTTCAGAAGCTTCACTGTTTTGGAAATAGCTTTTCTGTTGTCGGATATAACGCCTAAGCTCATCAGTATTATTCCACCTATGATAACGCACATCTCAGCCTTTTTGACACACTTGACTATTTTCAGCGTCTTGACAAGTGTAGTTATGCACTTTACGCAGTCTGCCGTATTCATACCCGTACCTCATTTCTTATTATTACACCGTGAGCAATGCCCGGTATGCTCTCGCCCTGAAGCGGTGAGACGCCCGAAAGAAGAGCACCCGTTGCCACGAACATTACATTTTTATATATTCCCTTACGCATACTTTCTAGTATTCTCGAACACAGAACGCTTGCACTGCAGCCGCAGCCCGAACCACCGGCGTGAACATCCTGCTTCTCTCTGTCAAAAATTAAAAGTCCGCAGTCATTATGCACACGGCTGATATCTATACCGCTCTCTTTCATCAGCAGCTCATAGAGAAGCTCGGTGCCTATCTGACCTAAATCACCCGTCAGAATTATGTCATAATCCTCGGGCTTGGTTTTTGTTTCGTTTAAAAAGTCGCTTATGGTCTTTTTTGCGGCGGGTGCCATTGCCGCACCCATATTGTTCATATCCTTTATCCCCAGATCGCATACCGTTCCGATATGCACCTTGTCGATATAAGGTCCGCTGCCGTTTTTGCCAAGCACCAAAGCGCCCGAACCCGTAACGGTCCACTGTGCGCTCGGTGTACGCTGACCGCCGTATTCAAGAGGATAGCGAAACTGCTTTTCCGCTGAACAGAAATGTGACGAGGTCGCCGCTGCCGCATACTCAAAAGCGTTTGTCTCAACAGCAAGTGACGCCATGATAAGCGAAAGCGCCATTGTCGAACACGCACCGTATACACCCGCAAACGGTATCTGCATATCCCTGACACCGAAGCACGAGGACATGCACTGATTGAGCAGGTCGCCCGCAAAAACTACGTTTATGTCTTCATTTTTAAGATTTGCCTTGTCAATAGCCAGTGTAACCGCTTTTTCAAGGATACTGCTTTCAGCCTTTTCCCATGTCTCTTCACCGAGCGTCGTGTCTTCATAAACAAGGTCAAATTCCTTGCCCAGAGGTCCTTCGCCCTCCTTCTTGCCGACCACCGCCGCATTCGAAATAATACGGGGTTTGCTCTCAAGCTCTATGGTATTCTTACCGAGTCGTTTTGCCATAATTTTTCACCTTTCTTTATCTCGGTTTTATTTTGCACAGAAAAATGAAAAATATAACTGCAATTAAGATTAAGTTTTCATATTATTCCTGCCGTTAACCGAATAGTAAAAAATGGAAACGGAAAGATTAAAATTATATCTTTCCGTCTCACTTAGTACAGTTTAAATATAAAAGCAATTATTCCGTAAATGACCGAAGCCGAACAGCCGAACACTATAACGGGACCTGCGAGCTTGAACATGTTTGCCGCCGTGCCTAAAACGAAGCCCTCCGAGTGAAATTCCATCGCAGGGGCAACTATCGAATTTGCAAAGCCCGTAATCGGTACCATAGTACCTGCGCCGGCAAACTGAGCGATTTTGTCAAACACGCCGAAGCCTGTGAGAATAGCCGTGAGAAGAATGAGCGAAATGCTGACGACAGTTCGTGAAGCGTCCTCGTCAAAGCCCGCTCTTCTCATAAGCTGAAAAACAAGCTCGCCCAAAGTGCAGATTGCTCCGCCGATTAAAAAGGCAAAAAAGCAGTTTTTAAGCCAGGGTGACGGCGGTGAGGCTTTGTCTGCCATTTTGCTGTATTCATTTTCAGATATAGACATAAAAATCAACTCCCGCAAGTATTTTTACCTGAAATAATTTTGACTATGCGTAATTTTTTCAAAAAAAGTGACCAAAGCGTCATTTTTTGAGTTATTATAGATGAAGAGCTTTTCAAGTTTTCGCGAAAGGAGACGAAAATGGAAGACAGTCAGATCGTTTCACTCTATTTTGACCGCTCGGAAGAAGCGATTGAAGAGACCGAGAAAAAATACGGCGGTTATTGCCGATACATAGCCCGTCACATTGTCGGAAGCGATGAGGACGCCGAACAAATTCTCAACGACACATGGTTAAAAATATGGAACACCGTTCCGCCGAATAATCCGCAGTCTCTCAAGGCGTATGCGGGTATGATATGCCGCAATCTTTCTATTTCGGATTATAATAAAAGCGCCCACGAAAAAAGAGAAGTGGGAGTGCCCCTGCTGCTTGACGAGCTGAGCGAATGTATCCCCGACAGTAAAAGCGAAGACTTCTCGGAAAGAGCAGAGCTGAGTGAAGCTCTCAGTCTGTTTATCCGTTCGCTGGGTTTCAAAAAGCAGAAGATTTTTATAATGCGTTATTTTTACGCTTCATCTATATCGGAGATTTCAAAAGAACTTGATATGAAAGAAAGCAGTGTAAAGATGACTCTTATGCGCCTGAGAAATAAACTCAGAGAACATCTTGAAAAGGAGGGTATAGACATATGACAAACAAAGAATTATTTGAAGCGTTTTCAGATATTGAGCCGGAGCTTATAGAAAAATGTGCTCCGAATGAGACATTTAAAGCGGGTATCTCTAAAGTCAGAACGAAAAAAATAATCAGAAAGGCTTTGCTTTCAGCCGCCTGTTTTATCGCTCTGATTTCTATAGCAGCCTGCGCAAAAGAAGCTAAGGATTATGAAACTGCGCTCGAGTTTTTCTGCGAATATAATCTTTCAACCGAGGGTATGTCAAGAAAAGAAATAAAGAAGGTTTATCGTGATATAAAGACACAGTCTGTAGCTTATTCGGATAATGACGAAAATGAGCCCTATTCATATTTAAACAGCGTTCAGGGCTATGAGATTTCTCAGAATTTAAACAACGGCACAAATAATTATGATAAAGACATTTCGGATTATTTAGTCAGCTCTGACAGCACCGACACCGACGGCTCCCGTTATGAAATACGCTCTGAAGAAAAAGACGACCCTTATCTCGGCTTCAGCGTTCACGACAAAAGCTTTGTCGAAAAATATGACGGTGAAAAGCTTCTGTGGAGCGTAGAGACATCTGACTTTGTTATCGTCAATCTCAAAATAATGAGCGATTGCGTTATTGCTTTCGGCGAAACCTACACATATTCGTCTCAGCAACAGTCTCAGGCATACATGATGAAAATGACAAAGGAAGGTAAGGTTTTGTGGACAAAGCGCCTTGACAACGGTTTTCAAGATGAATACATCAGCAGCATTATCGAGAACAAAGACGGGACATTCTCCGTTTTTTCGGCAGGCGACTATAAGGATATATGCCTTAGCGTCTATGACGGTGATGGAGTTCGGAAATACTTTAAAAAAATAGATTCGGACCGCTTCTTTATCAGAAACGTCGCACTTCTTTCAGACGGATACATCTTAGAGCTTGAGAAGCATTACCCCGAAGAAGACAAGAAGTTTGTTATTATTGACTCAAACGGCGAAATCATAGATTCGTTCACATACACAAGCCCGGAGAAAGACTATTGCTTCACCGATATTATCGAATCGGGCGATAAGATATATTTCTCTGCCTATGAAGTGCCGAAAAACAGCAACGAGATTTCTTCGGTCTTTGACTATTTCATTTCAAACTACGCCTGGGATGAGGCTGACGAAAAGACAACTAAGCTTGTCAGAGATAACTACACCGCTCTTCTTCTCGTCTGTGACAAAAAAGAAAAGCGTCCTAAGGAGTTTTACAGCATCATGGGAGCTCTCGGCGGTGCGCTTGAAGTCAACAAAAAGGGTGAGCTTATCTGGAACACCGACAGCATAAAAACGGTCAAATTTTCACCTGCTACAAGCGCTTATTCCTTTTACGGAACTTGTTCGGTTTACAGATATGTTTTCGGCTCGGACGGAACTCTCCTGAGAGCGGAAAAGACAAAAGATGTTTCATCATTTTTCAGATAAAGTAAAAGACAGATAATCTTAAACATGTTGGATTAATATGTTCTTCTATAAATAAATTTTAAAAAAATATTGAATATTCAGAAACTTTAAGTTAAAAGTATTTACATTTCAGAGATAATATGATACGATATTTAAGCAATATTTTATAATTTTGCAATAATTATTTTAGGAGACATTATGATGAAAAAAATTGTATCTGTTTTTCTCGCCGCAGTAATGGTCTTTGCGGCGGCGTTTCCCGTGCTTGCCGCGCCTGAGGGCAAGTCGGAATACCCTATCATCAGGATTTTCGGAAACGGAAATGACATCTATGACGAAGACGGGAATTTAGTCTATAATTTTGACTATGACACGTCGCAATTAGCTAATGATGTTGCTCAGATTTGTCTGCCTCATCTTCTCACGGGGCTTGCAACCGGTGATTATTCAGATTATTATGACGCTCTTTATGAAAAAATATCAGAGATTTACGGCAACGCAAAGCTCGACGAAAACGGCGAGCCTTTAGCCGGAACCGATATTTCAAAAAGCGACAGAAATTATATGGCGGTTCGCCAAAATCAGAATCTCGGCGGAAAAGGCTATTTCAATATGGGCGACTATCAATTCTGGTATGACTGGCGCCTTGACCCGCTTCAGCACGCCGATGAACTGAATGACTATATCAACCATATTCTCAAGGCTACCGGCAAAGAAAAGGTTTCGCTTTACGGAAGATGCATCGGCGGCACACCTATTGTCGCATACCTCGCAAAATACGGCAGCGAAAAAATTGACACAGTCTGTCTTGACTCAACCGTCACAAACGGCGGTGAAATGATAGGCGACGTCTTCACGGGCAACCTCAATCTTAACACGGACGCTTTGTTAAGATTTGCGAACGGCTATTTCAGCGGCTCAGATGACAGTACTGGAGATATGCTCTTTGATATAATAATCTCAACCGTTAGACTTCTCAACTCAGCCGGTGTGTCGGAGGAAATCATTCAGCTGTTTATGGATAATATATATGAAGCATTGGGCGACGGCTTTATTTCGGCTTTCACAAGAGCGAGCTTCGCCACATGGCCCTCATATTGGACGATGGTCAAGGCCGACGATTTTGAAAAGGCAAAAACTGTTATTTTCGGTGAAGAGGACAGTGAGCTGAGAAAGACTTATTCGGGTCTTATCGCAAAGCTTGACAACTATCACGACACCGTAACTTCTAAAATGCCAGAAATTCTCAAAAAGTCAAAAGAGAGCGGCACAAAATTCTGTATCATTTCAAAATACGGCTATCAGCTTTTCCCCTATGTCGGCTCATACGACGAGCTTAGCGATCGCTGGGTTTCTGTCAAAAACAGCTCCTACGGCGCTACGACGGCTCTGATAAACGAAACTCTTTCGCCTGAATATATCGCTCAAAAAACAGAGCAGGGTCTGGGCAGATACATTTCTGTTGATAAAGAGATTGACGCTTCAACATGCTACCTGCCCGACAACACATGGTTCATAAAAGGTAACAACCATGACGACTGGCAGGACTGTATTGATGCGCTGTCCTATGCTGTCTGCGCAAGCGACTCAATGGATGTAAGCACCAACGAAAAATACCCTCAGTTTATGTTCTATGACAGTGAAAATCGCTCGCTCACCGCTCTCACCGAAGAGAACATGAACTGTGAAGACTACTATGACTTTGACACAGGCTCGACGGAAACGCTGTCAAAGAAAGAGCGGTTATTCAAAACTCTTATGGTTCTTTTTGACTGGATAAAAAAGATATTCACATATTTAAGCTCACTTTTTACAAAATAACTTCTCGGAAATAAAACGAAACAGCTTCTCTCCTGTATGAAACGGGAAAGAAGCTGTTTTTTATGTTGTCAATATAATTTAAAAGCTCAAAAAATAACGACAGTAGCTACGCTGTTTTTGGAAAGGATAATTTTATCGGGTTTTTCACCCGAAAAGACTTTTTCGAGAAGATGTGTTTCGTCGGTGATGAAGATTTCAGCCTGCTTTCCGCCGCAGTTTAGTTCAATCGCTTTTTCCTCATCTTCGTTTGAGACTACCAACACGGTTTTGTTTTCGGGTGTCAGGAAAGCGCAGAAGCTCGTCTTATATCTCACCCTGCCTTCTTCGTCTTTTACAGAGGGTATGCGGTCAGCATGTGACGCAATCATAACCGAGCCTGAGGGAACGAACTTTGAAAAATGAGCCATGGCATAATATCTTCTGCCGATATTCCACTCTGAAAAGTCCTCGCTCGCCGAAACCATACCGTCTGCATAGTCGAGACCGTCATCGCCGATATAAGTTATATTGACGGCGACCCATGAAGTCCATGAATTGACCCCCGTGAAATAAAAATCATTTGCCATCACTCTCGCCATTATCGCTGACGCTTCGGGAACAGTCTGACCGTGTCGGCAGGGCAGTTCACACCACTCGGTCATCTCAAGAGGTATATGGGAAAACTCTGAAAGCGCATACCAGTCACCGAATTCTTTTTTTGTTTCAGCGTCGTCATCAGACCAATAACAATGGTACGCAAATGAGCCGAGACTGCGTTTTATCGTTTCGTTTTCATACATTCTGACAAAATACTCTTTAGTCAGCTCGCTTATTTCTCCGCTTTCAGGCGCAGACAGTTTAACAGGCAGCCCTCTCTCTTCTATCCCTTTCGCAAAAAGTTCGATAAGCTCAACCGCCTCATCAGGCTCAAAATGACAGCCCTCCTGTCTGACCTCACCGCCCCATTTCCACTGCGGCTCATTTATCGGCGAAATATATTTCACCGGCACTCCCCTGCCGAGAAAATATTCGGTGACAGTCAAAAAATAGTCAACAAAATCCTGATAATGCTCCCGTGAAAGATTTGTTTTATAGTTCCCCTCGGCACTGCCGCTTGCTTCTCCCGTTATTGTCATCGAATAATGGGGACTGTTCGCAAAAAGCACCACGTTATCAACACAGCCATAGCTCAGCGCCTCGAAAAGAAAAGCCTGTGCATTTGAGTCACGCGTGAAATCGTATTCCCATTTTTGGGTTTTCTCGTTGAAAAAATAAAAGCTTTCAGTGTTTCTCCACGGAGTTTTAACACGGTTATGCTCCGGGTTTACTCCCCCGCCGACATTGTAGCGAAAAATATTCAGACCTAAACCGTCACGGCTGAAAAAGAGCCTTGCAAGCTGTGAACGGGTTTCGCAGTCAGATATATTCTGCGCCCACCAGCACGCCGATGTGCCAAAGCCGCTGACAATCTGAAATCTCTCAGCCGTATCAACAGTAATACGCATATCGTTATTTTTCAAGAGAAACACTCCTTACTTTTCTGTATAATCTTTTATATTTACGCTGTGAACTGTTTCATAAAACAAATCTGCCAAGCATTTACAGTCACGCTCGTTATAATTTCTAAGAAGCATACATATACCTTCTAATATTATATTTCTTTGACATACAATCTGTCTGTTCCGTTACCATAATTCACTATATCTTTAATATAGCAATAACCATATTTTTCGTAAAAGCCAACAAATTCTGTCGGGATATATGTCCTGTCAAAACCAAGCTCTTTTGCATATTCATTTGCAAAATCAATGAGTTTTCCGCTGATTCTCTGACCACGGTATTCTTCGTTCACAAACACAGTCGATATCCACGGATATATCTCAGGCAGCGGATAATAGTCAGTTTTCATAATGGTTGCCATTCCTACAATGCGTCCGCATATCGTTGCCGCAAACGGAGTTTCCCATTCCTCAAAGAGCCAATTTTTTATCGTCCGCAAAGTATGGTCTTTCACTTCTGACCATGAAAAGTTTTCAACGAAATCCAAAAGTCTATCCGCCATTTCCGTATCTTTGTCAACTTTTTGAATCTCTAATAATTCAAGTATCGTCCTTTCCATTCACTCATTTCCCCTGCAAATTCCGGTTTATTGACCTAATTTTATCATATTCTCAATTTACAATCAAGATAACGCATAAAAACTCCTCATCGATTTCTCGATGAGGAGTCATTTTAAATATAGAGTTTTACTTCAATATCTCGCCAGCCTCTGACACGCTTTGTTGGGGAGATGGAATAGACATATTCCTGTGCATCCTCAATCGTCAGAGTGAATTCAGCGAACTGAGTGATGTTTTCGGGCAATACCTTTTATCGTCAAAAAGGCAAAGCCGTTTATCATCTCGGAAAAAGTTGAAAAAATAGAGATTTTAT
>JBJEOI010000022.1:0-16826 GCA_051880635.1 Acutalibacteraceae bacterium | reverse complement strand
TTTCTTTCTTGCTGTAGAGAAAGAAACGCCCCTGCGGCGAGCAGAAAGAAAAGTCTGATTGAGTGATTTTTTCTGCGTAAAAAATCGTTGGATAGAGAAAAGCGAAAGAGTTGAAAAGGGGGAAATATATTACTCCCTCAGTCAGCAAGCTGACAGCTCCCTCAGAGAAGGAGCCTGATTTTCCCCTCTCACTCCACCGTCACTGATTTAGCTAAATTTCTCGGCTTGTCAATGTCACAGCCTCTTTTCTTCGCCGTGAAATAAGACAGAAGCTGCATTGGTATAACCTCAAGCGAAGCGGTGAAAAGAGGGAAAGAATCAGGCAAAGCAATCATAAAATCAGCATCAGGTATCTCGTTTTCATGCTTTTTCGTTGTGATGCATATTACCGTTGCACCTCTTGCTTTAACCTCTTTTATATTTGAAACCGTCTTTTGAAAAACGCTGTCACAGGCGCAGAGAGCGACAACAAGCGTACCTTTTTCAATCAGAGAAATTGTTCCGTGCTTTAGTTCGCCCGCACCGTATGCCTCAGAGTGGATATAGCTTATCTCTTTCATTTTGAGCGAGCCTTCAAGTGCGGCGGCATAGTCGGTGTTTCTGCCTATAAAATATGCGTGACGGGCGTCTTTGAAAATATCCGACAGACGCTCAGTCTCACGGGCGTTTCTCAGAATTTCATCAATTTTATCGGGGAGTGAAAGAAGCTCCGAAATAATGTGTTCTTCATCTTCTTGGCTCAAAAGACCTTTTATCCGTGAAATATATAGAGCGAGAATGTATATCACCGCAAGCTGACAGGAATAAGCCTTTGTCGTGGCGACGGCTATTTCGGGTCCTGCACGGGTGTAGAGAACCGCGTCGCTTTCACAGGCTATGGCAGAGCCTGTGACATTGACTATCGAAATCACCTTTGCACCCTCTTTTTTGGCAAGTCTTATTGCGGCGAGAGTGTCGGCTGTTTCACCGCTTTGAGAAACGGCTATGACAAGAGTATCACTGTCAATTATAGGCTCACGGTAGCGAAACTCCGAAGCTATATCCGCTTCTGTGGGAATCCGGCACAGCTTTTCTATGATGTATTCAGCCGTTACCCCCACATGATAAGCCGAACCGCAGGCGACGGTGTAAATCCGCTTTACGCTTTTGAGATAATCTTCACTAAGACCCGCCGAGAGCTCAGTTTTTATTTTTCCGCCGCTCAGATAAGACGAAATAGTTTTCTTTATCACATCGGGCTGTTCGAAAATTTCTTTCAGCATGAAGTGCTCATAGCCGCCTTTTTCCGCCGAGGATATATCATATGTTATCTCTTCAAATTCTTTTTTAAGTGGAGAAAGGTTTTCTGTGAAAAATTCAGCTCCGTCTTTTTTGAGCCTTGCAAATTCTCCGTCAGAGAGCTTGTATATTTTTCTTGTGTAGCTTAAAACCGCCGTAACATCTGAAGCGATGAAAGTACCCTCACCGCATGAAGCGACAATCAGCGGGCTTTGCTTTTTAGCGCAGATTATTTCATCGGGGAAGTCACTGCACATAATAGCCAGAGCGAAAGACCCCTCGAGCTTATCGGTCACTTTTTTAACGGTGTAGAGAAAATCTCCGTCATACTCTTTTTCAAGAAGCTGAGCTATGACCTCTGTGTCGGTCTCTGAGATGAAGTTTACGCCGTCTGTGATAAGCTGTTTTTTGAAAAGCGCATAGTTTTCAATTATACCGTTGTGAACGACAGTGAAAAGACCGCTTTCACTGCTGTGAGGGTGGCTGTTTAAATCAGAGGGCTTTCCGTGAGTTGCCCATCTTGTGTGACCCACACCGACAAAGCCCGAGAGTGCAGGAGAAGTTTTATTCAGTTTTTCTTTAAGAAAATCAAGCTTTCCCTTGCATTTGACGGTTCTGATTTTATCATTCATAACAGCTATTCCCGAAGAGTCATAGCCTCTGTATTCAAGTCTCTCAAGCCCGTTTAAAAGATAAGGCACGCAGTTGTTTCTGCCTGCGTAGCCGATAATTCCGCACATAAAAAATACCCCTTTCCACTGAGATTATACGAAAAAACTGTCTCAGTTATGTATCGGAAAGGGGTGTTTTGAGTTTAAGGTGAAAAGTATAATCCGAACTCAGTTTCGGATTGCGCTTTTCACCATTAAATGAAGTCAAATTCATCTTCATTTTTCATTCTGAAAATTTCAAAAACCTTTGTGAGGGTTTCGTCGTCTTCAACACGGCTGTATTTTTCTTCGCCGCCGACATTGATTATTCTGAAAATATCGACATATCCGTCGCTGTCAGTCGGGCAGAGAACTGCATACTCAATATTATTATGATTGACAATATCAAGAAATTCATACTCACCCGTAACGCCTTGGGTGTCTGTTATTTTAACGACGGGGTCAAAATCATCGTCTTTAATCTGACTGAGAATATCAGGCATTCTATTAACCTCCTTTTGGGGTGAAAAGTATAAATAAGGCAGACATACCGCATACCGAAAATAATAATTTTTCGTATGCGCTGTAAAGCCTGCCCTATAATTCTATTACAAATAAGCTGAAAATATACCTGTCAGATAATTTTTCTGAGGGGCTTTTTTCTTCTGTATTCCTTGTGACGCTTTTTGTGAACCTTTACGGGCTGGTCACTGTTATAGCGAACGGCGGCGATAATCGACCAGATGAACATAAAAGCAAGAACCGCCATGATAACATAGAAGCCGTATGAGAGCGAAGCAATCTGAACCTTTGTAAGGGCTGAGCCGAGAGCGGAAAGTGCGTTTTCGGTTGTCAGACCGCTTGCGGTGATAAGAGCGGTGAGCGTAACCTTGGCGGCTTCGCCTGTTTTCTCATTTTCAAGAAGACAGCCCAGAGCCTTTGAAGCACAGCCTGCGGCAACAACCATAAGCACGAAGCCGAGACCCGAGAGAACAGCCTGAGGAACATGGAGATTTGAAACGCCCGAGATAATCGTAATGGCGAGAATGAAAACGAGAGTTACGGCTAAAAGCACGAAAAACGCAACCGTAGTGTTGAGCATCGGCGCAATAGCCTCCTTGACTGCCGCCGAATTTTCACCCGAGCTTATGCTGATACCGTTTTCGGTGAGCTTGCCTATAGCGTCATAGATAGAGAAGTTATAGGTTTTGGGGTAAATTGTGGCAATAACGAGAGTGAAGGTGAACATCTTGAGGAAGAAGGCACATATTATCGTGACAACTCCCAGAATAGTTGTTGAAATACGATAAGCTAAATTCATAATACTTACTCCTTATTATTTGAACGAAGAATTGAGAGCGACGGTGCGGTTGAAAATGAGCTTTTCGTCAGTGCTCTTGGTGTCAACGCAGAAATAGCCCTGACGCATGAACTGAAAGACGTCGCCCGGCTTTGAGTTTCTTATCGAGCCTTCAACAAGACAGCCCGAAAGAATCTGAAGCGAGTCGGGGTTTAAGTTATCCTTAAACGAGCCGGTAGATTCGTCCGAGGGATTGGGGTTATTGAAAAGTCTGTCATAGAGCCGAACCTCGCACTCACGGCAGTCCTGAGCGCTGACCCAGTGCAGAGTGCCCTTGACCTTTCTGCCGTCGGGTGAGTCGCCGCCCCTCGTCTCGGGGTCATATGTGCAGTGAACAGCGGTGACCTCTCCGTTTTCGTCGGTGTCATAGCCGACGCACTTGATAAAGTATGCGCTCTTGAGTCTGACTTCATTGCCGGGGAAAAGGCGGAAATACTTTTTGACAGGCTCAATCATGAAGTCCTCTTTCTCAACGAATATTTCTCTTGAGAAAACGACCTTTCTTGTGCCTGCTTCGGGCTTGTTCGGGTTTATTTCAACCTCTAATTCTTCTGTCTGACCCTCGGGGTAGTTGTCGATAATGACCTTTAAGGGTCTGAGAACAGCCATTGCTCTGGCGGCGTTAATGTTCAGATCGTCTCTGACGCATGCCTCAAGAAGACCGAAGTCAACAACGCTGTATGCCTTGGAAACGCCTATTCTGTCACAGAACTCGCGTATAGCAGAGGCGGGGTAGCCTCTTCTTCTCATACCGCTTATTGTGACCATTCTCGGGTCGTCCCAGCCGTCAACAATGCCCTCATTGACAAGCTGTAAACACTTTCTTTTGCTTGTCAGGCAGTAGTTCAGATTAAGTCTTGCAAACTCAATCTGTCTCGACGGACTTTCAAGCTCCAGCTCACGCAAGAACCAGTCATAGAGCGGTCTGTGATTTTCAAATTCTAGAGAGCAGAGCGAATGTGTGACGCCCTCTTTTGTGTCCGAGAGTGGGTGAGCAAAGTCATACATCGGATAGACGCACCATTTGTCGCCGGTCTGATGGTGGCTGACATGAGCTATTCGGTATATAACCGGGTCACGCATATTCATATTGGGCGAAGCCATGTCAATCTTTGCCCTGAGAACCTTTGCGCCGTCGGGAAATTCGCCCGCCGTCATTCTCCTGAATAAATCAAGGTTTTCTTCTACAGAACGGTTTCTGTAGGGGCTCTCCTTACCCGGCTCGGTGAGAGTGCCTCTGTATTCTCTTATTTCATCGGCTGTGAGATCGTCAACATACGCCTTACCCGTTTCAATGAGCTTTACCGCACATTCATATATAAAATCAAAATAGCTTGAAGCGTAGAGAACCTTGTTCCACTTAAAGCCGAGCCATTCGATATCCTGCTGAATGGAGGAGACATATTCAAGGTCTTCTTTCATCGGGTTTGTGTCGTCAAGGCGAAGATTACAGATACCGCCGTATTTTTCCGCCGTGCTGAAATTTATGCATATGGCCTTTGCGTGACCGATGTGAAGATAACCGTTAGGTTCGGGTGGGAAACGGGTCTGAACTCTGTCATAAACACCGTTTCTGAGGTCTTCGTCAATAAAGTCGTGAATAAAGTTAGAGGATTTTACTTCTTCCATGGTTACCTCCTTATATTTTCGCCGCGGCAGCTGAAAGTCTGTTAAGAACCCTGTCCTTACCCAGAAGCTGCATTATGGAATAAAGGTCGGGAGTATTCTTTCTGCCTGTGACCGCAAGTCTTATAACGGTTGAAACATCGCCGACATGACCCTTGAACATATCGGGGTTTTTCTTATATTCCTTGACATTAGGTGTGAAGCCGAGAGGCTCGCAGAGCGCCTTTATGTCAGAGAACCACTTGTCCTTGTCGGCGTTTTCGTCATATGAAGCGCAATAAGCCTCAAGAATCTTTTTTGCGTCCTCTTTTTGAATGTTTTCGGGCAGTTCAAAGTCTGAGACAAACATATCGTCAAAGAAATAGCTGATATAATCCTTAACCTCAGACCATTTTGAAATGTCTTTTCTGGGCTTAGGCGTGTCTCTGTCTATTGAGAAAATACCCTTTGCGTATTCTTTATCTGAGGACAGAGCCTTATAAAGCTCTTCATCATATTTTTCGGACCACTCAAGAACTCTTTCAAGCACCGTGTCGGCGTTCATGACCGAAATGACATTTTTGCTGACATCTGTGAGCTTGACTAAATCAAAGAGACAGCCGCTTGAGCTCATTTTCTTTAAGTTGAACGGGAACGAGAAAATATCCGCTTTCGGGTTTGCTCTTCTCCAGTCCTCAAAGTTTGAGTTTAAAAGAGTGAGAAGATATTCAAGAAGGCTCTCCTTGGGGATACCCTGTTCGACAAAGTAACCGACTGCCGCTTCGGGGTCTTTTCTCTTTGAAAGCTTTCTCTTTGTCTGATCCTCTTCATCGATTTTCATAACCTGGGGCGTGTGTGCAAATTTAGGCGCTTTAAAGCCGCAGGCTTTGAAAAGAGCAATATGCTTGGGAACAGAGGAAATCCACTCTTCGCCGCGGATAACATGGGTCGTTCTCATAAAATGGTCGTCGCATACATGAGCAAAATGATAGGTGGGAATTCCGTCGCTCTTCAGAAGAACCTCGTCTATCGTGTTTTCGGGCATCTCTATTTTGCCCCTTATCATGTCGTCAAAGACAATTCTTCTGTCGTCGCTTCCGTTTGAACGAAAACGCAGAACATACGGCATACCGCTTTCTATTCTTTTTTTCTGCTCCTCAAAGGTGAGGTTTCGGCATTTTGCCCACTTGCCGAAATAGCCCCTTATGAGCGCACCCTCTTTTTCCTGCGTCTCACGAAGAGAAGAAAGCTCCTCGGCGGTGCAGAAGCAGGGGTAGGCAAGCCCCTCTTTGACAAGCTGTTTTGCGACCGTCTTATATATTTCAACTCTCTTCGACTGCGTATAAGGACCGTAGTCGCCCTTTTCGGTGTCAAAGCCCGTTACGCCCTCGTCAAATTCAACGCCGAATGACGAAAGCCCTTCGATAATAGCCGAAACACCGTCGTCTATCTCTCTTTTTTTGTCGGTGTCTTCAATTCTGAGATAGCTCACGCCGCCTGTTGCCTTTGCCGTGAGCACATCGACAAGCGCACCGAAAAGTCCGCCTATGTGAAGATAACCTGTCGGCGAAGGAGCAAAACGTGTGACCCTTGCGCCCTCCTTTAAATTACGGGCGGGGTATTCCTTTTCAAGCTCCTCAACCGTTTTTGTTATATCGCCGAATAAAAACTCGGCAAGTCTTTCATTGTCGTTCAAGTGGTGACACTCCTTTTTCTTTTAAAAGCGGTGAAAAACATTTCACCTGAAAATCATAATTATACAAAATACATTATCTCAAAAAAAAGCATTTTAATCAAGAGGTTAGGACAAAGTTTTTTAGTATTTCGGTGAGAAAAATCAGGAATTCCCGAATAGGGAAACACCTTTGTTCGGATAAAAACATATTTATACAGGAAAGGCACAGACACACGGGCTGAAACAGTGAACATTAATCACTATAAAGTGAGATTGTGAAAAAACGCATGCAAACGGCCGAAGTTTATTGAGCATAGAATACTGAAAAAGCAAACCGAGAGGGCAAAACCCTCTCAGTCTTTTTTATGTGAAATTATTGTCTCTCTTTAAAAGTGGGTATAAACGCACAGACTATACCTAAAAATATTTCTCCGCAAACTGCATGAACACCTGTGTTCTGACCTTGTTTTCGGGGAACTGACTGCCTAAAAAGTGCCCTGCGCCTTTATAAACTATTCTCACGGCGTCAACACCGTTTTTTATCAGCTCATTATAGAGCTTTTTTGAGTTTGAGGGCGGCACAACGTCATCGTCGTCGCCGTTGACAATAATTGTCGGCGGTACTCCTTTTTTCACAAGATACGCAGGTGAAATCTTCTTAATTGCGTTTATATGCGAGGACTCCGTTCCGGGCAGAATAACCTCCCCCGAAAGGCTTGTCATAAGCGAGTTCGCCATCTGACCCATAAAGGTTCTGCCGCTGTATGCGTCATCAAGAAAGTCTGTCGGCGCCGCGCACACGCACATGAAAGCAACGGGAATAGGGCTTTTGTTGAAATAATATTCATAAGCGAAAAGCAGAGCAAGATGTGCGCCCGAAGACCAGCCTGCGACCGCCATTTTGTCAAACCGGATATTTTTGCTGTTCAACTGTTTTTTCAGTGAGCCGACCGCATCGGCAATATCTTTAACCATGTCGAAAGCGTTTGCGCCGTTCTGTATTTTCCGGTGATCCATACTGACGGAAATATAGCCGCTTTTCGCCGCCGCAACAGCCTGCTCAGTGAACTGTGAACAGCCGCCGGCTGACCATGCGCCGCCGTGAATCATAAAAACAATATTCTTTACGCCCGAGAGGTTTTCGGGCAGATAATAGTAATACTCCTGACACGACAGCGAGCCGTACTGAACATGAATACCCTTTGTCGGGTCACCCTTTGCCGCCGGTGGCGTCGGGTTTGCTTTCAGATAATTTGTCGAAGCGACACAGCAAATGAGGAAAACTGCGAGCACCCGTTTTGCAAATAGAGCCATTTTTTCACTTCTCTTTCTCCGTGACGGAAATAATCAGGTCGCCGTCACGCATTGTTCTTATGTGAGAGACATCCGTGTTTTTCATATCATAAAGAGTTCCGCACCCGAGCATTTTGCCGTATGCTTCTTTCTTTGTCCAAATCTCGAGGAATCTGAGGGTAACCTCATCATCGACTTTCTGAGGTATTTCGCCGTCAAAATCATTGCCGAAGATATAAAGAAGCTCATTTTTCGTGCAGAAACGAAGAGCGGCTTTGGAGCTTATGCGGCGAAAAACTTCTGCGTCAATACCGACGGGGTTTCCGCTCACAGCGCATACGGCAAAACCTCCTGCGTGGGCAATGCTTAGAAAAGCGTCGTCAAAAACGGGCTTTCCGTTTCTGTCGTATGCGATTGTGATTTCATTTTCGTCTCTGCCGAGAAATTCACTGAGACCCTCCACGGCGAGAATATAGCCGCATACAGAGCGTTTTCTGTCGTCAATATTGCGTAAAGCCGTGATTTCGTTTCGTTTTTTTTCGGGTATGCGGCTGAGCCACAGCGTCATTTCTTCACTTTTCAAAGAGTCGATAGCTTTTTTAAGAATGAGCATTTTTATCACCGTTTTGATTATATATCACAGCGATTTAAAAATCAATAATTTGACAAACCGCTTTTATGTATATATAATTAATTGAGTTTAAAATTTTTCGGAGGTTATTATTTAGTCATGCCACCGCTTTCAATAATGATAAAACCGGCTTCAAGCCTTTGTAATATGAGATGTAAATACTGCTTCTATAACGATGTCGCAAGCACCCGTGAGGATTATTCCTTCGGGGTGATGAAGGAAGCGACCGCCTATAACCTTATCGAAAAGGCACTGCGCTTTGCCGACGGTGAGAGCGTTTATTTTGCGTTTCAGGGCGGCGAACCTCTGATAGCGGGTCTTGATTATTTTAAATTTTTCACAAAAACAGTCAAAGCCCTTAACACAAAAAACAGCTCAGTTCAATACGGGCTTCAGACAAACGGCACTCTTCTGAACGATGATTTCTGTAAGTTTTTTCACGAAAATCACTTTCTCGTCGGTCTGAGCCTTGACGGTGACTTTAAAAACAACGCTTTCAGAGTCGATGAAAAAAGAGTGAACGCCCACAGAAAAATTATGCTTGCGGCGGGAAAGCTGAAAAAATTCAAGGTCGATTTCAATATTCTGACCGTTCTGACAGGCTCATGCGCCGACCATATAGAAGAGATTTATGCCTATTTCAAAAAAGAGGGCTTCAGATATCTTCAGTTTATACCGTGTCTGAGACCGTTTGGCGACAAGAGCGAAAGTGAGCTTTATATGACAGCCGAGCAATATGAAAACTACCTGATAAAGCTGTTTAAGCTCTATGTTCGTGACTACATGAGAAACGATTATGTCAGCGTGAGATATTTTGATAATATTGTGAGGATGTCTCTCGGGCAGAAAGCGGAGCAGTGCGGTCTTATGGGCTACTGCTCTCATCAGTTCGTCATTGAGGGCAACGGTAACGTCTATCCCTGCGACTTCTACTGCACAGATAAATGGCTCTTGGGTAACATAAATAGCAGCGAGCTTTCTTCTCTTGCAAGAAGTGAAAAGGCTGAGGAGTTTATACGGGAAAGTCTCTCTGTGTCCGAGAAATGCAAAACCTGTTCCGTTTATAAAATGTGTCGGGCGGGAGGCTGCAAGAGAAACAGAGAAGACAGAGACTACTGCGCCGCATATAAGAATTTCTATAAAGAATGTTCGTCTCTTTTCACGGTTTTCAGAAATGAGGGCAAAGCATAATTCTGAACCGTTGAAATTAGGTGAGATTAATGCTATATTTTTTAAGGTAAAAAATAACCGGAGGAATAAATATGAAGAAATTAGTTTGCGCACTGTTAAGCGGAATTCTGGCATTTTCTTTGCTTTCAGGCTGTTCGTCGGAAAGGCTTGCCTTTACCGGTGGGGATTACACTATCCCTGAGCTTGATCTGAGCATTATGCCTGAGGAACACAAGGGCAGTAAGTACCAATACTTATATGAGCTTTCGGTTGTTGACAACTCGAAGGACTATGTTGCCCACCCCGATTCTGTGCTTCTGAAAAACGGAAACATACTCACTATGTACCCCGAGGGGCACGGCAAGGGCGCTGTACAAACAAAAATCAGCGCCGACAACGGTCTGACCTGGGGTGAGGGTGTTAAAAATCCTCCGAAAAGCTGGGCTGACTCGAGGGAAACCCCGACAGTTTACCGCTTACAGTTCACTGACGGCAAAGCAGAGGACAAGCTGATTATGATTTCCGCTAACCCAAAATGGGGCGATGAGCCGACCGACGGTGGATTTAACTGCTCTGTGTCAACAGACGAGGGCGAAACCTGGACGGAATTTGAAACCTTTTATGATGTAAACAGCGACACACCGGTTATACCGATAGTCGCTATGTCAAGCCTCACACAGCTTAAAGAAAACGGAAAATTTGTTGACAAGTGGATGGGACTTTTCCACGATGCGGAGTTTTACAACTACAAAACCATTCTGACATTTGACAACAGCGGCAATCCTCAATGGAGTGCGCCTGAAAAATACTTTGCACAGCACAGAGAGATTGAACAGAAATCAAAAATGTGTGAAGTTGAGGTTATCCGCAGTGAGCAGGGCAAGGGCGACAGGCTATGCCTTATCTCACGCAGCAACTCAAAACAGATGAATTCACTTATATCATTCTCCGACGACGAGGGACAAACCTGGAGTGAGCCTGTAGAAGCGCCTGCCGCACTTAACGGTGAGCGACACAAGGCGGAATACACCTCTGACGGCAGACTGTTCGTTACATTCCGTTCTATTGAAAGAGGCAAAAAAGCCGAGGAAAACGCATCACGCAAGGTTACGGGCGGCTGGATAAGCGAGGGCTGGATTGCCTGGGTCGGCACATTTGAGGATTTGGAAAACGGCAACGAGGGGCAGTACAGAATTAAGCTTGCCCACATCTATAAAGACAGTCAGAAAAAGCCTGAATACTGCGCTGAGGCAGATACAGGCTACTGCGGAAATGTTGTTTTGGCTGACGGCACAATAGTCACTTCAACCTACGGCAAGTTTAGTCCGAAGGACAAGATAAACTACAAAACATACAAAACATCAATTTGTTCAAAGCGTATAAACCTCAGCGACACAGACGAGCTTGTTGAAAAAATGAATGGCTGACAGACGGCATTTCCTAAGTTTTTATTTTCTCTTTTCACGGTTTTCAGAAATGAGGCTTGACCTCTCTGAAAAAATATAGTATTATAATATAAATCACTTTAATATTTTGATTGATTACTTGATTTTATATATTTAATTTAATACGGAATGTGAGAGGCAGGGTCGCCCTGCCGTGAGGATACTATAATGAATTTTGAGAAGAAAGAGATTTTTAAAGGCGAGCTTCTCAATGTGACTGTTTTTGACAGAGGCTTCGTCTTTGCCGTCAGAAAAGAAAGCTCAGACGGCGTTATCAAGGTTAAATTTTATGGCTATGACGCCGTGAACGATAAATTTTCATCGGTCAAGAAGACGGTTTATCTTAAAATTAAATTCGGCTTCGAGTTTGAAGAGATTGCCGAAAAGCTCGGTGATTATGTCTCGTGCGACTCGGCTATTCTCCCCGACGGAAAGGTTATGGCTGTTTATCCTAGCGGTGAATATTCGCTCTTTAATCCCGACGGCTCCCTTTCGGTTTCGTCGCTTCTTACATACAGAGGCTCTGTTGCCTGTGATGTTGCCCTTGACGGCGACTGCGTCTGGTGCGTCGTGCCCGATGAAAATTCAATTATAAAATACAGCCCGACCGACGGGCGCATACCTATGAGAATAGGCGGCGGCACTTCGACAACCTTTGACAGGCCCTGCTCTGTCACTGTTCTGGACAAAAAGCTCTACGTCTGCTCCTCGGGCACAAGGTCGATAAGAGAATATGACATGAAAACCAATAAAATCAGGGATTTCGCCGTCTTTGACGAAAAGGTTTTTCGCTATATCTCAAGCGGCAGCCGTAAATTCGTCTGGCTCAGAAGCGGACTTTATGAACTAATTTGAGAGGTGTTGAAAATGAGAGAATTTTTAAAGCTTGATGTCATTATGCAGAGGCTTTCTAAGCTCATGAAAAAAGGCAATAAGGCTAAAAATGTCATCAAGGCTTTCACAATTTCGTGGACTCTTTTCAATATAATCGCCGTTATATGGTCGCTTATACCGAAAACAGACAAGCTCGACGAGGTTGACGCTGAAGAGCTGATTCTCGCCTGCTCAAACGATGAGGTCCCGCCCGAAGAGCTTATCGCCGAAAAAGAAGCCGTTTTATCTGCTTTTTCAGCCTCGGCAACTGCGCAGTAACTTATTCATTCATGCGATATTTGTGAAGATTAAGCAACTTTTTATGCATATAAAATCAAAGGACTGCAAGCTCCGCACAGAGTTTGCAGTCCTTATTAATATTTGTATTTGTGGCGAATTTTCACATTTCAGCGTGAAAATCAAATTCTTGCCACGCCGCTCTTTCTTGCCGCCTCGGCAACTGCCTGAGCGACAGTATCCTTAACTCTGGGGTCAAAAGCAGCGGGGAGAATATAGTCAGCGTTAAGCTCCTCGTCAGAAACAAGTGAAGCAAGAGCATAAGCCGCCGCAACCTTCATTTCGTCGTTGATGTCGCTTGCACGAACATCAAGAGCACCGCGGAAGATGCCGGGGAACGCAAGAACGTTGTTGACCTGATTGGGGAAGTCGCTTCTGCCTGTTGAAACAACAGCCGCACCGGCAGCCTTTGCTTCATCGGGGAAGATTTCGGGAGTCGGGTTTGCGCAGGCAAAGATAATGGGATCTTTTGCCATTGTTCTGACCATATCGGGTGTGAGAGTGCCGGGTGCCGAAACACCGATAAATACATCTGCGCCCTTGATAACATCAGCGAGCTTGCCCTTTTCCATAGCCTGATTTGTTATCTCAGCCATTTCTTCCTTAATCGGGTTGAGACCCTCTCTGCCCTTATATATAGCGCCTGTTCTGTCTGTCATGATAACATTTTTAAGACCCATTGCCATGAGAAGCTTGATAATAGCGATGCCCGCCGCACCTGCGCCGCTTGTGACAATCTTGACATCTTCAATCTTTTTGCCGACGAGCTTGAGAGCGTTGATAAGACCTGCGAGGGTGATAACGGCTGTGCCGTGCTGGTCGTCGTGGAAAATGGGAATATCACAGCACTCCTTGAGCTTCTTTTCTATTTCGAAGCAGCGGGGAGCCGAAATATCTTCAAGATTGACACCGCCGAATGAACCTGCAAGAAGAGAAACAGTTTTAACGATATCGTCAACGTCCTTTGAACGGACGCAGAGAGGAATAGCGTCAACACCGCCGAACTCCTTGAAGAGAACACATTTGCCCTCCATAACGGGCATACCTGCTTCGGGACCGATGTCGCCAAGACCGAGAACGGCAGTGCCGTCGGTGACAACAGCGACAGTGTTCCAGCGGCGTGTGAGCTCATATGACTTGTCTATATCCTTCTGAATTTCAAGGCAGGGCTGAGCAACACCGGGTGTGTATGCAAGTGAAAGAGCCTCCTTACTGTCAACAGAAGCTCTTGAAGTGACCTCGAGCTTACCCTTCCACTCATAGTGAAGTCTGAGGGATTCCTTTGCGTAATCCATGTTTTATAACCTCCTGATAGTCATGGCGGCGGTATGCGTCCGGTGCATACCGCCAAGATATTTTAAATGATAATTATTTGTTGTCCCACGGGAATACGAAATCGAGCTTGAGGTCGTCACGAACCTTGCTCATTTCAGCCTGAACAGACTCGTTGATGGGTACGCCCGAGTCTTTTCTTGAAAGCCAAACGTTCCACTCTTTTTCACCGGCTGAATAAATCTTTTCAGCGTCGGGAGCTTTCTTTGAATTACGAACCGAGCGGATAATTTCGCCGGCTTTCTTTCTGCAAAGGTCTTCGCCGAGGAAGTGGTTTGTGTCAATAGCGATGAAGAAGTGACCGAGATGATAGGGAACCTTGTTGCCGTTTTCATCCTTGCCGTTGAGAGCCTTGCCGTAGTTGCCGTCCTGAAGAACAGCTGAAAGAAGCTCAACGACCATTGCGTAGCCGTAGCCCTTGTAGCCGCCCAGAGCTTCGCCGATACCGCCGAGAGTGGCAAGAGCGGCTGTGCCGTTTCTTATCTTCTTGAGAGCAGCGCCTGCGTCGCCCGAGACCTCTTTGCCTTCTGAGTCAATAATAGTGCCGGGGTGAACCTCTTCGCCTATTCTCTCATAGTATTCAATCTTACCGTTCTGTGTGATTGATGTAGCGCAGTCGATAACAAAGTCGAAGTCTTCATCTGTCGGAATACCGATTGTGAGCGGGTTTGTGCCGAACATACCCTCAACGCCGAAAGTGGGGGCAACCGAGGGACGGGCGTTTGTGCCGGTGATACCGATACAGCCCTGTTTTGTGGCCTGAGTTGCGTAGTAGCCTGCAATACCGTAGTGGCAGGAGTTGCGGACAACAACCATACCTAAGCCGTACTGCTTAGCCTTATCAATAGCCATCTGCATTGACTTATAGCCGATAACCTGACCCATACCGTCATGACCGTCAACAACAGCAGTGCAGGGTGTTTCTTTAACGATTTCGAAGTTTGTTACGGGGTTCTGAATACCGTCGTTGATTCTGTCGATATAGATGGGCTTGAAACGGTTGCAGCCGTGTGATTCAATACCTCTCTTGTCTGACTCGAGAAGAATGTCAACAACGATTTTTGAGTCGTCTGCGGGAACGCCTACGCCCTGAAAAGCAGCTTCCATAAAGCTTCTGGCGGTATCCCAGTCAAGATTCATTTTAGGCATAATAATTACTCCTTTTTATGTGAAATATAATTTTAAACGATATTAAAAAACTCAGTCTGTCGCCCAGTTTTTAGCTCTTTCAACAGCTTTAAGCCAGCCTTTATAAAGCTCGTCTCTTCTTGCCTTATCCATCTGAGGCTCGAAGATTCTGTCAACCTGGCGGTTCTGCTCAATGTCTTCAAGGCTGTCCCAGACACCTACGGCGAGACCTGCAAGGTATGCCGCACCGAGAGCGGTTGTCTCGACAACCTTAGGTCTGTCAACCTTTGTTCTTATCATGTCAGCCTGAATCTGAAGCATGATGTTTGAAACGGATGCGCCGCCGTCAACACGAAGGTCGGTGATTTCAATTCCCGAATCCTTTCTCATGGCTTCGAGAAGGTCAGTCATCTGATAGGTGATTGATTCAAGAACGGCTCTTGCGATATGAGCGCGGTTGACGCCTCTTGTCAGACCGACCATACAGCCTCTTGCATACATATCCCAATAAGGCGCACCGAGACCCGTGAACGCGGGGACAAGGTAACAGCCGTTTGAATCGGGCACGCTCTCGGCAAGCTCGTCACAGCGTCTTGGCGAGTCAATGAGCTTAACCTCGTCACGAAGCCACTTTATGACCGAACCTGCGTTAAAAGCAGAGCCTTCAATCGAATATGTTGTTTTGCCGCCGAGCGACCATGCGACGCCGGTGAGAAGATTGAACTTTGACTTAACTCTCTCTTCGCCTGTGTTCATCAACAAGAAACAGCCTGTGCCGTATGTATTCTTCGCCATACCGGGTGTAAAGCAAGCCTGACCGAAGAGCGCCGAGGGCTGATCGCCTATTGCGCCGCAAACGGGTACGCCTTCAAGGTCTTCTATACCCGTAATACCGGCCGCAACCCAGCCGTAAATCTGACTTGACGGTACGGGGGTCGGGAGCATACTCATCGGAATGTCGAACTTCTTGCAGAGAAATTCATCCCAGCAGAGCTTGTCAACGTCAAAAAGCATTGTTCTTGAAGCGTTTGAATAGTCCGTGACGTGGCATCTGCCACCGGTCAGATTCCAGATAAGCCAGGTTTCAACCGTGCCAAAAAGAAGCTGACCCGCTTTGGCGAGTTCCTTTGCGCCGGGCACGTTGTCAAGAATCCAGCGGATTTTTGTTGCTGAGAAGTATGCGTCAACAAGAAGACCCGTATGCTCCTGGATATAGTCAACGAGAGCCTGATCCTTCTTGAGCTCTTCGCAGTAGTCGGCTGTTCTTCTGCACTGCCAGACGATAGCGTTATAAATGGGCTTGCCTGTTGCTCTGTCCCAGATAATTGTTGTTTCTCTCTGATTGGTGATACCGATACCCGCAATGTCTGAGCCCGATACCTTGCCGCTGCTTAAAACCTGTGTAACAGATGAAAGCTGGCTGTAGAGAATTTTCATAGGGTCATGCTCAACCCAGCCCGCATGAGGATATATCTGGTCAAATTCCTCCTGAGCTTTTGCAATAATGTTACCCGTTTTGTCGAAAACAATAGCTCTTGAGCTTGTCGTTCCCTGATCAAGTGCCAATACATATTTTTTTGCCACAATTATTTCCTCCTTTCTACGGAAATCACAAAACAGAACGTTCGATACAGTCCATAGGGGAGCGCATCCGCAGTCTCACGTTTTCTCCGTAGAATTACTCTCTTATGTGGTTCGGGATTTAAACCAAACCGTTCATATTTTTGCCATTATATTTTAGACCAATTTTTCGCTTTTGTCAACGGCAACAGCGACATATATCAAAAATTCTGCTGAAAGATTTTTCGATCTGAACAAGCGTTCAATGACCGTCGCTACGAATATTTAGTTAAACTCATAAAGGAAAGGCACAGACACACGGGCTGATACAGTGAATATAAATCACTTTAAATTTTGATAGTGAAAAAACGCGTGCAAACGGCTGGAGTGTGTCTGTGCAGTCGGATAAAGACATCTGAAAAATGCAGGGTGATGGTGGGTGTCGGGAGGAATAGGGGCTGCCTAGGGCGCAACCAATCAGGGAGAAATCGTCTGAAAACGCATCTTTTGGCGAATAACTGCTTCAAAA
>JBJEOI010000021.1:0-3431 GCA_051880635.1 Acutalibacteraceae bacterium | reverse complement strand
TTAGGTAATGTGGATTAGTCTATTTTCCTATACAAGCAATAAGGCAACTCGACATTTGTATTGATCCGACATACCTGTTTTATGGCAAAAATCGGTGTTCCACCATTCCCTTGTATAGTGGATACGAAATGCGTTACTTGTTAGAGAATCGAGCCATGTCGAGACGGTCGCCTTGCTGTCAAAACGACCTTCTTTACGCAGTATAAATGACAAGGAGATTGTTTATGAAAGAAAAAAAGAACCTCAGTGAGAAAGATTTCATTATTGACATCTTTAAACAGATGCAGAATAATCCTGATCTTGCGGGTCGCTTTTACCTTGTAAATAATGGCATCAATTGGGAGCTTTTTGACGGTTTCCTTATCAGAATTGAGTGTAATTATATTGTAATTGATAGATTCATATTGAAGAAAACGCCTGATTCAATTATGCATTGGCATCCTGAAGATGACGAAATGTATGACAATATCTGTGCTTTAGGAACAAAAGGTAATGTAACCGTTATCAAAAAAACATTGTTTGGCGAAGCCGTTTTATATATGGGATCTAAGAAAAATTGTAAATACACGAAAAAGTGGCTGTTCGGGAAATACTATTATCTGTATGCAGAATAGTCGCTTTCACAGTGTAGTATTCCCCCTTTGCACAGACATTTATTTCTGTGTCTCATTCTATATACGCAGTCGTATCTGACCTGCCCATATCCCCCCGCATACCCCAAAGCAATAATTAACCTAAAACCATAACTCTAAACAGGAGAATAAAATGTCCCTAAAAGTTACACAAGCAGAATGTATAAAAACCGAGAGGCTTGAGCTGAAATCATACAGAAGCAGTGATAAAGAACAGCTTATAAAACTTCTGACGAATGAAGAGATAACAAAAACTTTTATGGTGCCAGAGTTCAAATCAGAAGAGCATATGCTGAGCCTGATTGAAAAGCTGATAGCTTTCAGCCAAACGGAGGATACAGCCCACTTGGAATACGGAATTTATTTAAACGATGTTCCGATTGGGTTCGTCAATGACTGCGGTATCGAGAACGACGAAATTGAAATCGGTTATGTAATCTCCCCCGATTACAAAGGATGCGGCTATGCGACGGAAGCGGTGTCGGCAGTCATTAAGGATTTGTTCAGAATGGGCTTCAAAAAAATCACGGCGGGTTATTTTGAAGAAAACACGGCAAGCCGTAGGGTCATGGAAAAATGCGGAATGTACCCGATTTCAATGACCGATGAAGACGAATATCGGGGCGAAATACATATATGCCGATATTTTGAAATTACTGCGCCCTGAAAAATGACCTTAAAGTTTAAAGAATGTCACGGAAGGAAAGCGTTGTCAATGAAAGATAGAAGACTCTACGCAACGTTTTATGCACTGCTTGCCGCTGTGTTTTACTCTTTAAGCACACCTTTCAGCAAGGCTTTGCTTGAAAAAGTTTCATCGGTATTCATGGCGGCTTTTCTTTATCTCGGCGCAGGAGCAGGCGTCGGTATAATGTATCTTTTTCATTATAAAAAAGAGAATAAATCGGAAAGACTGAAAAGAGAAGATTTACCATACACAATAGGTATGATAGCGCTGGATATTCTTGCCCCTGTTTTTCTGATGATAGGTATAAATACCGGCACTGCGTCAAATGCGTCGCTTCTGGGAAACTTTGAAATTGTCGCTACAGCTCTTATTGCTCTGTTTATATTCAAAGAGAAAATATCTCTCAGACTTTGGGCGGCTATCGGATTTATCACTTTCTCAGGCATTATTCTTTCTTTTGACGGCAGTGAAGGTCTGAAAGTTTCATACGGCTCGCTGTTTGTCCTTTTGTCTACCGCCTGCTGGGGTCTTGAAAATAACTGCACAAGAAGTATATCCGAAAGAAGCACATATCAGATTGTGACTTTAAAAGGGCTTTGCTCCGGCGCAGGGTCTTTTATCACCGCTTTAATCCTCAGAGAAAAAATACCTGATATCAGATTTATATTATTGACTATGCTGCTGGGCTTTGTTTCCTACGGACTGAGTATTTTCGTTTATATTCGGGCTCAGCGTGATTTGGGCGCCGCAAAAACAAGCGCATTTTATGCCGTAGCGCCTTTTATCGGCGCATTTCTCTCGCTTGTGATAAATGATGAGAAGCTGACAAACGGCTTTATCGTTGGTCTTGCTTTTATGATTATCGGTACGGTGTTTGTCATATATGATACGCTTAAAAAGCAGAAAACTACCGATTGATAAAAATTTTTGTTTAAGACGAAAAATTTCATTATTAAAAAAGACAAAGCCCATATGCCGAGCACTGATAAGGAAGTATTTGTTTCTCGGGCAAAAATTCTCCGTATTATTGCCAAAAGCCTCACAAGGCGACAGCCTTGTTTCGTTTTGTGGCTTCAATACAGAAAATTTTTGCACTTACGAAACTGCGAAGCACTTTAAAATATAAATTTTGGATGCAAGAAAAGGCAAATCCCCGCGATAATGCTGACGCATATCGTGGGGATTTAACGCATTATTGCGCCAAAAGTTCATATTTTAAAGAAATACTTCCTTATCAGTGCCCGGCAAAGGGTATGCCGCTGTTTTATTCAGTCTCAGTCTATTTCTTTTATCACTCTGCACGGATTTCCCACAGCGACAACACCCGAGGGAATATCTTTTGTGACAACACTTCCTGCGCCGATAACAGAGTTTTCGCCTATCGTGACTCCCGGCAAAATAATCGCTCCGGCGCCAATCCATGTGTTAGCGCCGATATGAACAGGCTTATTAAACTGAAGCGCCTGTCTTCTCTGCTCAATGTCAAGCGGATGCGAGGCAGTTGCAACCGTGACATTAGGTCCGAAAAGAACGCAGTCTCCGACATAGACATGAGTATCGTCAACCATAGTAAGATTGAAGTTTGCATAAACATTCTTGCCGAAATGGACATGCTTTCCTCCCCAGTTGGCATGAAACGGAGGTTCTATATAGCAGCCCTCTCCCACTTCAGCGAGCATCTCCCGAAGCATTTTTTCACGTTTTTCCTGCTCAAACGGACGAGTGGCGTTATAGTCATAAAGCCTGTCAAGACAGATAAGCTGTTGCTTCATTAGTTCTTCATCAGACGGGTCGTAAATTTCCCCCGAATGTATTTTTTCATAATTGGTCATAGGTTTTCTCCTCGACAAAATATATTCGATTCATTTTATCATAGGTATGCTTTTATGTAAACCGTTTTTTCGGTGCAAGCTTAAACTACAGCTTTCTCAGCATAAGTAGCTTTTGGATTTGTTGATTTTTCAAATTATCTTTACTTTATTTTTAATTTTGTCTTTACTTTTTTCAGAAATGTGATATACTTAATAAGTCACGAGGGCCATTAGCTCAGCTGGGAGAGCGCCAGGTTCGCAATCTGGAGGTCAGGGGTTCGATCCCCCTATGGTCCACCA
>JBJEOI010000020.1:0-18941 GCA_051880635.1 Acutalibacteraceae bacterium | reverse complement strand
AATATTTTTAAAAGTGCGTTCTGCGACTGCGGCGTCATGTTCTGCGCTTCTTTGAAAATATAGACCTTATTGTCTGAGTCATTCGCCTTGATATATGCGTCGCTTTTCATTGAACGGATTATATCAACGCCCATTGTCGTTTTACTGTCTTCTTTTTCGCAGACGATTACATCGGGGTGAACGTCGCTTTCGATTTTCTTACAGCTTTTACAAAGCCCGCACGGTACCGTTTCACTCTCACAGAGCATACCTTTTGCAAGCTCCTTTGCCGCATTCATTCGGTTTTCTGCGCTTGTGCCTTCGAGAATTATTGCGTGAGGTATGCGCTTTGTGCTGAAAAAACGGCTTATAGTTGTTCTTGCAAGCTCTGTCATTTTTATATCCTGAAGCACAGCACACACTCTCCCTTTATAATTTCAGTCTATTATATAACAAAATTTATGAAAACACAAGAGTTTCATTTATACAAAAAATGCAAATAAAAAAATGTTTTCAGACTTCTGAATGTCGTACATTCTTCAAATGAACTGATATGATGATAATTAAAAAAGACAAGTTAAAAAAGCCCGGCACATCAATGCGCCGAGCTTTATGTAATTATTATTTGACAGTAACCTGGCAGGTTGCCGTCCAGCTATCCTTGCCGTCACTGACCTTGCATCTTATCATACAAGTGCCTTTGCCGACAGCCGTTACAACGCCGGAAGAGGAAACCGTAGCAACAGCCGGATTGTCCGTTGTCCATGTGAGCTTTGCGTTCTTCTTGTCAGCGGGTGAAACCGTCGCTTTCAGAGTATATTTTGTTCCCTTTGCAAGTGTGAGCGTACCCTTGTCAAGCTTGACCGAGATAAAGCTGTTACTGTCTGTGCCGGTATTTCCCTCCGTGTCAATAACCGTTATCTTACATTTAGCGACGAATTCGCCGTCATCTGTAATACATGAGATATACGCCGTACCTGTGCTGACAGCTGTCACCTTACCT
This sequence comes from Acutalibacteraceae bacterium, assembly GCA_051880635.1. Classification (GTDB taxonomy): domain Bacteria; phylum Bacillota; class Clostridia; order Oscillospirales; family Acutalibacteraceae; genus UBA6857. The sequence continues at coordinate 17,959 of JBJEOI010000020.1, read as the reverse complement.
GTTGACGAGACCTTGGCAATGTTTTTGTCGCTTGACTTCCATGTTACGCCGGTGTAGGTGGCGTCATGCGGAGCGATAGTTGCCGTAAGTCTTGATGTCTCACCAAGCTTCAGGGTAAGCGACTTTTTGTTAAGCGTAACGCCTGTGACAGGTGTTGAGATAACTTTAATTTTGCATGTAGCTGTTTTTTTGCCGGATTTTGTCGTGCATGTTATAACGGCCGTGCCCTTCTTCACGGCGGTAACCCTGCCTGTTGAAGAAACCTTAGCAACCTTCGTGTTGCTTGAAGACCATGTTACGCCCTGCTCGCTGGCATTTGTCGGATTAACAGTCGCTTTAAGCTGATATCTTTCACCGCCGTCAAGGGTGAGCGATTTTTTGTTAAGTGAAACAGATTTAACCGAGTAGAACTTTGTGACCTTAATCTTGCAGGTTGCCTTATAGCTGCCGTCCTCGGTTGTGCAGGTTATTGTGGCTGTGCCCGTCTTTTTACCTGTCACAACACCCTTTGAAGAAACTGTCGCGACTGACTTGTCGCTTGACTTCCAAGTGACATTCTTGTTTGTGGCTGTGCTCGGTGAAACCGTGGCCTTAAGAGTGTAGGTCTTGCCGATATATATTGTTTTGCTCGATGCGCTGAGCTTTACGCTTGTGACATGAGTCTTGACCTTGACTTTACAGACAGCGGTATAGCTTCCGTCCTGAGTGACTGCATATATGTATGCGGTACCGTTCTTTACGGCCGTTACTTTACCGCTTGTCGAGACGACTGCTACATTGGGGTCAGTCGATGACCATGTTATCTTCTTGTTTGAAGCGTTTGAGGGTGTAAAGGTCGCTTTAAGCTGATATGTTTTTCCTTTATAAATCGTCTTTGAGGTGGCGTTCAGCTTTATTCCCTTGACAGGGACTCTCTTATTGACAATAACCGTGCATGACGCTGTCTTGCCTGTATCTTTAGTCGTGCAGGTGATTACAGCCTTGCCTGACTTTTTGCCTGTAACGGTACCCTTTGATGAAACCGTGGCAACGCTTTCATTCGATGAAGTCCATACAACAGATTTGTCTTCAGCTTCAGTCGGCTTGACAGTAGCCTTGAGTTTATATGTTTCGGTTGTATAAATCGAGATAACAGATTGGTTCAGTTTAACGCTTGAAGTCGGCGTTCTGACCGTGACCTTACACTTTGCCGTTTTACCGTTTATTGTTTTACATGTGATTGTGGCAGTGCCGTTTTTGAGCGCTTTGACATAACCGTCTGAGCTGACGGTCGCAACACTCTTATTGCTCGAAGTCCAAGTGACATCGGTCTGCTGAGCCGTTTCGGGATAAATGGTCTCTTCAAGCTGATATGACTTCCCGGCGGCAAGAGTGAGTGTGGAACGATTAAGCAGAATTGAAGCCGGTATCGTTTTTATGCCGATAGTTTCAAGCGGGAATTCATTAGCCCACGCCATCTGAGCCTTATCATTGGGATGAATGAAGTCGCTCGTCCAGTCAGATCTGAACTTTGCACTGTCAGACTTGTCGCCTGTTACAGCAGCAAGGTCAACTACACCGTCAAGAACCTTCGTCTTGAGCATCCACGCATTAACGTCCTGAGCTATTTTCCAATCCTTCGCAGTCCATGTGTATTCGGGTGTGTCGCTTGTGCCGAAATAGTCTCTTGTCGTGCCCTTCCACTGGGTTATTGTGCAACCGATTACTTTTATGCCGTATTTATGGCATTTATCGGCAAATCTTGTAAAGCCTTCAATAAGATCCGTCGCTTTAGGCTGAACATAGGGACCGCCGTAATAGCTCTTAATACTTTCACTCTCGGGGTGGGTAATATCGTTTGCGCCGATTTTTATGACGGCGTATCTGACTCCGCTTTCTTTCAGGTCAAGAACATCTCTCTGCATTCTCGCAAGAACAGACGGACCGTAGATATTGCCGCTCTTGCCCTCGCCGTCGGTGAGAAGGCTGTTGCCGATGATGCCCTTGCCGACAACGCCGACACTGGTGCAGTCCTCAGCGGCTATTGCCTTTGCAAGATAATAAGGGAAGTTATTCGCTACCGTTGAGTCGCCGATAACAACGACTGAATACGGGTCCTCCTCAGTGTTGAAAACATCAACACCGCTCAGACAAGGAACAGCATTTATCTCGGGAAGGCTCTTGAGAGAAGGGAAAAAGTTGCTTAAAATCTTTGTACTTGCAGAAAGCGGCAGGAAATTACCTTCAGAAAGGAAAAAGTCCTCAATAGCGTCGGGAGCGTCCTGATTAAAAGCAAGATATGTTTTTGCACCCGAAAGGCCGATAGTCTTTATATCCTGTATATCTTCGCCGATATACATTGTGACAGAAATATCCTTATGAGCCGTGACCTTGAATTTAACAGGGTCAGTGACAATTTCTTCACCTGCAGGAACAACTATCTTCCAGTTATTCTTATAATAGACAGGGGTTGCGCTGAGCTGTCTGACCTTTGTGCCGCCCTCACTGTCGTGAATAACAATGCCGTTTATTGTGAGGTTTCTTTTTCCGTAAACATTGGAAATTCTCAGCCTTATTTTATTACCGCTGGCTGTCGGTGTGAGAACAATTCTCGCCGCAGTCTTATTAAGAGAAACATATAGGTCCTCATAGTCGGCGAACGATATGTTTGTCATACCACTGCCCCATGCGCCTATCCATTCACCGTCAAGCTCATCGGCTTTTTCGGCGTTTTCATCAACAGCGGCAAGCGCCTGAGGGGCGGAAACCGTCACCGCACCGTCCGCAACTGCAAAAACGGACAGCGCCATGAGAGCCGCTAAAAATAAACTTAGAAATCTTCTTTTCACTTTTGTTTCCTCCTTGAGAGAATTATACAAATAAATAATATCATTTGTCTTTTTTTCTGTCAACAAATTCGACTTTAAAAGAAATATTTTAAAATTGTATTAACATTTAAGGCAAAATCTTCCGTAAAATTGTTTTATTTTTTCATTTCAAATCTTGATATAGAAAAAAATATATGTTAAAATATGATGTATGTGTATGCGAAAACGCATACCGCAAAGGTGTTAATTAATAAAACAATATAGAATGGTAGGTAATTTCAATGTCAGGACATTCAAAGTGGAGCACTATAAAGCGCAAGAAAGAAAAGACGGATAACGCAAGAGCCAAGATTTTCACAAAAATCGGCAGAGAGCTTGCTGTTGCGGTTCGTGAAGGCGGCAGTGCCGACCCCTCGGTCAACTCAAGGCTCAAGGACGTTATCGCTAAAGCTAAGGCTAACAACGTGCCCAACGACAACATCGAAAGAATTATCAAGAAAGCCGCCGGTGAGGGCGACGGTTCAAAATATGAGACAATTATTTATGAGGGCTACGGTCCCTCGGGCGTTGCGGTTATAGTTGAGACGCTCACGAACAACAGAAACAGAACAGCCGGCGAAATGAGACACTATTTTGACAAGAACCACGGCAACATGGGTCAGCAGGGCTGTGTTTCATTCATGTTCACAAAATACGGCATCATTGACATCGAGCAGGAGGACGTCGATGAAGAAAAGCTCATGGAGGACGCTCTCGAAGCCGGAGCTTCGGATTTTGTCACCGACGGCGATGATGTTTTTGAGGTCAGAACAGAGCCTAACGATTTCACCGCCGTATGCGGCGACCTTGCCGCTAAGGGCTACACATTCCTCTCGGCTGAAGTCGGCTATATCCCCTCAACCTATACAAAGCTCGAAAGCGAAGAAGACATCAAGTTCATGGAAAAGCTTCTTGAAATGATGGACGACAACGACGATGTTCAGGGCGTCTGGCACAACTGGGAAACCGACGACTGATTTAACGTCACACGGCATAAAAAACAGAAAAATTACGGCAGGCTCTTTGAGCCTGCCGCTTTGTTTAAATTTAAGTTTTATTCAGCCGGAATAAGCACCGTAACTCTGTCATTACTCAATCTGATGTATAATTCGTCTTTGCCAGGATTTTTATAAATCTTATCGCCGACATCTGCCAGATAAGAGGCGAAATTTTCGCTCGGCAGCTTATTATTGTCATTTTTCAGAACTTCTCCGACATATTCAAGCTCCGTTTTTTCATTGACCTCGTCAAAAAAAATACCAGAACCGTATGAGCTTTGGATATAAAGCCTGTCATTGTAGTAAAGATGAGTAAGCTCGCTCATTCCGTCATCCCTGCCTGTCGGAGTCACGGAAACGCTTTCGTTTTTATTCGCTTCTTCGCTGTTTTTATTATTATCTGCGTTCTGACAAGCGCAAAGAGTAATAAACACAAAAGAAAAAGTAAGCAAACAGCTTATCAATCGAAATAACACTTTTTTATTCATTTTTAATCTCTCCTAAAAATAATATTTTTCTCTCTTATTAGGTTTTAATTTTCATTGTTTCTTCTTCGTAAAGGTTAATAATTCATTTTTCTCTCTTTTAATAATTATCCTCATAATTCCTCCTTTCCCCTGATAACAATAGTGATTTCCGCTTTCTACCCCCTTTCAAAAATCGAGCTTTATAATTTATTCTTCCTTATTTGCATTATATCAATAATGCAAATAAATGTCAACGGTTTATTGAGAAAAAGTAAAGAACTCCGTATGGCATTAGCCGAGTGTTCAAAAGAACACTCGGCAGTTTTATTCGCCTGACGGCGAGTGATATTGCTTCGCAGTTTTATTATACTGCGTATAGTTTTATTGTGCTTCGCACAGTTTTTCAGGCAAATAAAAATAATATTAAAAGGGCTCTGCTAAGTGCGAAGCCCCTTTAAACTGTCCTTTAGAACACTCCCCATTATCCATACGGAGAAATTTTTTACTGATTTTCTTCTCTGTTCTTTGAGACCTGAGCGGTGATGCTCTCCATGTATTCGCCGTGAAGTTTGAATCTTAACGTGAAAACGAGAAGTGAAGCCACAAAGAATAATGCGGGAATAATAAGCATCATAGCCTTTATCGCGACATTGACTCTGTTGAGGTCTGCGCCCGGAGCGCCCTGAACAACAAGAGAATAGTTACTGCCGAGACCTGCAAGAAGAATTATGACCTGAATTGTATAAGCCATCTTCTGCAAAAAGCCCTTCATTGAGAATGTGACAGACTCGTTTCTTGAACCCATCTTCACTTCGCCGTAGTCAACAATATCGGCGAGGAATACCGTCTGTGAAACAAACATTGAGCCTGAGCCGATGCTTGAAATCAGATAGAAGATATTCATAAGGATAAGGCTATTAAGGAACTGGAAAGAAAGGAACATTCCGAGATAACCGAAGATTATCATAAGAAGCGAAGCCTGATATGTGCGTCTTCTTGAGGTGAAGTTCATCATAATAGGCAGGAAGAGAAGACCTAAAATTGAGCCGACTGCGCCGAATGTCGAGAAAAGAGACTGCTTTGAGCCGTCGCCGACAACATAGTTGAAGAAATAAACCGCAACGCCCGACACCATATAATAGCCTGTGTTTGAAAGCATTGCAAAGAGAATAAACACACGAAGCTGGTCGTTGCCCTTGAAAACGGTGAAAACCTTTTTGAAGGAGAACTTTTCACCCGAGGGCTTGACAACCTGCGTCTCCTTGACATGAAGCATTGAGATAAGCGAGAAGAGAATGAGACAGCAAGAGCATATGGCGGCGACAATGCTGAAGCCTGATGCGCTGTATTTCTGACCCTCTTCGATATTCTTACTGAATGCCTTTAAAGCGATAGGTGCGCCGATAAGGACGATGCCCTGACCGAGACCCGAAAAAGCTCTTGCAACCGTTGAAATAATGCTTCTCTTTTCGGGGTCGCTTGTAAAGGAGGGAACCATTGACCAATATGAAATATCAGCCATAGTGTTCGTCATTCCCCAGGCGATATAGAGGACTGTTATGTAGATATAAAGAGGCAGTCCCTTTAAGCCGAAGTTTGTGAAGAGAAGGAATAAAACGAGAGCGTTTGAGCAGGAACCTATTAATACCCAAGGGCGATATTTGCCGAACTTTGTTTTTGTGTTATCGACAATAGAGCCCATCATTGGGTCATTGATACCATCCCAGATTCTGGCAATCGGCGTCAGGATAATCAGGAACATAATCGGGAGCTTGACTATATCTGTCAGATAAATCATGAGGAAGGAATAGAACATTCCGTAGCTCAGGTCAAGACCGACTGCGCCTACACCGTACCATAAGCTGTCCAGGTACTGCTTGAGTTTTCCGTTTTTCATAAGAGCGTCTCCTTTTGCTTTTATTTTAACTCATATTAAATACTTTTCTGTTCTCAAGCGCCTTATAGAGAGGCAGACCGAGAACATAGACCGATATTAACTCACCCAGCGCAACCAGAGCGGCGTTGATAAAGAAAGCCGATACCATGCTTTCGCCCTCCTGAGCCATAAAGTATGCTATCTCTGCGCCAACAAAAACGGCGTTGAAGATAACGGGCATAAGGCACGACAGCAGCGGCAGCTTTTTAAAGCGGATATTCCTGCATTTATACATAAGTATGCCTGCAAGAAGAGTGGCGAGCGAACCGATTATCATGTCGAGCGGAAGAAATTCCACCGCAGTGAGGTTCGCAACCACACAGCCGATTGTAAGACCCGGAATTGCCGCAGGGGTCAGAAGCGTGAGCACGTTGAGAGCTTCACTGACTCTGACCTGAACAGCCATTGACGCCGTGCCGGGGAGAATAACATTCTGAAGCACAGTCACAGCCGCATACGCAGCGGCAATAACAGCCGCCTGAGTGACATAGAGTGTTGTTTTTTTCTTGTTCATTGTTTTTTGCTCCTTAGTTTTGTTTTAAAGTAATTGATATTACTTAAGTCAGGATGGTTTCGAACTGACTTTTTGATAAATTAATTATCAGGAATGAAACAGCTTTGCGCTGTCGTATTCGGGGTCGCAGGTGATGTTCATTCCGAGGCTCTTGAGCGCCTTTTCATCACCGTATGACAGAATAATTGTTGAGTGCATTTCAGAGCCTTTAAGCTTCGGCACCTGATCAAGCGCATGCTGAGCCATAGTGTTTGTGACGGCGCAGATTGAAAGAGCCGTGAGCACCTCCTTGACCGAAAGCTGTGCGCTGTCACTTTGAAGATATTCAGTTTTCAGCTTGAGAATAGGCTCAATAATAAGCGGCGCTATAAGCATTATATCGTCCTGAATACCGCCGAGGGTTTTAAGCGCATTGAGAAGCATTGCCGAGGTGTGTGACAAAAGCTCAGAAGACTTGCCCACGATAACCGTGCCGTCGGAAAGCTCGACAGCCGCCGCGCTCTTGCCCGACTCTTCAGCCTTTTTTCTGGCTTCACAGGTGACCTTTCTGTCATCGGGCGAAATATCAGCCTTTTCGAGAAGAACTTCAAGCTTAGATATCTCTTCGTCGTTTTCTGCGCCCTTTCTCTTCTTGCACAGAGCCGCAAAATATCTTCTGACAATCTCCTCCTTAGCCGCTTTCTCGACAACTTCATTGTCGGTTATACAGAAGCCGTTCATATTGACGCCCATATCTGTCGGTGACTTATATGGGCACTCGCCGAGAATCTGAGTGAATATCGCCTTGAGAACAGGGAAAATCTCAACATCACGGTTATAATTGACCGTCTGTTCGTTATACGCCTCAAAGTGATAAGGGTCTATCATGTTTATATCGTTAAGGTCGGCTGTCGCCGCCTCATAAGCTAAATTCACAGGGTGCTGCAAAGGCAGATTCCATGTCGGGAAGGTCTCATATTTTGCGTAGCCTGCTTTAACTCCCCTTTTATGCTCATGATAAAGCTGAGACAGGCAGACCGCCATTTTTCCGCTGCCCGGACCGGGCGCCGTGACAACGACAAGCGAACGCTCGGTTTCGACATATTCATTCTTGCCGAAGCCCTCGTCACTGACGATATATGACACCTTTGAGGGATAGCCGTCTATTTTATAATGCTTATAATTCTTTATCCCCATTGAATCAAGTTTTTTGATAAATGCCGAGGCTGACGGCTGACCCGCATATTGAGTAATGACAACGCCGCCGACATAGAAGCCGTAGCTTCTGAAAACGTCGATAAGACGAAGCACATCAAGGTCATATGTAATGCCGAGGTCGCCTCTTATCTTATTCTTCTCGATATCATCACCGCAGATTGCGAACACGATTTCAGCCTGGTCTTTAAGCTGAAGAAGCATTCTCATCTTGCTGTCAGGCTCAAAGCCGGGCAGAACTCTTGCGGCGTGAAAATCGTCGAAGAGCTTTCCGCCGAACTCAAGATAGAGCTTTCCGCCGAAGCTTTCGACCCTCTGCATTATCCTTTCGGACTGCATTTTCAGATATTTGTCGTTGTCAAACCCCTTTTTTTTCATTCCCTGCACCTCTGCATTTATTCATATCTAAATAATTTTACACTATATATTGCTGTTTTTCAATGAAAAATGAGAAAAATCTGAAAATTTTTCTCATTCTATTTATCATATATCAAGTTTTTCTTCGGGAGTTATCCCAAGAGCCTCAAGATTTTTTTCAGCTATTTTTAAATATTTCGACTGAGAAATGTGCTTTGGATTATGCGCGTCAATCCCAAGAACTACCCTGTTGCCGTATTTTTTCGCCACAAGCCAGAAATCGGTGTAGGGGTACATCATAAAGCCCGCCCGGTCGCTCTTTCTAAGCCCGTAAAGGTTATATTCGAGAGGGACATCATATTCTTTTGCCGTTTTGCAGATATCCTCTGCGACCTGTTTCGCTGTTTCGTCAAATCGCTGATACTTCGCAAGGTATAAATCGGGGTGAGCAACATAGAGGAACATTCCGCTTTTTATCGCTTCACAGACCATGTCTCTGTAGAGGAGAATTTCATCGGGCTGAGTGAGCTTTTCGGTGTGCTTCCCACCCTTTTCACAGGGGGAATAGTGATGACCGAGAATAATGTAGTCAACGCCGTTTTCCTTAATGAAATTCTTCAACCAGTCCATATATTCGGGGAAGTATTCATATTCAAAGCCGATTTTGATATCAATTACATCCTTATACTTTTCCCTGAGCTTACGAAGTGACTCAAAATATGACTTTGAGTCCTCAACGGTCATTCTCATATCCGAAACGAAATCCTTATAGGGGAAAGGACCGTGGTCGGCAAAGCCCAGAACCTTTATCCCCTTTTTTATAGCCGCTTTGACATAGGTTTCATCCCGACCGACTGCGTGATGACACCTTTTTGTATGCGTATGGTAATTTGAAATCATGGTAACACCTTCATTTTGTCATTCGGGCAGCTTGCAGACATCTACCCACTGAGTAAAGTTTGAATATTTCTCAAGCTCCGGAATAGTAAGTCCTATTGCGCTGTTACTGCTTCCGCAGGCGGGAAAGACCGTTTCAAAGCGTCTGAGACTTTCGTCAAGATAAGTCGATACACCGTCGTTCACGGCAAACGGGCACACGCCGCCCACAGCGTGACCGATAAGCTCCGAGACCTCGTCGGGCGAAAGCATCTTCGCCTTTGTGTGAAACTGAGCCTTGAACTTTCTGTTGTCGATTTTCACGTCCCCTGCGGCAATAACAAGTATTGCCTTACCGTTAAGTTTGAACGACATACTCTTAGCTATTCTTGCGCCCTCAACGCCGAGAGCCTGAGCCGCAAGCTCAACAGTTGCGCTTGAGACGGAAAACTCCTGTATTCTGTCTTCAATGCCGAATTTTTTGAAATATTCCCTGACTTTTTCTATAGCCATTGTAACAGCCCCTTTTTACACAAATTAAGCGTTATCAGATAAGGCGCTTTAGCATTTTATCAATGCCTTCGTTTATAATCTCGGTGTCTGAAAGCTCTATTGCGCCTTTATCGGCAAGTGAAGCCGTGACAGGATTAACGGGGAGCTTTGCGAGAACGGGCAGACCGTACTGAGCCGCTGTTTCATCGACCTTGCTTTCGCCGAAGATATAATGCCTACTTTTGCAGTCGGGGCACTCAAAATAGCTCATATTTTCAACAACACCGAGAACGGGTATGTTCATAAGCTCAGCCATGTTAAGAGCCTTTCTGACTATAAGTGAAACAAGGTCCTGAGGAGTTGCGACAACGATAATTCCGTCAACGGGAAGATTCTGAAAAACAGTCAGCGCAACGTCTCCCGTTCCCGGAGGCATATCGACAAACATATAGTCAACGTCGCCCCATGCGACGTCCGTCCAGAACTGCTGAATTGCGCCGCTTATAACGGGTCCTCTCCAGACTACGGGGGCGTCATCCTTTTCAAGAAGAAGGTTAATGGACATAAGTTTTATACCCGTTGATGTCACAGCGGGGAGAAGCCCCGTTGCGTCAGCCTCGGCTTTGTTTCTGACGCCGAACATTTTAGGTATTGACGGACCTGTGATATCCGCGTCGAGAACGGCTGTTTCGAAGCCTCTTGCTCTCATGGCTGTCGCAAGAAGCGAGGTGACGGAGGATTTGCCTACGCCGCCCTTGCCGCTGACAACAGCGATAACCTTTTTGATATCGCTGAACTGATTCTGTTTAAGTCTCATGTCCTCATTCTCACACTTTGATGAGCACGAGGAGCAGTTACCGTTACAATTTTCACTCATTTTTATTACCTCTCTTATCTCTGAGTTTTTTAAAAAATTCACTTAGTCTTGCCGCACATTCCTCTTCCATAAAGCCGCCGACTATTTCGGGCTTATGGTTAAAGGGCAGGTCGAAGATATTCACGACAGAACCGCAGCAGCCTGCTTTTTTGTCGTATGCGCCGAACGTGACCTTTTTTATGCGGGAATTTATTATGGCTCCGCTGCACATCGGGCATGGCTCGAGCGTGACAAACATTTCGCATTGCCACAGCCGCCACCCGCCTAATTTTTCGCAGGCGGAGTTTATCGCTTCTATTTCGGCGTGACAGAGAGCGTTTTTGCCCTTTTCACGCCTGTTCCGCCCGACCGAGACAATCTCACCGTCTTTGACAATGACCGCCCCGACGGGAACTTCATCATCCTTCGCCGCTTCATCCGCAAGGGAAAGAGCGGTTTTCATTATTTCAAAATCCGTCATATTTTTATAAACTGAGCCGTCATAAAGGCTATGACAAATAGCGTTAATATCATTGCGGGGTTCAGAATGTATGCCTTTACCCTTTCGCCGGCGGAGAGATATATCTGCATACCGCCGTTTAGCTTCGCCGTTTTTCTCTTGACAAAGAACAGCACAAGGCATACAAGCCCGACTGCAAGCACGATATAGCCTACGGTAGTGCCGACAAACATAGCCTTGTCATTATCGCCGACAGCGAGATAATACTGTGAAACGGCGACAAGCAGGTTATTGAAAAGGTGAATCAGAATGCCCGTCCAGACGGAGCCTGTGGCAATAGTGAAATAGCCTATGCCTATGCCCGCTATGAAAGCCGCAGGCGCCTGAATAAGATTACAGTGCGTCAAAGCGAAAACCATCGCCGACATCAGAATAGCAAAGAAGTTGCCGTATTTTCTCAGCGGCTGCATAACGACGCCCCTGAAGCATACCTCTTCCATCACGGCGGCAACCAAAGTCAGCCTGAGGATATAGAGAAAAAGCGCATAACCCGTCGGCGGAGCGGCGAGACTCGGCTGTGTCAGCTCAACACCGAACATCGAGACGAAAAAGGTTATATAATTTGTCAAAAGACTGCCGATAATGCAGACCGCAACCCCCGCAGGAACGGCAAGCACCGTCAGAAGCGGATTATTCGGTTTGTCAAGCGGGCAGATGTCAATATCCGTTCTCTTCTTTTCAACAGAACCCGCAAGAAGAAACGGAACGAGAATAGTCACCATTGTCGCAACCAGAGTAAAGCTCTGATTTGCAATCTGAGTGCCCGTAACGAGCCGCCTGAGCCCTAAAAGCTCTACACCCGTCGCATAAATCTTGCTCAGAATTATATAGCCGAGCACCGACATTGACGCCGCTATGCTGTAAAAATTTATATCAGTTTTATCTTTAAACTTATTTTGGGCTGAAATTTCGCCTGTGAAATCATATTTTTCCATCATTTAGCCCCCTCTTATGAGCCTTTTTATTTTGCGTAGAGCTGACCGATTATATAGTTTACCGTTCTCGCAGGAAGCAGTTTTGCAAGAAGTGCAAAAGTTTTATACTGTAACCCGACCGTTGAAAGCGGCTTTGGATTTTTCTTCTGTGAAAGTCTATAGACCGCCTTTGCGATTTCCTCGGGGCTCATTCCGTTTTCTTCATCATGCTCCATAGTCTGAACGCTTTTATTCAGAACCGAGGAATAAAAACCGCTGTCGGTTTCTTTTTCCCTTGCGGCGGTGAAGCCTGTTTTCACATCGCCCGGCATTACGGCGCAGACCTTTATCCCGAAAGGTCTGACCTCATTCGCAAGAGCAAGAGTGAGCGAATTTATCGCCGACTTTGACGCCGAATAAAAAAGCTGAAACGGTATTGAAAGCGGCGCCGCCATACTGCTGATATTTATAATCATTCCGCTTTTTCTGTCTCTCATATAAGGAATAACCGCTTTGGAGACATTGAAAGAGCCGAAAAAATTGACGTCAAACTGTTTTTTGGCTTTCTCAGTCGGAGTATTTTCAGCCGCACCCGAAATTCCGAAGCCTGCGTTATTGACGAGAACATCTATTTTCCCCTCTTTTTCGATAACAAGAGAAACGGCTCTTTTCACGCTCTCTTCATCTGTGACATCGCATGCGATATGATGAATTTCGCCGTCTTTTCCGCTTCGGCTGAAATCATATACGCTAAAGCCGTTTTGAAGAAAAAGCTTCGCTGTCGCAAGACCTATACCGCTGCTTGCGCCCGTGACGATAACCGTTTTCATATATATCATCCCCAATACCGATTTTTAAATTCAGGATTATAATAACGCTCTGCGTTCAAGTTTTTATTATATTGCAAATCAAGGCGAATTACAAGATATAAACTAAAAATTATGTGCCGCTCGGAACGCCAAGGTATATTTTTTAATTTATTAAAATTTGCGTTGCATTTTTTTGCAATATATATTACAATGTATAATATAAACATTAACGAAAGGTATATATAAATGGATACAAATAAATTTAAGGCGCTGAAAACCGCCGTCGAGCTCGGTTCTCTGACAAATGCCGCAAGTGCGCTCGGCTACACTCAGGCAGGTCTGACCCACATGATGAACAGGCTTGAAAGAGAGCTTGACTGCACCTTGCTCTGCCGTGACAAATACGGCGTTCATCTGACCGAAAGCGGAGAAAAACTTATGCCTTATGTCGAAGAACTGATAAGAGCAAGCGACAGACTCGAAAAAGAGATAGCACGCACGAGAGACCGCAGCGTTCACACTCTCAGAATTGCCGCATATACCAGTATGATAAACAGGTGGCTCCCGACTCTTATGAGCAGATTCAAGCAGGCTCACCCTTATGTCAATTTTGAAATCATTGACGACTCCATTGTCGGCATATATAACCTTGTCTATGAGGGCAAAGCGGACCTCGGCTTCGTCAGTAAGCAGGACGATATCAAGTGTAATTTTCTTCATCTAAAGAACGACGCTCTTCTTGCCGTTCTTCCGCCCGACAGCGATATTGCCGACGGTCAGGAGAAAATCCCCGTTGAGGAGTTCAGCGGTCTTCAGTTTATTATGCCGTCAATGGGTTTTGATATGGATATAATGCGTGCGCTTGAAAAAAGCGGTGTCAGACCAATAATAAATAATACAAACGTCAATGACGCCGCCGTTGTGTCAATGGTCGCTCACGGTCTGGGCGCAAGTATTCTGTCTGAGCTTATTCTCTGCGATAACACACAGAGCGTCAGAATACTCCCGCTTATGCCCGAGTCATACCGTGACTTAGGTATTATTTCAATGCCCGGAGCTTCAGAGCTTGCCCTTGAATTTATGGAGCTGAGTAAAAATGAGATAAATCCCGATTAACATTAAAAAAAATGGTATATACTATATATAAATACGCAGGAAAGGTTGTTTATTTATTATGGAAAACGATACCGTGAAACTTTTAAGAGAATGTGACGCCGGAGTTAAAATGGCTGTGAGCAGTTTCGACGACGTTATCGACAAAACACAAAGCCCTAAGCTCAGAGAAATGCTTGAAAAGAGCAAAGAACAGCACTCCGCTCTCGGCGGAAAGATTTCTCAGGCTCTTCTTGAAGCAGGCGACGACGGCAAAAGCCCGAACCCTATGGCAAAGGGTATGTCGTGGATTAAAACAAACATGAAAATGGCTGTTGATAACTCGGACAAGACTATTGCAGACCTTATGACAGACGGCTGTGACATGGGAGTAAAATCGCTCAGCCGATATCTCAATCAATATTCCGCCGCCGATAAAAACAGCAAGGATATAGCGAAAGAGCTTATCAAAATCGAGCTTGACCTTCTGACAGGGCTCAGAGAGTTTTTATGAAAACACCGCTTTTTCAATCTGATAATTAAAGCGGAAAAGACACGGCGATGTATAAAATCGAACAGTATAAATTTTCGGGGCGGTCACTGACCGCCCCGAAAATTTATGACTTATTTTTACATATTTATCACCTGCGACACTGTTTTAATAAGTTCAATGAGATTATTTATCGGCGCAAAAACGGTATATGACAGTGTGTCAAGGGCTTCGCTGTACCTTTGAGGGTGAAGCTGAGAGATTTTTCCGTTCAGATTGATAACCGCTCCGTCGTCTTTTTCATATATCTGAATAACGCTGTGCGCACTGCCGAAAACGGTCTGCTCCGTCTGATATTTGACTGTGAGAATGCCTGTTGTGAGAAGAAGAGTGCACAGCAGAGCTATTGAAAGAATACAGAAAACTCTGAAAATTTTATATTCGCCGTTCATTTTAACCCCCCTGTTCATAAATTTATGTAACATATTCGTCAAGAAGAGAAGCAAGCGCAGTGCCGAGGCACTTGCCCGAATAAACACCCTCGCTTAAAGTATTGGCGTCAGTGCCCATTTCAATAAGAAGATTGCAGTGGCTTTCATTCATGACATATTTTCTCGGGCAAAAATAAAGGGGTCTGGTAATCCCGGGGAAAATATCCTCAAGCTTTTTCTGAAGATGAAGGGCAAAGACGAGATTATACTCCCAGTCGTCAAAGCCCGAAATACCGTTGCCGCTCTCCTGACAGCCGCTTATAATCATCATCTGAGCGCATTTTTTGCCCATAATTTCACTGACGGGCTTAACCTTTGTGCCGTCGGTGTATTGAATTGCGTCCCGGTGAATATCGAGAACGACCTGAATTGACGGATATTTTTTTAAGTATTCCCTGACCTTTTCTCTTGAACGGTCATAAGCTCCGTTATACTGTTTGTCATATATGGTTTTGTCGTGCAACACCTTATAGCCCGCTTTTTCAAGCTGTTCACATATCGCGTCGCCGACTCTGATCATATTTTTTGCGCTGTCCTCGCTTCTTGTGATAAAGCCCTGAGCGTAGAAACTCCGGTCAAGAATCTGATATGCTTCTGTCGTATGCGTGTGAAAAATCAGCACAGTCGGCTGAGATTTATCCGTGACGGTGATATCCGCTTTTTTTGAAAGAAGTTTTTTTATATTGATTTTTGTGTCGTTGACATTTTTTACTTTTACGTTTTTGTATGAATCTGTCACTCCTGCCGTGGTGAAAGTCACCTCTGTTATCGGACCGTCCTTTTTATCCTTGTCCGCCTTTGAGCTGTATTCCTGCGTGAGCTTCTTGATATCGTCGGGCTCTGAGGTAAAGTTCTCGTCAATCAGTGAGCTTGACTGAACGGGCTCGCTTTTAGTCGCTTCTTCGGCGGAAGGCTGAGTTTCGCCGTCATTATCGGCTGATTTTTCTGTTTCTTTAATGTTTTCTGTGCTGTTTTCTGTGCTTTCCGTATGCGGTTTTTCCTCTCCGACTTCATCCTTGTTTTTAACTTTTGCACCCACCAGAACGGTTTTTGAACTCAAAACGGCGGCTTTTTCTGTAATACTTTTGCAGAACGGGAAATTCTGAGTCAGCATGAATACGGAAAACATAATCACAAGAATGCGAAAGAGCGTGCCTGTGCCTATTTTATCTTTAAGTCTGTTTTTCATAGTTTGTCCTCCCGTATATAATATTATTCCAAAGCGTTGAATATTCATTTTTTGCCGATTATTATAATTAGGGTGGCAAAAGAAAATATCATTGACTGACTATCTCGAAAATTTCTTCGGGCGAAAGAGAGGGCTGAAGCGCGCAGTTTATACTCATGGCTATAAGGCGTGAAGCCCTTTCGGTCACAAGGTCGATATCTTTATGGGTGACGGTTATTGCTTCTTCAATACCGCTCAGAGCCTCCGACTTTATTTTTTCATCGCAGTCGCTCAGAATATCGCTCACGAAGGTTCTTGCGTCAACAACCATAGGAACGCCTATTGAAATAACAGGGCAGCCGACGGTCTCTTCATCAATTTTCTGCCTTGAATTGCCGACGCCCGAACCCGGCACTATTCCGCCTGTCGATATCTGAACGGTTGTGCCGAGTCTTTCAAGCCTTCTTGCCGCAAGCGCATCGACGGTGATAACTGCGCAGGGTCGTATCTTCTGAGCTATGCTCTCAATAATTTCGCCTGTTTCAATGCCTGTTTTCCCGAGAACACCCGTTGAGACGGAAGCGACGCTTCTGATTTTCCCAAGACCGAGCGATTTTGAAAAACTTTCGCCGATGTGTCTTGTCGAAAAAATCATTGAAGCCGTTTTCGGACCGAGGGAGTCGGCTGTAATCTCATCGTTCCCGAGGCCTGCTATGAGAACGGTTTCTTCGCTTTGGGGCAAAAGAGACTTTATACAGCTTGAAACAGCGCGGAGCTCATTTGAAGAAAACAGCTCACTGCACCTTGAAAAAGGCGTGACGTCAAAAGTGAAATATTTGCCCTCGGGCTTATCGAGAACCTTTCTGCCTTTTTCGTTTAAAACTTCAATCTCGGTTACATCTATACCCTCGCTTGTGTATTTCTTGAATAAAATACCGTCATTTTCTCCGCCGGGGGATATTTCGTGTCTTTCAAGGGCAAGATCTGTTCTTAAATTCAAAAAAATCATCTCTTAACTATTGCAAATTCTGAATTTTTATAGTAATATTATGCACGCAGAAAAAAAATCTATCCATTTGTAAAAAAAACTTGCAATTTGAAATAAATGATGATAGAATATACGATGCATGACAACATTTTGAAGAGGAGGTGCTACAATGCCCAACATTAAGTCAGCAAAGAAGCGTGTTTTAGTTAACGCAACAAAGCAGGCTCGTAACAAGTCAACGAACTCTGCTCTCAAGACAGCTATCAAGAAGGCTAATATTGCTATCGACAACAACGCTGAAGACAAGGCGGCGGCTGTTACTTTCGCTTGCAAGAAGATTGACCAGGCTTGCGCAAAGGGTCTTCTTCACAAGAACAATGCCGCAAGAAAGAAGTCAGCTCTCACATTAAAGCTCAACGCATCAAAGTAATCTGACCGAGCGTCACATTCCTCGCAGAGCGAAAAACAAATAGAAAGTAAAGTATGGAATATCGGTCTTTTGAAATCGGGCGGTTTTTCCATGCTTTAATTTTTTGCTTTTAAGTATGCGCTTTTGCTTAATCCGAATTTTACAGCCGTCTGACTGTTTTTCGGGGTTTCGCCTGTCTGTGCGCCTATAAGATAAAACACAGCCGCATACTCAAACGCATACCTATTATATATATTTATAAAAAAGTTCAAAAAACCCTTGACGAAGAAAAAATATTGTGATAATATGTCTGTACCTCTGTTAGAGGGCTTTATTTTTGTGCCCGAAAAATACAGAGGGAGGCCTAATAACAGCGTCTTTGAGGAAGTTCCTTGTTTATTCCGAAAGACGTAATAATCCTTTAAATGGAGGTGCCGTCATGAGAGTAAAAATTACGCTGGCTTGCACGGAATGTAAGCAGCGCAACTACAACACAATGAAAAACAAGAAGAACAATCCCGACAGGTTGGAGATGAACAAGT
>JBJEOI010000019.1:0-19091 GCA_051880635.1 Acutalibacteraceae bacterium | reverse complement strand
GGCTACGACGACAGGGGCAGAGAGGTCATTGACAGGGTTTTTGCTCAGGCTGTCGGCGCAGAGGACGCCCTTGTGCGCCATAATTTCACCTGCGGCACTCATACACTTGCCGTTGCACTCTTCGGTGTGCTCAGAACGGGCGACACAATGCTCTGCGTCACAGGCACGCCCTACGACACAATTCACTCCGTTATCGGTATAAACGGAGCGGGCAAGGGCGAAGGCTCACTCAAGGAATACGGAATAAACTATAAACAGGTTGACCTCAAAGACGGTCTCATTGACCTTGAAGCTATTGAAAATGCCGTTGACGAAAAAACGACTATGGTCTATATTCAGCGCTCAAGAGGCTATGAGCTGAGAAAATCCTTCTCGGTCAGCGAGATAGGCGAAGCGATAAGGGTAGCCAAAAAGAAGAATAAAAACGTCATAGTCATGGTCGATAACTGCTACGGCGAATTCACCGAAAAGACAGAGCCGGTTTCTGTCGGCGCAGACCTCATGGCGGGTTCGCTCATTAAAAACCCCGGCGCAGGAATAGCCAGAACAGGCGGCTACATAGCGGGCAGACACGACTTAGTCGAGCGCTGTGCGTTTCGTCTGACAACACCGGGTCTGGGCAGAGAGGTCGGCGCAACACTCGGAATGTCACGCGAGCTTTTCATGGGCATATATCACGCTCCGTCTGTTGTCAAAGAGGCGCTTAAAACGGCCGTGTTCACTTCAAGACTTTTTGAGCTTATGGGCTTTGAGGTTACGCCGAGGGCCGACGAAGAGAGACACGATATAATTCAGGCGATAAAGCTTGAAAAGGCTGAAAACCTTATCGCTTTCTGTCAGGGTATGCAGAAAGGTGCGCCGATAGATTCGTTTGTTGCCCCCGAGCCGTCCGATATGCCGGGCTATGACAGCAAGGTTATTATGAGCGCCGGCGCATTCACACTCGGCTCGTCAATCGAGCTTTCCGCTGACGGACCTTTAAGAGAGCCGTATGCGGTATGGATGCAGGGCGGAACAATCTTTTACAGCGCAAAGACGGGAATACTTCTTGCCGCTGAGGAAGTGATGAAAAGAAATGAAGAAATTTAAAGGAATAAACCCCGAGGGACTTCTTCTGCTTGCTCAGAACCGCTTCAATGACAGCAAAAGCTTTTATGAGGAGCATAAGCCTCAGATAAGACAGTGGGTTATAGAGCCCGTTTATGACCTTATAAACGACCTTTCACCGACGCTTTATGCTCTCGATGAAGAAATGGAGCTGACGCCGTATAAAATGGTGTCAAGGGTCAGAAGAGACAACCGCTACACAAACGACAAATCAATGTACCGTGAGAATGTATGGATAATGTTTCAGCGTGACAAAAGACGGTTCAACTACCGTCAGCCGTGTATGTGGTTTGAGTTCACGCCCGACCATATGAATTACGGTGTGGGTCTTTTCAGCTCTGACGCAAAAATGATGCAGGCTTTCAGAGAAACGCTTGACGAACACGGTGAAGAATTTCTCAAAGCCGCCGGAAAAATCAAAAAAATCGGCATTGAGCCAAAGTTTCAGTCATATAAAAAAGACAGGAGCGAAGGCAAAAGCGAAAAGCTGAAGCCTTATTATAACGCAAAGGAATTATATTTCATCAGTGAAAACCGACCTCTTGACGGTCTTTTCGACGGCAGTGTCGAAGAAGAACTGCTCAGAGCGATAAAAGCCTTTTCATCGATGTATAAGTTTTTATTGAGAGTAACCGAAAAAGTTTTAGATAATCCACAGGGAGAAAACGAAAATGGATAAATTCTGGTCGCACTTCAAAAGCGGAACGGATATAAGAGGAGTTGCCGTTGACGCAGTCAAAGACGAGCCGCTTGACTTAACCGATGAAGTCATTTTTAAAATGGCGGCGGGCTTTGCCAAATGGCTCTGTGAAAAGACGGGGAAAGCACCTGACGAACTCACAGTCAGCGTCGGTCACGACTCGAGAATTTCCGCCGAAAGAATAAAAACACAGGTTATTGCGGCGCTTTTAAAGAGCGGTGTAAAGGTTCTTGACTGCTCACTCTGCTCAACGCCCGCAATGTTTATGACAACGGTTGACCTTCTTTGTGACGGAGCGGTTCAGATAACGGCGAGCCATCACCCCTATCACAGAAACGGTCTGAAATTCTTCACCCGTGAGGGCGGTCTCGACGGCTGTGATATTGAAAGGATACTTCTTTTCGCCTCTGAGGGTGAGAATGTATTTTGCGATAAAGAGGGCAGTGTCGAAAAAGTAAACTATATGAAAAAATACGCCGAAAATCTGCGTGAAATGATAAAAAAAGAGGTTAAAGCGGAAAATTACGATAAGCCGCTTTCGGGCTATAAAATAGTTGTTGACGCAGGCAACGGCGTCGGCGGCTTTTTCGCAAGCGACGTTCTTCTTCCCTTGGGAGCGGATATTTCGGGCAGTCAGTTTTTAGAGCCTGACGGAATGTTCCCGAATCATATCCCGAACCCCGAAAACGCAGAGGCTATGAAAGCCGTCTGCAAGGCTACCGTCGAAAATAAAGCCGACCTCGGCATTATCTTTGACACCGACGTTGACAGGGCGGGCTGTGTCGCCCCGAGCGGCGAAGAGATAAACAGAAACAGACTTGTCGCTTTAGCTTCTATTATCGCCCTTGAAAATAACAGCGGCGGTACTATAGTCACCGACTCCGTCACTTCAACGGGGCTGAGAAAATTCATAGAAGATAAGCTCGGCGGCGTTCACTACCGTTACAAGAGAGGCTACCGTAATGTTATAAATAAACAGATTGAGCTTAATAAAGAGGGGATAAACTGTCCGCTTGCTATGGAGACCTCGGGTCACGCCGCACTTCGTGAAAATTATTATCTCGACGACGGAGCTTACCTTATGACAAAAATCGTCATTAAGCTTGCTCAGATGGGCAAGGAGGGCAAATCTCTCGAAAGTCTTATTTGTGACCTTGAGGACCCGAAAGAAGCTAAAGAGTTCCGCTTCAAGATTATCCCCGAGGATTTCAGAGCTTACGGTGAAAAGGTTATAGCTGACCTTGAAAAATTCGCCGAAAACGAAAACGGCTGGACTGTCGCCGACGATAACCGTGAGGGTATAAGAGTTTATTTTGACAAAGAGAACGGCGACGGCTGGTTTTTGCTCCGACTTTCCGTTCATGACCCGATAATGCCCCTTAATATCGAGAGCGATTCTCTCGGCGGAGTAAAAGTCATAGCCGAAAAAATCAGCTCATTTTTAAGAAGCTATGAGGGGCTTGATATCAATAACATTCTTGATTTTATAGGGTGATTTTATGTTTGAAAACATGAGAGCGTTCGCTGAAGTCAATCTTGACAATATCAGACAGAATGTTCTGAATATACAAAATCATATCGGCGAAAAAGCAAAGATACTCGCCGTGATAAAGGCTGACGGCTACGGTCACGGCTCTATACCCATAGCTAAATATCTCAGCCGTGAAAAGCTCGTGTGGGGCTTCGGCGTTTCAACCGTGCGTGAAGCCGTTGTTTTAAGAAAAGCGGGGATAAATATGCCCGTGCTTATTCTCGGCTACGTTTTCCCCGCCGATTTTGAGACCGTTATCCGCTACGGTATAACGACAACCGTCTTTCAGCTTGAAACGGCGAAGGCTCTTTCGGAAAAAGCCTCAGAGTGCGGCGAAACCGCTCGCATACATATAAAGATTGACACGGGCATGGGCAGAATAGGCTTTGCGCCAGACGAAAAGGCGATTGATGATATCGAAGAGATAACGAAACTGCCGTTTATCGAGGTCGAGGGGCTTTTCACTCACTTCGCCTGCGCCGACTGTGAAGATAAAACCTCGGCGTACGCTCAGCTTGATAAGTTTAAGAAAATTATATCGGAGCTTGAAAAAAGAGACATTCACATTCCGATAAAACACGCCTGTAACAGCGCGGGTATTATCGAATTTGACGACGCTCATTTCGACCTTGTCCGTGCGGGGATAATCATATACGGTCTTTATCCGTCCGAAGAGGTCGATAAAGAAAAAATCAGGCTCAGACCGGCTATGAGCGTCAAAAGCAGGGTGTCATACGTCAAAACCGTCCCTGCGGGCACTGCGATAAGCTACGGCTCTGTCTATGTGACCGAAAGTGAGAGAAAGATTGCAACTATTTCGATAGGCTACGCCGACGGTATTCTCCGTGCGCTGACGGGCAAGGGAGAAGTAATAATCCGAGGAAAGCGCGCTAAAATCGTCGGAAAAATCTGTATGGATCAGATGATGGCTGACGTCACCGATATTGACGGCGTGTCACAGGGCGATTTTGTCACCGTTATCGGCAGAGACGGCGGCGAAGAGATAACTATGGAGGAAATTTCGGAAAAAGCGGGCACCTTCAATTATGAATTTGTCTGCGGCTTTCAAAGAAGAGTGCCGAGAATATACACCGAGAACGGTCATATCATAAAAATTCTTGACTATCTCGAAGAGACGATTTAAGGTGAAATTATGTTTAAAAGCAACTGTGAATACTGCCTGAACTTTGTCTATGACGAGGAATACGGCGAGGAGATATGCGAGGTTGACATGGACATGGATGAGCTTGAGCATTTTATGCACGGCTCATATAAGGAGTGCCCTTATTACCGAGTCAACAACGAATATAAAATAGTCGAAAAGCAGAACTGATGATAAGTCTGAGAAAAGTTTTTGACTCCGTTCTTTCGGCTTTCTACCCCGAGCGCTGTGCGGTATGCGGCGAGGTTATTGAAAGCGGAAAGACTATGTGTGAAAGCTGTAAAAATGAAGTAATCCCGATTTTCGGCGATATATGTCATAAATGCGCAGTCGCTCTTGACTGTCATGACGAGAACAGATGCAGAGAGCTTGAAGCACCGGTTATAGCGGCTTATTATTATCGGGGCGCAGTCAGAAATCTCATAATTGATTTTAAAGCTGCAAGCAGCGTTAAATCCTTCGGTGTGTTTTCAGCTTCTTTTTTTGAAAGGATAGCGAAAGAATACAGCGACATTGATTTTGACATAACGGTTTGTGTTCCGTCTGAGAGTAAAAAGAAAGGCACCAGCCGGATAATAAGCGAAGAGACGGCGAAGCGCTTTATGCTCGGCTTTGATAAGGATGTTCTTGAAAAATACAGACACACAGAAAAACAGCACAGATTAAAAACGCAGGAGCGGTTTCATAACCTTGAAAACTCGATAAGAGTCAGAGAGGGGAAAGAAGCCTTTGTCAAAGATAAAACCGTGCTTTTGTGCGACGATGTCAAGACGACGGGTTCAACTCTCAGCGAGTGCGCCAAGGCTCTCTATAAAGCGGGCGCAAAGAAGGTTTACTGCGCGTGTATAGCTGTCTCCGACTACAGCACGGTAAAGTGAAAGCAAAATAAATGTATAGTAAAAGTATAATAGTATTTCATAAGCGGTATAAACGGCGGTTTTCACTCTTAATATTTTATTAAACCGCATTTAAAACACTTGCCGATGATATAAAACTGTGCTATACTGAACCGATAAATTATAATGAGGGAGTATGTGATGATAATATTAGGTATTGACCCGGGCTATGCGATAGTCGGCTGGGGTGTTATCGAATATAAGAACAATCATTTCAGGGCGCTCGACTTCGGCGCTGTTCTGACTGAGGCTCACACACCCTTCAACGAAAGACTTGAAATTATATATAACGGATTAAACGAGGTTATAGCGCGCAATAATCCCGATGTGATGAGCATTGAAAAGCTGTTCTATAACAGTAATCAGAAAACGGTTATTGACGTTGCTCAAGCGAGAGGCGTTGTGATGCTCTGCGCTCAGCAGCACTCTCTGCCTGTTTTCGAATACACGCCGCTTCAGGTCAAACAGAGCGTTGTCGGCTACGGCAGAGCGGAGAAAAAACAGGTTCAGGAGATGACTAAGAGAATACTTTCGCTCGAAAAAGTTCCAAAGCCCGACGACACCGCCGACGCACTGGCTATGGCTATCTGCCACGCTCACTCGAGCGGTTCTGTTTTTTACGGTAATATGAAAATAAGAAAGGGAATATGATATGTTCTACAGTCTGACAGGCGATATTGTTTATAGGGATGCTTCTTCGGTCGCCGTCTCATGCGGCGGTGTGGCTTTCAGGTGCTTCACCTCACAGGTGACGCTTTCTCAGATAGGCGATAAACACAGCGTCACGCTCTACACATATCTTTCCGTCAAGGAGGATTCGCTTGATTTATACGGCTTCTTTGATGAAACGGAGCTTGATTTTTTCAAAATGCTCATTTCGATAACGGGCGTCGGTCCGAAAGCGGCTGTAGCCATACTTTCCGTTCTCACGCCTGACAGTCTCGCTCTTGCGATAGCAAGCGGCGACCATAAGGCTATAACAAAGGCTCAGGGCGTCGGTCCGAGAATAGCTCAGAGAATAGTTATGGAGCTTAAAGACAAAATCGGCGGAATTTCTCTTTCACAAAACACCCGTGAGGTTGTTTCAGCGATAAGTCCGTCGGCGGTTTCATCGGCTCAGTCCGAGGCTGTCGAAGCTCTCGTGATGCTCGGCTACAGTCAGTCTGAGGCTTCATCGGCGGTCTCAAGGCTCGACAAAAATCTGAGCGTTGAAAAGCTTATCACACAGGCGCTGAAAATTCTTTCAGTCAGATAATCGGAGAAAATAAAAATGAGTGAATTTGAAAACGCATTTGAAGAAAGAATAATGGCTGGGGAGTTCACGAGAGAGGATGTCGATATAGAAACCTCGCTTCGTCCCCGTGTCTTTGACGAATATATCGGTCAGGAAAAGGTCAAGGAGAACCTTAAAATTTATATTCAGGCGGCTCTTTCACGAGGTGAAAGCCTCGACCATGTTCTTTTATACGGTCCTCCGGGTCTCGGAAAAACCACGCTTGCGGGTATAATCGCAAACGAAATGAACGTCAATTTAAGAGTGACCTCGGGTCCCGCTATAGAAAAGCAGGGCGACCTTGCGGCGCTTCTGACAAATCTCAGTGAAGGCGACGTTCTTTTCATTGACGAAATACACCGTATGCGCCGCTCTATTGAAGAAATACTTTACCCCGCTATGGAGGACGGCGCTCTCGATATAATTATCGGCAAAGGTCCTTCAGCCCGAAGCATAAGGCTTGACCTGCCTAAGTTTACGCTTGTCGGCGCAACCACAAGAGCGGGTCAGCTTTCCGCTCCGCTTCGTGACCGCTTCGGCGTTGTGATGAGACTTGAGCTTTATACCCATGAGGAATTAAGCTATATCGTCAAGCGCAGTGCGGGCATACTTGAAATAGAAATTGACGACGAGGGAGCACTGAAAATAGCCTCCTGTTCAAGAGGCACGCCGAGAATAGCTAACCGCATACTTAAAAGAGCCCGTGACTTTGCTCAGGTCGTCGGCGACGGAAAAATCACTGCCCAAACGGCGCAGTATGCCCTTGAAAGAATGGAGATTGACAAGCTTGGGCTTGACGCTACGGACAGAAGACTTCTCACGGCAATGATAAAAGGCTACGGCGGCGGTCCTGTCGGTCTTGAAACGATAGCGGCGGCTATAGGCGAGGAATCTGTCACGATTGAGGATGTTTATGAGCCCTATCTCATGCAGATAGGATTTTTGGGCAGAACGCCGAGGGGCAGAGTTGCCACAAGGCTTGCCTATGACCATCTCGGTCTTGAATTTGACGGTTAATAAGGAGAATTGCTATGGGCAGATTATTCGGCACTGACGGCGTCAGAGGGGTTGCGAACACAGAGCTGACATGCGAGCTTTCTTTGGAGATAGGCAGAGCTATGGCGGCGGTTCTCACCGACGACACCCATAAAAAGCCGAAAATTCTTATCGGTACGGATACCCGTGCTTCGGGTCAGATGATTCAAAGTGCGCTCAGTGCGGGGCTTTGCTCCGTCGGCGCAGACGTTATGACGCTCGGCGTTGTTCCTACGCCTGCGGTTGCGTTTCTTGTCAAAAAATACGGTTATGATGCGGCGGTCATGATTTCCGCTTCGCATAACCCTTGTGAATATAACGGAATTAAAATTTTTAAAAGTGACGGCTACAAGCTCCCCGACGCTCTCGAAGAGCAGATAGAAGCGATTATTCTTGACGGAGCTTTCCGCCCTGCGCTTAAAACGGGCGGCGGCGTAGGCACTGTTACCGAGTGCAAAAACACCGTTCACGACTATATAGAACATCTTAAAACAACTGTCGGCTCAACACGATTTGACGGTATGCATATTGCGCTTGACTGCGCAAACGGTTCTGCCTCTGTTTCGGCTCAGACGCTGTTTGAGTCACTCGGGGCAAAATGTGATATGCTCTCGGATAAACCCGACGGGGTGAATATTAATCTTGACTGCGGCTCAACTCACCTTGATAAGATAAGCGAATATGTCAGAGAAAACCGTCTTGACTGCGGCTTTGCTTTTGACGGCGACGCAGACAGACTTCTTGCCGTTGACGAAAACGGAAATGAGGTTGACGGCGATAAAATAATTGCGATTTGTTCAAAACACATGAAAGAAAAAGGCACGCTTCGCTCCGACACTGCGGTTATAACCGTGATGACGAATATGGGCTTTTATAAGTTCTGCGCCGAAAACGGTATAAAGGTCGAAAAAACTGCTGTCGGCGACAGATATGTTCTTGAGCGTATGCTCGAAAAAGGCTTCTCTATCGGCGGTGAACAGTCTGGTCATGTTATTTTCCTTGACTATGCGACTACGGGTGACGGTCAGCTCACTGCGCTTCAGCTTCTGAAGATTATGGCTGAGACAAAAAAGCCTCTTTCTTCTCTTGCCGATTGCATGAAGGTTTATCCGCAGACAATGATAAATATCCGTGTTTCCGACATGGGCAAGGCGCGCTTTCATGACGACGAAGAAATAAAGATTGCCGTCAGAGAGGCTGAAAAAGAGCTCGGCGGAAAGGGCAGAGTGCTCGTTCGTGTTTCGGGCACCGAGCCGCTCGTCAGAGTTATGCTTGAGGGCGAAGATGAAAAACAGATAAGAAGGCTCGCCGGTGAAATAGCCGAGGTTATAAGAAAGAGACTTATATAAATGAGATACACAAAAGACTGGAAAGATTATCGCCTTATTGACTGCTCAGAGGGCGACAGACTTGAAAAATGGGGTGAAATAACCCTCGTCAGACCCGACCCGCAGGTCATTTGGAAAACCGAAAAAAAGAACCCTCTGTGGCACAGTGCCGACGCATACTATCACCGTTCTAAATCGGGCGGCGGTAAGTGGGAAATAAGAGCCGGCGTGCCCGACAGATGGCAGATAAAGTATAAAGACCTCACGTTCAACGTCAAAAATATGGGCTTTAAGCACACGGGCATTTTCCCCGAACAGGCGGTGAACTGGGACTATACAAGAAAGCTTATCCGTGAAGCGGGCAGACCTATAAAGGTTCTGAACCTCTTTGCTTACACGGGCGGCGCAACAATAGCCTGTCTCAAAGAGGGCGCAAGCGTCGTCCATGTTGACGCTTCAAAGGGTATGGTTCAGTGGGCTAAGGAAAACGCCGTAGCCTCGGGCGTTGCCGACAGAAGCGTCAGATGGATAGTTGACGACTGCGAAAAGTTCGTTCAGAGAGAAATAAGACGGGGCAACAAATACGATATAATTATAATGGACCCTCCGTCATACGGCAGAGGACCCGGCGGTGAGGTGTGGAAGCTCGAAGATAAGGTCTATGACTTTGTGAAGCTCTGCGCCGGGCTTTTGTATGAAAATTCGGTTATGATGCTTATTAACTCCTACACGACGGGGCTTTCACCGTCTGTTATGGAATATATTTTAGGCGCCGCAGTCAAGCCTCTTTTCGGCGGAAAGGTTTCTTCGGGTGAAATCGGGCTTCAAGCCGAAGAGACAGGCTTGGTGCTTCCCTGCGGAGCTTCGGCAATATGGGAAAAGTAAAGGACAAGGTTTAATGGAAGATTTCATCAGGTTCGAAAACGTAAAATTCAGCTATGACACCGAAGAGGGTTTTGCGCCGCGCAATGTCATTGACGGCGTTTCTTTCAGTGTGGAAAAAGGCAGCTTTGTGTGTATTCTCGGTCACAACGGCTCGGGCAAAAGCACGCTTTCAAAGCTCACAAACGCCATTTTAAGACCTGTTTCGGGCAAGGTATATGTCAAAGGTATGGATACCTCAGACCCCGATAAGGAGAATGATATAAGGCGCACAGTCGGTATGGTCTTTCAGAACCCCGACAATCAGATTGTCGCAACCATTGTTGAAGACGACGTCGCTTTCGGACCTGAAAATCTCGGCGTTTACCCTGAAGAAATAAGAAAAAGAGTTGACGACGCCTTAAAGAGCGTCGGAATGTATGAATTTCGTCATAAAGAGCCGCATAAGCTCTCGGGCGGTCAGAAGCAGAGAATAGCTATTGCGGGC
The DNA here is from genome assembly GCA_051880635.1 of Acutalibacteraceae bacterium. Classification (GTDB taxonomy): domain Bacteria; phylum Bacillota; class Clostridia; order Oscillospirales; family Acutalibacteraceae; genus UBA6857. Next base: position 8,690 of record JBJEOI010000019.1, on the reverse strand, counting down.
GTAATCGCCATGCAGACCGAGTGCATAGTCCTTGACGAGCCGACGGCAATGCTTGACCCGAGAGGCAGAAAAAGCGTTATGGAGACCGTTATGCGCCTGAATAAAGAAATGGGTATAACCGTTCTTTTCATCACGCACTATATGGATGAAGCCGTTTGTGCCGACAGAGTTATCGTTATGGATAACGGCAGAATTATCTCCGACGGAACACCCAGAGAGGTTTTCTCAGACGTTCCGCTTCTTAAAAAGACGGGGCTTGATGTTCCTCAGGCGACGGAGCTTGCAGTTTTGCTTAATAAAGACGGAATAAATATCGATAGCGACGTTCTCACAAACGAAGAATTTATTCGTGCCTTTGAAAAGCTTCAGGGGGTGAATAAATGAGCGTGACGGTCTTAAAAACAGAGAAGCTCTGCTACACCTACAGCAGCGGTACAATTCTCGAAAACACAGCTATAAAAGATATAAGTATAGATATCGAAAAGGGTGAGCTTATCGGTCTTATCGGTCACACGGGCTCGGGCAAGAGCACCCTTATTCAGCATTTCAACGGTCTTCTCAGACCCACAAGCGGAAGTATATATGTAAACGACCGTGATATATGGGCGAACAAGTCAAAGATAAGGCAGGTTCGCTTTACGGTCGGGCTTTGCTTTCAGTACCCCGAATATCAGCTTTTTGAAGAAACTGTCGAAAAGGATATAGCCTTCGGCCCTAAGAATATGGGGCTTAAAGAGGATGAGATAAAGAAAAGAGTGCTTGAAGCTATTCACTTTGTCGGTCTTTCGAAAAGCTATCTTGATAAGTCGCCGTTTGACCTTTCGGGCGGTGAAAAGAGAAGAGTGGCTATAGCGGGCGTTATGGCTATGGAGCCGCAGATTCTTATACTGGACGAGCCCTGTGCGGGTCTTGACCCGAAAGGCAGAGACACCGTTCTGGGTCTTATAAAGGAATACCGTGAAAAGACGGGCAGTACCGTTATAATTGTCTCTCACAGTATGGAGGATATTGCAAAGATAGCCACAAAGGTTCTCGTTCTCAATAACGGAGAGGTAGCAATGTACGGCACTGTTGACGAGGTCTATTCACACGGCGAAGAGCTAGCAGGAATGGGACTGAGTATTCCCGAAATGACAAAGCTGTTTATTATGCTTAAAGAAAAGGGGTACAATGTCAGAACCAATATATACACAGTCGAAGAGGGCAGAAAAGAACTTCTTTCTCTTCTGAAAGAGGGGAAAAGCCTATGATAAAAGAGATTACAATCGGTCAGTATTTCCCGGGAAATTCTGTTATTCACCGTCTTGACGCAAGGGTCAAGATAGTTCTGACAATAGTTTTTCTCGTTATAATATTCATGTGCAAAAACTTCGTCTCGTTTCTCGTTTCGTTTGTTCTTGTGCTTCTCACAATGCTTTTGTCAAAAGTGCCCGTGAAAATGTATATGAGGAATATAAAAGCTATTCTTCCCATTCTCATTTTTACCTCGGTGCTCAATGTTTTCTATGTCAGGGGCGGCACAGAGCTTTTAAACTGGCATTTTATTAACATCACAACAAAGGGCATCTTTACGGCGGTGTTTATTTCGCTGAGGCTTATTCTGCTTATAATAGCAAGCTCGGCTCTGACCTATACCACAACGCCGACTATGCTCACCGACGCTCTGGAGCGGCTTCTTTCTCCGCTGACAAAGCTTCACATAGACGTTCATACCTTTGCCATGATGATGACGCTTGCACTGCGCTTTATACCGACTCTTATTGAAGAGATTGACCGAATAATGAATGCTCAGAAAGCGAGGGGCGCCGACCTTGAAACGGGGAGCATTTTACAGCGTGCAAAGGCGCTCGTGCCGATTATCGTGCCGCTTATTGTCTCCTCGGTCAAAAGGGCTTATGAGCTTGCGTCAGCGATGGAGTGCCGCTGTTATAACGGTGGCGAGGGCAGAACGAGAATGAAGAAAATGAAGATTTCGGGGAGAGATTTTGCGACAATGGCGGTTTTCGCCGTTTCGCTCGCCGGAGTCGTTATTCTGAACCGCCTTTTCGGCTCGGTAATGTAAAGAGGTAAAAAATGAAGAATCTGCTTTTTAAAATAAAATATGACGGTTCTTCGTTTCACGGCTGGCAGATTCAGCCAAACGGTATAACCGTTCAGCAGTGTCTCAGCGAAGCCTTTGAGAGCATTTTCGGGCAGAAAGTGAATATAAACGGGTGCAGTCGGACTGACGCAGGCGTTCACGCAAACGAGTTCTGCTTCAATGTTAAAATTGACACCCAAATGTCTGAGGAAAGAATAATCACGGCGATAAACTCAAAGCTGCCCCCCTCTGCCGCCGTGTATGCATGCCGTGAGGTCAAAGAGGACTTTCACGCCCGCTTTGACTGCAAGGGCAAGGAATATATCTACAGAGTGCTCAACACACCTTACCCCGACCCGTTTCTCAGGGACAGGGCTTATCATTATAAGTATCCGCTTGACGAAAAAATGCTTGACAGAGAAGCTAGAGCCTTTATCGGCACTCATGACTTTGGGTCATTCTGCGCCTCGGGCAGCTCAGTTCAGACTACGGTCAGAACGGTTTATGACTTTTCTGTCAGAAGAGAGAACGACGAGGTTATCTTCTCGGTCAGCGGAGACGGCTTTCTCTATAATATGGTCAGAATAGCTGTCGGTACTCTCATTGATATAAGCAGAGGTAAGATAGAGCGCGGCAGCATACCGCAGATAATTGAGAGCAAAGACAGAAATATGGCGGGCGTGACCGCTCCGCCTTGCGGACTATATCTCAACAAGGTCTTTTATGAGGAGAAAATCAATGGTTAAAGAAAAAAATGAAAAAGCGAAAAAGAGTGAAAAAACAAAAAAACGGGGCACTGTCATTATAGTTTCCCTTGTCTTAATTTTTGCCGTATGCGCCGCAGTGCTTTATGCCGTGCCGACAATTATGAGCCTTAAAAGAGACAATATCTCCGAAAGCGGCGATATTTCTTCGATTTCGGGAGAAGATGACGCTCTTCTTTTTTCGGTTGACAGCGGCGAAATAAGAGATATTACACCGCTTTCGGGCGGCGGCTTTATAACAACAAGCAATTCCCTTATTTCAATTAAAAAGGACGGGGGAATAATAGATATCACAAAAACAGGCTATTCCTCGCCCGTGACAAAAACCGCAGGTAAGTATTATATTGTTTTTGAGCGTTCAACAGGCAAATATTCAATAATGAACAAAAACGGAACTGTCTTTTCTTCACAGCTTGACGGCGAAATAATAAACGCCGACATCGCCGAAAACGGTAACTATCTGATAATGAGCAGAAAAACGCTTTCCTCTTCTCTTGTCACCGTTTATTCAAGGAAAAACGAGATTTTGTTTCAGTGGGAGTGTAACGACAGCTATCTGACAAACTGCGCCATTGCTCCGAGAGGTAAAAAGATTGCCGTTGTGTCGTTTGACGTCAACGGCGGTGAGCAAAGCTCAAAAATTCTCACCTTTACAACGAAATCCGTCGATGTCGAGAGGGAAATTGACTGCGGCAGTGATACAGTCTGCGCTATGAGGTTTCACAGCGGTGATTCAATAGGTATCGTTACCGATAACAGATACATAATCGAAAATATTCAGAACGGCGAAAGAAAAGAGATAAGCTATGAATATGACGTAATTTCCGGCAGTGCTTTCGGCGAAAACAGTAACGCCGCCGTTTTGAAATCAGAGTTCGGCTCGCTTGACAAAAGCACTCTTTCGCTTTATAACAGAAACGCAGAGGAAATTTTTACCTGTAATATAAATGAAAAAGTTATTGACTTTTGTTTTGACAAATCGTTTGTCTATGTCATGACTGCGTGCAAAATAACAGTTTATTCCGTTGCGACGGGTGAAGAATACAGCGCAGTGGAAACAGCGGGCGGACTTAAATATATGAGCGTTATCTCGGGCAGAATATTCTGCTCTTCCGACACGGGGGTATATAAATACAGCAGATAATCAAAATTAATCAATTTTTGTTGTTTATGATATAATTTTATGATATAATCAAAAAATCCGAATACATTTTCTTGTATTTAATAAACATAAAACAGAAAGGTGGGCATTATGAAGTTTATTCTAGATATAATTCTTGTAGTTGTCTTTCTTATATGCATCTTTGCCGGATATAAAAAAGGCTTTGTCAAGAGCCTTATGGACCTGGCGTCAAACATAATTGCGCTTATCGCGGCGAGAATACTGAGCGTTTCGCTTGCGCCGCAGGTCTATTCGAATTATTTTGAAAAGGGTATAGCCGAAAAGCTCGGTGAAAGGGTGTCTGAGCTCGGCTCAAGTGCGTCGGCTCAGGTTCAGTCTGCGCTTGACAGTGTTCCGAAGCTCTCGGGCTTTCTCTCGGTGGCGGGTATTGACGAGTCTCAGGTCACGCAGAATGTTTCGGACTCAATAAATAACGGCGGAGCGGATATAGTCGAAGCGCTCATGACGAACCTTGTTTCTCCGCTTGCAACCTTTGTTATAAGAATACTCATCTTTGTTGCCGCCTTTGTCGTATGCGTTCTGGTTTTAAAGCTCATAACGAAAATTCTTGACAGTGTTTTGAAGCTGCCTCTTCTCAAAGAAACAAATAAAGCTTTCGGTTTTCTTTTCGGGGCTGTCAAAGGGCTTATAGCGGTTGCCGTTATCTGCGCCGCCGCACAGCTTCTTGCGGGCTTTATAGGCTCTGAGACGCTCAGCGGTATTGTTTCGGATTCTGTTATAGTTTCGGTGTTCAGTCAGATAACCGGATCTGTAGTATAAAGAATAATAACTCGTGAATTTTATCGGAGGTATAAATAATGAAAAAACTGTTAGCTGATCTTTTCGAAAACTGGAAAACCATACCTAATCTGCTTTCTTTTTTAAGAATACTCATGGTTCCTCTTTTCGCCTATATTTTTGTTCACGATGAGATACCCAATAACGTTCTTTGGTCCGTTGTTATCATCGGTCTTTCGGGGCTGACTGATCTTTTCGACGGCAAAATTGCCAGACGCTTCAATCAGATAAGCAATCTCGGTAAGATTCTTGACCCTGTCGCCGATAAGCTCACCGTTATCACTGTTGCCATACTGCTTCTGATAAAGTTCCGTGCGGCTGAAGACCCGATGATTCGCGCTTTCGGCTGGGTGTTTGTTGTGTTCCTTGCAAAGGACGCATTCATGGTTCTCGGCGGCGCGGCAATGATAGCTTTCGGTATCCGCCCGGGTGCGGCTGAAATCTACGGCAAAGTTTCGACCTGTGTGTTCTACGGCGTAATGCTTCTCGTTGTTGCGTTCGGTAAGGAGGTCGGCGCACTTCAGAGCGTGTGGACAATGCCGCCGATGCTCATGGGCATACTCGTTATCATAGCCGCCGTTTCAACACTCGTTGCATTTTTGAGCTATGTGCCGGGTATAAAAAGACAGGTTCATGAGAGATTTCACGGCGATAAGCCCAGAGATGAAATTATTGAATAATAAAGTTATTTTCCGCCGTATGAAACGCATACGGCTTCAAACACAGGGAGACTGAAAAATGAAACAAATTGTATGCTGTAAATGTAAACAAAGACCTGCGGTAATGTTTATCCAGAAGATTGAAAACGGAAAAACAGTATCAGAGGGTTATTGCCTTAAATGCGCAATGGAAATGAATATCGGTCCTATCAAGCAGATGATGCAGCAGATGGGAATGACCGAAGAAGATGTTGACGCACTCACTGAGCAGTTCGGCGATATGTTCCCCGCCAGCGATGACGGCAGCTTCGAAGAGGGCGGCGCACCGACGCTTCCTTTCCTTCAGGGGCTTATGGGAGATATGGATATAGGCGATATGCGCCGTCACGAAGCTCCTCAGGAAAAAGAAGACGAAAAGGAAGACCCGAAGAAAAAGTGCAGAGGTAAAAAGAAGCAGAAGGGCAAGCGCAAATGCCTTGACACCTACTGCACCGACCTGACAAAGAGAGCTCGAGAGGGGAAACTCGACAACATCATCGGCAGAGAAAAAGAGATATACAGAACAACGCAGATACTCTGCCGCCGTTCAAAGAATAATCCCTGTCTTATCGGTGAACCCGGCGTAGGCAAAACCGCAATCGCCGAGGGTCTTGCGATTAAAATTGCAAGGGGCGAGGTTCCCGCTAAGCTCAAGAATAAAGAAATTCATCTTCTTGACCTGACTGCCCTTGTCGCAGGCACGCAGTTCAGAGGTCAGTTTGAGTCAAGAATAAAGGCTCTTATTGAAGAAGTCAAAGAGGACGGCAATATTATCCTTTTCATTGACGAGGTTCACAACCTTGTCGGCACAGGTGACGCCGAGGGCTCAATGAATGCCGCAAATATCCTCAAGCCCGCTCTTTCAAGGGGCGAAATTCAGGTTATCGGCGCAACCACCTTCACCGAATACAGAAAACATATCGAAAAGGATACCGCTCTCGAAAGACGCTTTCAGCCCGTAAAGGTCGAAGAACCGTCAATAGAAGACGCTGTCACCGTTCTTCTCGGCATCAAGAGCTATTACGAAAACTATCACAGAGTCAGAATAAGTGACGCTCTTGTCAGACGTGCCGTTATTCTTTCGGAGAGATATATCACAGACAGATTTCTGCCCGATAAGGCAATAGACCTTCTTGACGAGGCATGCACCTGCGCTAATCTCAGAAATAAGGCAATAAGCGACCTTGAAATAGCCGAAGAAAAGCTCGAAGACCTTAAATCTGAGGAAGAAGAGCTCACACAGGTTGACGAAAACACAACCATAGACTATGAAAAGGTAGCGAATGTCAAATCAGAGATTGTCAAGTGCGAAAACGAGCTTGAAGAGCTTCGTGTCGGCGCACAGGATAACGAGGTCAAAGAAGCCGATATAGCCAGAGTTATCGAGCTGTGGACGGGAATACCCGCTCAGAAGGTTATGGAGGACGACATCAAGCGTCTTTCAGACCTTGAAAGTCAGCTCAAGGCAAAAATTATAGGTCAGGATGAAGCTGTCGAAGCTGTCGCAAGAGCGATAAGAAGAAGCAGAGTTCAGATAAGCCCCAAGAGACGGCCGGCGTCATTCATTTTTGTCGGACCGACCGGCGTCGGTAAAACTGAGCTTGTCAAACAGCTTTCGGCTCTTCTTTTCGACACACCCGAAACGCTCATTAGACTTGATATGAGCGAGTTTATGGAAAAACATTCCGTTTCAAGAATTATCGGTTCACCTCCGGGTTATGTCGGCTATGACGAAGCGGGTCAGCTCACCGAAAAGGTCAGAAGAAAGCCTTATTCCATTCTTCTCTTTGACGAGATAGAAAAAGCTCACCCCGATGTCATGAACATTCTTCTTCAGATTCTTGACGAGGGCAGAATAACCGACGCACAGGGCAGAACAGTAAACTTCGAAAACACTGTCATTATTATGACCTCAAACGCTGGCAGTGAGAGAAAGGCGAGCGCTCTCGGCTTCGGCAAGACTCAGACCGAAGCAACAAGAGAAAAGGTCATGAAGGCACTTTCAGACTTCCTGCGCCCCGAATTTATCGGCAGAGTTGACGAGATTGTCGTGTTCAATGAGCTCAGCTATGAAAACTATGAAAAGATAGCAAGCCTCATGCTCACAGAGCTTGTTGAGCCTCTTGACGAAAAGGGTATAAGGCTCACCTGGAGCGACGAGGTCTGCGCATATCTTGCGAAAAAGTCAGACGGCGGCGTCAGGGGAGCAAGAGAGCTCAGAAATGTTATCAGACGAGAAATCGAAGATGAGATTGCAAACATCATTATCGAACATTCCGATGAGCAGATTATGGGCATCAGCCTCACAATGAACGACGGAAAAATAGATTTGAAGTATATATAATATACACGGAGCAGGCGTTTGCCTGCTCCGCTTGTCTGTGTGGGTATTTAATTTAAAAGGTGGTTCACTTCTCGGCTCTCCCTCTTGGTACTCCCTTGAAAAGAAAACCTCTTTCTCGGCTCTCACTTTGGGAGAGCTGTCCGCAGAACTGAGAGGGCATTATCAGGCTCCATCTCTGAGGGAGCTGTCAGCGAAGCTGACTGAGGGAGTGATATATCTTCCCTTTCCAACTCTTTTGCCTTTGTTCTATCCAACCATTTTTACACATAAATCTCCTAATCTAACTTTTCTTTCTGCTCGCCGCAGGGGCGTTTCTTTCTCTACAGCAAGAAAGAAACCAAAGTGCCGGTCAGGAGGAACGAGGGGCTTACCCCTATTCCTCCCGACACCCACCATCACCCTGCATTTTTCAGATGTCTTTATCCGACTGCACAGACACACTCCAGCCGTTTGCACGCGTTTTTTCACTATCCGAGTTTAAGTGCTTTATGTTCACTATCCCAGCCCGTGTGTCTGCGCCTTTCCATGCATCACAAATACAGTGGGCAAAAGTGACCTCTTCCTTGGCTCTCCCACTCGGGGAGAGCTGTCGAGCGTAGCGAGACTGAGAGGGCGAAAACTTTCCGCAAAACTAAGAGGGGATAATCAGGCTCCTTCTTTGAGGGAGCTGTCAGCGAAGCTGACTGAGGGAGTGACATATATTCCCTTTACAACCATTTTCGCCGTTCTCTATCCCCAAAATTTTTTACGCAGAAAAAATCTCTTTATCCGACTTTTCTTTCTGCTCGGCGCAGGGGCGTTTCTTTCTCAACAGCAAGAAAGAAACCAAAGTGCCGGTCAGGAG
>JBJEOI010000018.1:0-19974 GCA_051880635.1 Acutalibacteraceae bacterium | reverse complement strand
GCATCTGACTGTTAATCAGGGGGTCATAGGTTCAAGTCCTATTTGGGGCGCCAAACGAAAATCCGTTCTCTTTGAGGACGGAATTTTTTTACTTATTCACTATTAACTATTCACTCTTCACAAGGAAAATTTTCGTGAACGGAATTTCAGGTAAGAAGTAAGAGTGAATAGTGAAAAAGGGAAAGTTGTATATTAAAAGTGGACACAACGAAAAGTGAATGGTAAAATAGCACTGTATTTGCAAGCAAAGCATTGATAATATTAGGATTTAATGATATGCTTTCGACAAGGGATAGGTGTGAATAGTCATTTACTTAAAAAATCTTTTGATTTTGAAACTATGGGAGTAATGCCTATCGCCTCTATCAATACCGCAAAGGAGAACAGGAATGGATATCACAATAGAAAAGTTACAGGCTTATTTATCTGACCGTTACGGCGGCCGGGCGGATGAACAGAGTATGTTTATGAAGCTGGTTGAAGAGATAGGAGAGGTTGCCGAGGTTTTGAACAAAAGAGCGGGCAGAAAGTCCTCTGACGGGAGCAATCTTCAGGAAGAACTCGGAACAGAATTAGCAGATATGCTCCATTATATTGTGGCGATAGCGGCGATAAACAAAATCAACTTGAGTGATATCGTGCTCCAAAAAGACAGAGTCGCTTCATTAAAGTATAACCATGAAATCAATCTTGAAACTTTTTTGCTTAACAAACAGAACTGAGTACATCACTGCTGTGTGCTTTCATCCGTTCACTCCGTTTGGTCGGCTTTTTAATTAACGAAAAATATTATGAATAGGCGGTGATTGATAATGCTTTCTTTTCTAAAGAAAAAACGGGGTGTACCCGTATTTGAAATTGATTTTCCGAAATTTTCGATTACACCGAATACACGTCACCTCGAATCATCATTGAGAGATGCAGGAATAGACTACACTGTGGTTTCCGACGGATACATTACCTTTTCCGGCTGTGTTTTTGACAGAGATATTCCGCTTATGATAGGCATACACTTCAATTTCTTCAAAATTGAGTATATAGAAATATTCAGAACAGAGAAAGATTACCAATCCGAAAAATATGACATTAACACTTCGTTTGCTGAATTATCCGACCTGTTAAAGAAAAAATACGGAAAACCCGTTGTTACAACCTCCGCTTCAATCAATGATTATCCGTGTGAGCAATGGATAACATCTGACTATATAGTTAATCATTTTATTATGGATAGGTTTGGCGCTGAAGAGCACTTACACATTAGTTTTCATAAGGAATGACATGTTTTTATCGGTGTACTTATGCCGTTTTAACTTGCTTTATATAGCTTTCAGCCGTTCACTCCCTTAACATCATTTACAGAAAAAACCTCTTTTGCCCTGAGACAAGAGAGGTTTTAGCATTATTATTATCAGCCGAGTATCTTTCTCAGCAGCTTTTCAATTTCGGCTGATTTCAGAACTCTGCCCATAGATACAACCTTTTCATTCACCACAATAGCGGGCATACTCATAACGCCGTATTCCATAACCTTTTTCATGTCGGTTATATATTCAACTTCAACTGAAAGCCCCATTACTTTCACAGCATCTTTTGCGTTTTCATACTGCTCGTGACATGATTTGCAGCCCGCTCCGAGCACCTTTACGCATTTTATTTCGCTTTCTGAGCCGCACTGACAGCTTGCGCCGTTTCCTTTAGCTTTGCTTACAGAACAGCCGCATACGCAGGAGCAGTCAGAAGCTTTTTTGTTTTCGTCTTTCTTTTTTAATCTGAACAGTGACATAATATTACCTCCGAAAATTATATTAATATGTTTTGTATGGCATTGAAAATATATCCGACAAGGATTATTCCCATTGTGCAAATCGCAATGAAAATCCCGAGAAGCTTAGGCTTTACCGCTTTTCTGAGCATAATCATTGACGGCAGTGAAAGGGTAGTCACAGCCATCATAAAAGACAGCACCACTCCGAGCAGTGCGCCCTTTGCAAGCAGAGCTTCGGCGATAGGTATTGTGCCGAAAATATCCGCATACATCGGAACACCTGCGACTGTGGCAAGAACTACACCGAAAGGATTGCTTTGACCGAGAACTTTTACGATAAATTCTTCGGGAATCCAGTTGTGAATAATCGCTCCGATACCTACACCGATAAGCACATAGGGAGCAACCTTTTTGGCGGTGGAAACAACCTGCTCCCACGTATACCTCAAGCGGTCTTTGAAATGCAGTTTTTCCTGCTCGGCGTCAAGCGACCGTCCGTTACGGATATATTCCTCCACCTGATTTTCAAGGTGCAGTTTTTCAATCAGCGTTCCGCCCAGAACTGCTATTACAAGACCAAGCAAAACATATATGACGGCGACCTTCCAGCCGAAAATGCTCATCAGCAGAACGACACTGCCTAAATCGACCATCGGTGAAGAAATAAGGAACGAGAAAGTTACCCCGAGCGGCAGACCTGCGCTTGTGAAACCGATAAATAACGGTATAGACGAACAAGAACAGAACGGCGTTACCGTGCCGAGCAGGGCGGCGAGAATATTTGCCCAAATCCCGCGAAACCGGCTGAGTATCTTCTTTGTTTTTTCAGGCGGAAAGTAGCTTTGAATATATGAGATTATCATAATCAGCACCCCGAGCAAGACCATGATTTTCACGGTGTCATAGACGAAAAACCGAATACTGCCGCCGATTTTGCCGTCAGGGTCAGCTCCGAAAGCCGCAATAATACTGCTAATCAGCCTGCTAAGCCATTGCATACCGAGGATTTCATTCTGAAAGAAGTCCCAAATTATCTTTATTGTTTCCATAAAAGCCTCCTTTAGCTCAAATATAAATACATTCAAATATGTCTATACGTATGCCTTGGAAAAAGCCGCGCGGAAAAGGTATGTTATGCGCTCACTTTTCGCAACACGACTTATGTTCATTTTCAGTCTCAAAAGATGTCAGAACCTTTAAGCAATCGACAGCAAGCTCAGCTCCCTCAGGCGAAATTGAGTAGTACATCCACTTGCCCTCTTTTCGGGCGATAACAACGCCTGAGTCACAAAGAATTTTCATATGGTGGGACAGCGTCGGCTGTGTTACTTTCAGTTCTTCAAGCAGCTTACAGGCGCATTTCTCACCGCTTCTGAGCATCTTAATAATGCGAATACGGTTTTCATCGCAAAATGCCTTAAAAAGCAATGCCGTTTTCTTTTCGTTCATCTTTTGAACACCTCACATAGATGTTTGTCTATATGTGATTATACGCATATCTTTTCCGCTTGTCAACTGCTTTTTGTTTTTTATTTGCCTGAAGCCGTGACGGGCTTAAAAGCGGTTATAAAAAATGAATGAAACTCTTTGCTTTTCCGATTACCTGTGATATAATACATAAGATATAATAAATCAAAGGAGAAATTAATAATGTTTATTTTCAAAAGACTTTTTGCCCTTTTACTCAGTCTGACGCTGAGTTTTATCCCCGCTATTGATAACGGCGGAGAAAACGCATATGAAAACAGCGAATATCTCGGCTCGCTCTATTACGCCTCAGATGACGCTTTCTGCGCCACTCAGGGTATAACCAACGACGGCGAATACTACTACACAACGGGCGCGGTTGTTGCGCTCGGCTTCAGCGGTATTCAGAAGCTTGACATGAAAACGGGAGAGGTTCTGCTTCAGAACACCGACGCAATGCCCAAGGAGCTGAAAAAGCAAAGCTTCAATCATCTTGGCGGCTGTACATATTTTGAGGGTAAAATTTATGTTGCGGTTGAAGATATTTTAAGAAAACATCCGTGTATTGCGGTCTTTGACGCCGAAACTCTTGAATTCACGGGTCAGTATAAAATTCTCGGCGAAGAAATTCAGCCCGGCGGCAATCTCCCTTGGTGTGCGGCGGACAGTGAAAACAGAGTGCTTTACACCGGCATTTCAAGAGGCGGCGATTTTATTAACGTGCTTGATATAGACACGCTTGAATTTGTTGAAAAAAGACCTATTGAGCATACGCTATATAGGGTTCAGGGCGCAGAATACTATAACGGCAGACTCTATATTTCCTGCAACGATGAAACCCGCGTCAAGCATGTTTATTCGGTTGACCCCATAAGCGGAAAAATTGAAACAGTGCTTGAAAGAAAGAGCGGCACAAACTCCGTTGAAGCGGAGGGTATAACAATTTGTCCGACCGACGACGGGGCATTCTTCCATGTTCTCGATGTTATTAATTCGTTCAATTCAGCTATAAGAAAATACGGTCAGGTGAAAAACTGATTTAAAATAAAATCTGACGGAAAGGGGAACTGACAGCGTGAAAAAGTCAACTGCCGTTATTGCGGCGACGGTGATTTTTCTGTCGCTGTCATTCTCCGTTTTCGCTCAGACATCATATCTATATCCATCCAATGTGATAAAAAACAAAAACAGCTTTCATGTGATTGCCCACAGAGGGCTAAGCTCACTTGCGCCCGAAAACTCGCTTTCGGCTTTTCGTTTAGCGGGGCAGTATGGCTTTTGGGGCTGTGAATTTGACATTTACCCCACGACTGACGGGAAGTGGGCGGTAATGCATGACCCGACCGTTGACCGAATGACTAACGGGAGCGGAAGCTTAGTGAATATGAGCTTCAAGGAGCTTTCGTCATTTCGGATAGACAAGGGCGCAAATATAAAAAAATACCCCGATGAAAAAATCCCCGAGCTGAGTGAAGCACTTGATATCTGCAAGAAATACAGTATGCACCCGATTATAGAGATAAAGGGCGGTTCTTCTTCACAGATAAAAGAGCTTTGCAAGTTCCTTTCAAAGCGTGAGGAAAAGGCGGATTTTATTCTCACCTCATTTTCGGGCGACATTCTAAAATCCGTGAGAGAGAATATGAGCGGTGCAAGAATATGGCTTCTGACCTTCGGCGTCACTGACTATGATATAGCTTTCTGTCAGAAATACGGCGTTGAGTGCATTGATTCAAGTCTTGCCCTGACTTCAAAGGCTGATGTTGAAAAGATAACCTCATCGGGCATTGAAGCGGGCGTATGGACGGCTGACAAAGCGTCCGACATGGAAAAGCTGTATTCGTGGGGTGTAAAATATGCGACAACGGACAGCGTTCTCCCCGTTAATTCGCCGAAAGAGACTCAGAAGCCGACACAGCCCGAGACTCAGAGTAAAACCACTGAGCCGCAGACGAATAAGCCCTCAACAGGTACGCTAAACGATTATCTTTCCGAAGAGAACAAAGCACTGCTCGGTATAGTCTATAGCGAAGCCGAAAAGGCGGTGAAGCTGTGCACAAAGCTGTTCGGATGAATTTTTTGAAAAAACAAAAACTGTATCATCACAAAAGCGTGAGATACAGTTTTCTTTTTTGCCTCAGACCGCCTGATTATACCTCTGCGATAAGTTCAACCTCACACAGCACGTTTTTCGGCAGTGTCTTAACCGCAACGCATGAACGGGCAGGCTTCGAGGTGAAATATTTTGAATAGACCTCATTAAACGCCGCAAAGTCAGCCATGTCGCTGAGAAAGCATGTGGTTTTTATAACCTTGCCGAAATCAGTGCCCGCCTCTGAGAGAAGAGCGCCGAGGTTCTGACACACTCTCTCAGCCTGAGTCTTTATATCATTCCCGTCAATTTCGCCGGTTTCGGGCAAGACGGGAATCTGACCCGAAGTGAAAAGAAGATCGCCAAAGATTTTTGCCTGTGAATACGGACCTATTGCGGCAGGGGCTTTATCAGTGTGAATTTCTTTAATCATATTAATCATTCCTTTCGGTTTTTATTTATAATACATTGTTATCCGTCTGTTTTCAAGCCTGAATTTATTTGACTTGAAAAGAAAAGTAATGTATAATATTAAAGATTTAATCAAACGGAGGAATTTATATGAAGAAAACACTTTCAGCCCTGCTGTCGGCGGCGCTTATACTTTTGCTGTTATTGCCTGTTTATGCCGAAAACGGCGATGAACTGCGCTTTGGGTGCGACGGCAAATTTTCAATCATGATTTTCAGCGATATACATGAGGGCGGCACGGGCGGCGGCGACGCATGCATGCAGATTATGCGTGAGGCTCTTGATAAGTATGCGCCCGACCTTGTCGTATTTTTAGGCGATAACTCCATAGGCGAAACGCTTGAGGAGCACAGAAATGTTATTGAAAAAATAACCTTACCCGAAAGGGAGAGGAACATTCCCTTTGCGGTGATTTTCGGCAATCACGATGCGCAGGATGATGGTGTGACAAAAGAAGCTCTCCTTGAAATATACAGGGAATACGGCTGTATCTCATATGGCTGTGACAGTGATTTATACGGCTGCGGCAACTGTAATATTCCTATCCTGTCCTCAAAAGGCGATAAAGTGAAATTCAATCTTTGGTTTTTCGACTCAGGCTCAAAAAATCCCGACAGCTCGGTCGGCGGCTATGATTATATAAGAGAAGATCAGATTAAGTGGTATAAAGAAACGGCGCTTTCTCTCAAGGAGCAAAACGGCGGTGAGGCTGTACCCTCGCTTGCTTTTCAGCATATTCCTGTGCCCGAAATCTATGACAAGGCGTTTAACGAGCTTCCGTTTTCATTCGGCGGTGCTTCATATAACGGCTATAACGGTAAAAGCTATTCGCTTATCCCGAAATTTACGGGCTATGAGGGTATATTTTATGAAAATGCGGCTTCGCCGTATTTCAGAACAAAAGAGCTTGACACAATGAGAGAAGCGGGCGACGTCATGGCTGTTTTTTCAGGTCACGACCATGTGAACGCTTATAAAGTCAATCTTGACGGCATTGACTGGGTCAGCGTTCCGACAGTTCATAATAAGGGGTATTCAAACGACGGTCTGAGAGGAGCAGGGCTTATCACCTTAGACGAGAATAATACTTCTTCATATGAATATGAGCTTGTCAGAGCCTGTAAGCTGTGTATGGAGGAAGGCTCAAAAATCTGCGATATGAGTGACTCGACAGATAAATTCACATATTTCATTTCGGGTCTGTTCACAGACGCAATACTTGCTGTTCAGAGGGCACTGAACTCTGTCGGCAGTTTTATCACAGGCAGTTCAAGCTGCTGAAAAATATAATATAAAGGAGAATAAAACAATATGACAGAAAACAATAACATCGGTCTTAAAGCGCAGGATATAAAGCATGTCGGCAAGGCGGAGTTCGTGCTGTATCTTATGAGTGTGTTCTTTTACACAAACATGACGGGCATGGTCGGCTCATACCGCAATGCATACCTTGTAAATGTTCTGAAGCTCCCGTCAGGTCAGGCTTCACTCTTTAACTTTCTCACAAACATTATTCCGTTCTTTCTGAATTTCCTCATTGCAATGTATATTGACGGCAGAAAGGTTGGCAAGGGCGGAAAGTTCAGACCGCTTGCGATGCTTGCCGCTGTGCCTGCGGGCGTATTTCTTGTTCTTTCCTTTGTTGCGCCCAAGGAGCTGACAGGCACTCTTCTCATGATTTATCTTGTCACTGTAGCTGTTGCGTGGGCGGTCTGCACGAATTTCGGCAACTCGACTAATATGGTTGCCGTCGTCATGACTCCGAACATGAAAGAGCGTGACACAATCATGTCGTTCAGGGGTATTGTCTCAGCCGTCGGCAATTCAGCACCTCTCGTTATCGTTCTTGTCATGGAAATCATCGTTAAAGCGATAAACGGCGGCGAAAAGAACGAGGGTTTAAACTATATTCTCAGTGCCGCTCTTTGCAGTGTCGTCGGTGTTATTATAATGCTGTTCGGTATGGGTAAAGTCCGTGAAAGAGTTGAATATAACTCAGAAAAGAAAAATCCGCTTGTCGGTTTCGCCGATATTCTCAAAAATAAGTATGCTTGGCCCATTATCATTTCGGACTTTTTGAAGAATTTCAGAACTATAGCGAACTATATGGGTGTTTTCATGGCGGCGGCTCTTCTTGGCTCAACCTCAAAATTTCTTCTCTTCGGTCTTCCCACAGGTATCGGCACGGCTGTCGGTATGCTCCTTATTAACTTCCTTCTCAAGAAGTTCAATTCAAAGGTTCTCTATATCTCAAGCGGCATATATTCAATTATCGCTAACACCATAGCGTTTGTTGTCGGTTACACCTATTTCAGAAGCGGCAATTCAGCTCTACAGATTGTGTTTATTATAACGCTCTTCCTTATCGGTCTTCAGTTCGGCGCTTCAAATCTTCTGCCGACTATGCTTCAGGCTGATGTTCTCGAAGATATTGAGCTTAAAACAGGCAAGAGACTCGACGCTTCTCTGCCGTTCGTTATCGGCATCGGCACAATGATAAGCGGAGCTATAGGTTCAACGCTTGCGCCGAGAATACTCTACGGCGAACACTCGATAATTCACTATGTTCAGCCGACAGAGCTTGTGCCGAGTCCCGAGCAGTCAACAGACACAAAAATCCGTCTGCTCTTCTTCTACACCATATTCTACGGCATTATGATGCTTCTTGCGGGTGTTCCGTTCTTCTTCTATAAGCTCACGGGCAAAACGAAAGAAGATATGCATAACGCTCTTATGGAAAAGAGAAAGGAATATAATGAAGCCGCCTGATTTAAGATGGCGTGAATAGTAAAACCGCATAAAAAGCAAAATGCTTCAATTTATACTTTTAAATTGGCATTTTGCTTTTTGCTTTTTTCCGAATGAAAAAGTCCTTTCTGACTTTGACATTTATTTGACATACTTTTCTTGCCTATTCCCTTGAAATAAGCGACAAAAAATGATATGATACTTTATGAATATATGATGAGGTAATATGGCTATGAAAAATGAAAAAGCGAAAAAGGCAGCAGTGGCAGTCTGCGTCTTATCAGCGGTGTTCGTCGTCGCTTTTCTCGTTATGGCGGATATTTTTCATAAGCCGCTCAGAGAAACCGATAAATATTCCGTCGCTATGGGCACTGTCATAACACAGAGGCTTTTTTCACGCTCTGACGCTGCAAAGGAGTGCGACGATATAGACGAAATAATAAACTCTCTTGAAAATAAAATCTCATGGAGAAAAGAAGGCTCTCCGATATATTCGCTTAATAAGAATAATACTGCCGGGTGTGATGAAGAGCTCAGCGATATCTTCTCACGCTCAAGAGCTGTCTATGACGCTTCGTCAGGCGCTTTTGACATAACCGTGGGCAGACTCACAACGCTGTGGAATATAGGCGAGGAAACAGCCAGTGTGCCCGATGAAAACGAAATTGCCTCTGCGCTTTCGTTTGTTGACGGCTCAAAAATAGATGTTTCAGACGGTGCCGTCACTTCGGAAAGCGGTCAGCTTGTTGACCTGGGCGCAGTGGGGAAGGGTCTTGCCTGCGACAAAGTGAGAGAATATCTTGAAAAAACAGACATAAGCAGAGCGGTTATATCTGTCGGCGGAAGCGTTCTTCTTTACGGTGAAAATGACAAAGCGGAGAAATGGAGCGTCGGCGTGCGTGACCCGAGAGGGGAGAGCGACGAATATATGGGCGTTCTGAGCGTCTCCGACTGCTGTGTTTCGACCTCGGGCGACTATGAAAGAGTGCTCCAAAAAGACGGGAAAACCTATCATCATATCCTTGACCCAAAAACGGGTTATCCGTCAGACAGCGGTCTTATAAGCGTAACGGTTGTAAGCAGCAGCGGTTTTATGAGCGACGCTCTTTCGACGGCGTGCTTTGTTCTCGGTCGTGAAAAGGGAGAAAAGCTACTTTCGCTGTTTGACGCCGAGGGTTTATTCATAGACAGCGAAAAAAATGTCTGTGTCACCTTGGGCTTAAAGGATTTTTTCACCTTAACCTCGGATAAATATGTTCTTTCAGGTGACGCGCAATGAAGCATTTTTTTAAAAAAGGCGACATTATTATTATCGTATGCGCCGCAGTTTTGTGCGCTCTTTTGTTTCTGCCGAGGGCGCTTCAGAAAGACGGCGACCTTATAGCGAAGATTTATGAAAACGGCGAGCTGACAAAGGAGATAAATCTTTCCTGCGTCACAGAGAGCTATGAAATAAAAATAAACGGAGCGGTTCTTCTTATAGAAAACGGAGCCGTCTCATATAAAGAAGCCGATTGCCCCGACAAAACCTGCGTAGGCTTCGGCGCACTCACAAAGGCGGGGGATACCGCTTCCTGTGTGCCGAACAGAACGGTCGTCACGGTGACAAAAAAGAAAAGCAACTCAAAAATTGACATAATAACTTATTGATATGATTAAAACCAAAACACAGAAAATAGCCCTTTTAGGCGTGCTCGGTGCATTGGCGCTTGCTCTTTCTGCGGCTGAAAGCTTTCTGATGCCCGATGTTGCAATTCTGCCGCCGGGCGCAAAACCCGGTCTTTCAAATATCGTGACAATGTTTGCCGCTTCGTGCGTTTCATGGGCGGCGGTTATATATATCGTTATTATAAAAGCGGTTTTTGCCCTTGTCACAAGGGGCGTGACTGCGTTCTTAATGAGCCTTACGGGCGGCATACTGAGCGCATTAGTGATGATAATACTGTTAAAATTCAGAAAAGACAGCATAAGCTTTATAGGGATAGGAATCTTATCCGCTCTCATGCATAATTTCGGTCAGCTTCTTGTCTCCTTTTTCATGACAGGGACATCGGCTGTAATGGGCTACGCTCCGTTTCTTATCCTCTTCGGTGCGCTGACAGGCTTCGTCACGGGGAGCGTACTTAAAATCATAATTCCGGCTATAGAAAAAGCTGTTAAAAAGTAGTTCGTTATAATTTTATATATAATCCTATTTAAACGGAGGTCGTAAAATATGAGTAAAATCGTTGACGGCGTTTTGTCGCCCGTCAAAAAGGGCAGAGGCGGCATTTTTGTGGCTCACCATAAGAACACTGCCGATAAGCCCGTGGAACGTATGCCGCACCCTCACACGGTCGTGCTGCCAATGAATCAGCATATCGGCGCGCCGTGCACTCCTCTTGTCAAGGCCGGCGACTATGTCAAGGCGGGTCAGAAGATAGGCGACACCG
Source organism: Acutalibacteraceae bacterium (assembly GCA_051880635.1). Lineage (GTDB taxonomy): Bacteria > Bacillota > Clostridia > Oscillospirales > Acutalibacteraceae > UBA6857. The sequence goes on along the minus strand of JBJEOI010000018.1, from coordinate 8,999 downwards.
ATAAATTTGTGTCGGCTCCTATTCACGCCAGCGTTTCGGGTACGGTCAAGAGCGTAGGCGACATATATCTCGCTAACGGAATGGTCTGCACGGGCGTCACCATTGAATCGGACGGCGAAATGGTTATGAGCGAAGAAATAAAGCCACCCGTCGTCAATTCAAAGGCTGACTTTATAAAGGCTGTCAGAGAATCGGGTCTTGTCGGTCTTGGCGGAGCGGGCTTTCCCACTCACGTCAAGCTCAGCTATGATGAGAGCAAAAACGTTGACACACTTATAATCAACGCCGCCGAGTGTGAGCCTTATATAACGGTTGACTACCGTGAAACGATTGATCACGGCGATAATATTCTCGCCGGAATTAATCAGCTTCAGAAATATCTCGGCTTCAAGCAAATTATTATTGCCGTTGAGGATAATAAACCAAAGACTTTCGAGATTTTAAAGAAGATTGCGGATTCCGATAACGACACCGACACGGATATTATAAAGCTCATGGCTTTAAAGTCAAAGTATCCGCAGGGCGCAGAAAAAATGATGATTCTTTCCGCTACAGGCAGAAAGGTTCCGCCCGGAAAGCTCCCCGCCGATGTTGGCTGTGTCGTTATGAACGTCGGTTCGGTTGCGTTTATCGGCAGATACATGAGAACGGGCAGACCGCTTATAAGCCGCTCCGTCACCATTGACGGCACGGCTATAACCGAGCCTAAGAACGTCCGTGTTCCTATCGGCACAAACATTCAGGATATTATTGATTTTTGCGGCGGATACAAGGGTGAGCCTAAGAAAGTTATCTTCGGCGGTCCTATGATGGGCGTTGCGCTTTCATCGACCGACGCGCCCATATGTAAGCAGAATAACGCAGTACTTGCGTTTCAAAGCGATAAATATCTCTTAAAGAAAGAGCGTGACTGCATACGCTGCGGCAGATGTGTTGATCATTGCCCGATGAGCCTTATGCCGACTCTCATTGAGAGATACGCCAAGGCTAAGGATGTCGAAAAGCTTCAGAAGATAGGCATAAGCGTCTGCATGGAGTGTGGCTCCTGCGCATACTCCTGCCCGTCAGGCAGACCACTCGTTCAATATATGAGACTTGCAAAACAGGTTGTCAGAGAGGAGGCAATGAAGAATGGCAAATAAAAAATTCACCGTTACCGCTTCGCCCCATGCGCACTCAAGCGAAACGACAACAGGCATTATGCTCGATGTTATCATCGCTCTTCTGCCTGCCGCCGTTGTGAGCGTAGTGTTCTTCGGCATCAAGGCGTTTGCGGTTATTGCCACTACGGTTTTATCCTGCGTACTGTTTGAATATTTAAGCCGAAAGATTATGAAGAGAAGCAACACTCTGGGCGACCTCAGTGCGATTGTCACGGGTCTTATTCTCGCCTTTAATCTCCCGTCAACCATACCTCTCTGGATGGCTGTTATCGGCTCGTTTATTGCTATTGTTATCGTCAAGCAGATGTTCGGCGGCATAGGTATGAACTTTGTCAACCCCGCCATAACCGCCCGAATTATTCTCATGTCCTCGTTCCCCGTTGCAATGAGCACGTGGACACAACCGCTTGTCACAAAGTCGAGCGGAACAGACGCTTTGACGTCGGCTTCACCGCTTGCTCTTCTTGCGGGTGTATGCAATAAAACGACCACTCTTGAAGAAGCGGGGCTTCCCTCGCTTAAAGATATGTTCCTCGGTCTCAGACCCGGCTCACTCGGTGAGGTATGCGCCGTAGCTCTTCTTATCGGCTTTATTTATCTTCTTATCAGAAAAGTTATTTCGCCGATAATTCCGCTTTGCTTTATCGGCACGGTTGCCGTCTTTATGCTTATCGCGGGCAGAGGCGACCTGAGGTTTGTGGCTTATCAGCTTCTTTCAGGCGGTCTGCTTCTCGGCGCAATCTTTATGGCAACCGACTACACAACTTCGCCGATAAACAGAAAAGGCAAGGTAATATTCGGTATCGGCTGCGGACTTATCACCTGTGTTATCAGATATTTCGGCACATTGCCCGAGGGTGTTTCATTCTCAATTATCATAATGAACATTCTCGTTCCCCATATAGAAAGCCTTACAACTCCCAAGCCTTTCGGCGAGGTTAAGGAGAAGAAGGAAAAGGAAAAGGAGGCGAAGGCGGCATGAAAAAAATAAAAGATATAATCGTCCCCGCAATCGCACTCTTTATGATATGCCTTGTCGCAACCTTTCTTCTCGGCGGAACAGACCTTCTGACAAAGGATAAAATTGCCGAGGTTCAGGAAAAGACGGCTCAGCAGGCCCGGCTTAATGTGTGCCCGGGCGCAGTGAATTTCACCGAAACGGTCGTCAGTGTTGACGGCTCGGATTATTCGGTTTATGAGGGCACTGACGAAGAGGGCAATGTAGTGGGCTATGCGGTCACGGCTTCGGACAAAAGCTACGGCGGCGAAATTATTGTAATGACAGGCTTTGACTCTGAAATGAAAGTCACAGGCGTTGAAATTCTTTCAATCGACGACACACCCGGTCTCGGTATGAACGCCAAAAAGGAAGAATTCAGACAGCAATATATTGGCAAGACTGGCGAAATTACTGTTTCAAAGCAGGCGTCCGCCGAAAATGAAATTCAGGCGCTCACAGGCGCAACAATTACATCAAAGGCAGTCACAAGATGCGTCAGCGCCGCATATGCGGCAGTCAGCAATATGGGAGGTGAGAACTGATGGCAGAAAAGAAAAGAAGTCTCGGCGGAGAGTTTACAAAGGGTCTTATAGCTGAAAACCCCGTTTTCCGTCTCGTTCTCGGCACTTGTCCCACGCTTGCCGTTTCGACATCGGTCGCCTCGGCTATAGGTATGGGTCTTGCGGCAACGATAGTTCTCACTTGTTCGAATATCGTTATCTCCGCTCTCAGAAAGGTTATTCCCCAAAAGGTCAGAATTCCCGCATACATCGTTATCATCGCTTCATTCGTTACGATGATTCAGCTTATCGTCAAGGCTTTCGTGCCCGCTCTCGATTCGGCTCTCGGCGTTTATCTGCCGCTTATCGTTGTCAACTGTATTATTCTCGGCAGAGCCGAAGCCTTCGCTTCAAAGAACTCAGTTTTAGCCTCTGCCCTTGACGGTCTCGGTATGGGCGTCGGCTTCACGGCGGCTCTCTTCTGTATGAGTACCGTAAGAGAGGTTTTAGGCTCGGGCACTTTCTTAGTCGGTATAAACGACCTTCTCTCGGTCTTCGGCGATATCTCATTTAACGGCTTCAAAATTCCTTATCTGAGCGAAAACCCGATGATTATCTTTGTTTTAGCTCCGGGCGGCTTCTTCGTTTTCGGCATTATGATTGCTCTTTCAAACAAGATTGCCGAAAAGAAGGGCAAGACAAAGGCAGAGCTTCGCGGCTGTGAGGCTTGCCCCATGGCGGCAACCTGTTCGGTCAAGGGCTCATGTGAAAAAGAGGAGGCGACAGTATCATGACAATGACAAAAGCGTTATTCTCAATTCTTCTCACGGCGATTTTAACAAATAACTTTGTCCTTTCAAAGTTTTTAGGTATCTGCCCGTTCCTCGGCGTTTCAAAAAAGGTCAAAACAGCGACAGGTATGTCGCTTGCGGTTATCTTTGTTATGGTTCTTGCAACCGCAGTTACATACCCGATAAACAAGTTCTTGCTTGTTAAAAACGACCTTGAATATCTTCAGACGATTGTTTTCATTCTCGTTATCGCCGCTCTTGTTCAGCTTGTTGAGATAGTTTTAAAGAAATATATCAAATCGCTTTATAACGCTCTGGGTATATATCTTCCGCTCATTACCACAAACTGCGCGGTTTTAGGCGTTGTTCTTCTTAATATTGACAACGGCTATACCTTTGCTCAGTCAATGGTCAATTCAATAGGCGGCGGCGTAGGCTTTCTTCTGGCTATGGTTATGTTTGCGGGCGTGCGTGAAAGGCTCGAAAGCGCAGATATTCCCAAGAGCCTTCAGGGTCTTCCGATAACGCTTATAGCGGCTTCGCTTACCTCGGTTTCCTTTTTAGGATTCACGGGTATTGTCGAAAACATCTTCGGCGCATAAGGAGGGGACTCAATGGAAAGTATTGTTATTGCGGTTATCATAGTTGCCGCTATAGGTCTTATTCTCGGTCTGGGTCTTGCGATTGCGTCGGTCGTTTTCGCTGTGCCTGTCAATGAGAAAACGGAAAAAATCAGAGAGTGCCTCCCGGGTGCTAACTGCGGCGCATGCGGCTACAGCGGCTGTGACGGCTACGCAAATGCGCTCAGCGAGGGCGAAACGGATAAAACAAACCTCTGCTCACCGGGCGGAAATGAAGCGGCAAAGGCTATCGCCGAGGTTCTCGGCGTTTCGGCTGAGGGGGTCAAGCCCTCTGTTGCGGTTGTTCTCTGTCAGGGTAATAACGGCAATGTCGGCACAAAGCTTGACTATGTCGGCGTCAAAAGCTGTAAAATGGCGGCTCAGCTTTTCGGCGGTCCGAAGGACTGCGTTTACGGCTGTCTGGGCTTCGGCGACTGCGCCGAGAAATGCCCCTATGAAGCTATATTCATCTGTGACGGCGTGGCGAGAATAAACCCCGACAGATGCAGGGCGTGTAAAATGTGCATTAACACTTGCCCGAGAAATCTTATTGAGCTTCTTCCGCTTGAAACGGCTCAGGCAGGAGTTTTCTGCAAAAACAGAGACAAGGGCGCAAAAACCAGAAAGCAGTGCAAGCGTGGCTGTATAGGCTGTATGAAATGCACAAAGGTCTGCGAAAACGGTGCGGTCACAGTCTCAAACAATGTCGCTCATGTCGATTATAATAAGTGTATCGGCTGCGGAAAATGCGAAGAAGCGTGTCCGGTCGGTGCGATTGATATTATCACACTCCATAAGAAAGGTTGATATAAATGGCAGACAAGAAAAAGTTAGTTGAAGAAATCACGCCGATGGACGTTGACTTTGCCCAGTGGTACACAGACATCGTCAAAAAGGCTGAGCTTATAGAATACACATCGGTTAAAGGCTGTATGGTAATAAGACCCTACGGCTATGCAATATGGGAGAATATTCAGCATATTCTCGACACAATGTTCAAAAAGACGGGTCATGTCAATGTCAATATGCCGATGTTTATCCCCGAAAGCCTTCTTCTGAAAGAGAAGGAGCATGTTGAGGGCTTTGCCCCCGAGTGCGCATGGGTTACATTCGGCGGCAACGAAAAGCTTGAAGAGAGACTCTGCGTCAGACCGACGAGCGAAACGCTTTTCTGTGAGCATTACGCCAATATAATTCAGTCATACCGTGACCTGCCGAAGCTCTATAATCAGTGGGTCAGCGTTGTCAGATGGGAAAAGACAACCCGTCCTTTCCTGCGCTCAAGAGAGTTTTTATGGCAGGAGGGTCACACTATCCACGAAACGGCTCAGGAGGCTGTCGAAGAGACAGAAAGAATGCTTAACGTCTATGCCGATTTCTGTGAAAATGCGCTTGCAATGCCTGTTGTCAAGGGTAAGAAGACAGAAAGCGATAAGTTTGCGGGTGCAGTTGCTACTTATGCAATCGAGGCTCTCATGCATGACGGCAAGGCTCTTCAGGCAGGAACTTCTCACTTCTTCGGCGACGGCTTCGCAAGAGCTTTCGGTATTCAGTATCAGTCAAGGCAGAACAAGCTTGAGTATCCGTTCCAGACCTCATGGGGCGTCACAACAAGACTTATAGGCGCAATCATAATGACTCACGGCGACGACAACGGTCTTGTTCTTCCTCCCGCAGTGGCACCGATACAGGCTGTTATCGTCCCCGTTGCACAGCATAAGCCGGGCGTTCTTGAAAAGGCAACCGAGCTTAAAGAAATGCTCGAAAACGATTTCCGTGTCAAGCTCGACGACAGCGATAATTCCCCGGGCTGGAAGTTTGCCGAATATGAGATGAAGGGCGTACCCGTCAGAATTGAGATAGGTCCGCGTGACATTGAGAATAACAAGTGTGTTATTGTCACCCGTCACAACGGCGAAAAGGAATTTGTTTCTCTTGACAATCTCAAGGAAACAGTCGAAAGAAAGCTCAAAGAGGTTCACGACGGTCTTTATCAGAAGGCTCTTGAGAACAGAGAAAAGAGAACCTATGCCTGCACCTCAATGGAAGAAATCATAAAGAAGCTCGAAGAAAACGGCGACGGCTTCGTCAAGGCAATGTGGTGCGGCGACGAGAAGTGCGAAGACGAAATCAAAGAAAAGACGGGCGTCGGCTCAAGATGCATACCCTTTGAACAGGAAAAGCTTTCAGACGTATGCGTCTGCTGCGGAAAACCGGCTAAGCATATGGTATATTTTGGCAAGGCGTATTAATGCCGGAACATTCCGAAAAAAGTTAAATTTAGGTCTTGATATTTTTGATATATGTGATACAATTAGTGAAAGTGAAAGCGGTCAAGACCGCTCGCTTCACATGAGTTATTCTTAGAAGGAGGAAGATTCCGATGGCATACGTTATTTCAGACGAGTGCATTTCATGCGGCGCTTGCGCATCAGAGTGCCCCGTTGAAGCTATCAGCGAAGGCGACGGCAAGTTCGTTATTGACGCAGACGCTTGTATCGAGTGCGGCGCTTGCGAAGGCACATGCCCCGTAGGTGCTCCTGCTCAGGGCTGATAAAGCTAAAAGATATTGAGAGGCGAAAAAGCCTCTCTTTTCTTTTTATCGAATAATTTAAAATCTGTTTCTTGCCAAAATAAGGAAACTGTGCTATAATTTATATAATGAATAATATTATTAAGGGGAAAGCATGGAAGTTTTACTTGAAAAGGATGAAAAACTTGAGCCGCTGGGCAAAAACTGCCGTATTGTTGTCAGCTCTTCTCACACTTTCGGCACCGACGCTCTTCTTCTGGCTCATTTTTCCGATGTGAAACGAAACGATATAGCTTGCGACTTCGGCACAGGCTGCGGAATAATTCCCCTTATTTGGTTCAAAAATAACAAAGCAAAGCATATTGACGCCATCGATATTCAGAAAAAAGCCTGCTCACAGCTTGAAAAGAGCATTGAGATAAACGACGCAGGGGAGAAAATCACCGTGCATAACGCTGATTTAAGGCAGATAAAGGGTGTTCTTGCGCCGGGCACTTATGACGTTGTGACGATGAACCCGCCCTATAAAGAGACGGGGACAGGTATTGAGAGCGAAAGCGCGGCTGATAAAATCGCAAGACACGAAACACAGTGCACGCTTCCGGACCTTGTGGCTTCTGCGAAAAAGCTTCTTAAATTCGGCGGGCGCCTCTGTCTGTGTCACAGACCGGAAAGACTTGTCGATATCCTCAGCGCAATGCGAGAGGGAGGAATAGAACCCAAGCGTCTGAGATTTGTTTCTCAGCGTGAGGGCAAAGCGCCGTGGCTTGTCCTTGTCGAGGGTAAAAGCGGCTCCAAGCCTTATCTTAAAGTCGAAAGGGAGCTTTATCTTCAAAACGGTGACGGGAGCGATACAGCCGATATGACTGAAATTTTCGGCGACTATCGGAAAAACGCAATGTTTAATAAGGAGTAAGAAAAATGGCTGAATGGTATATGCAGAACTATAAAATAATAACCGTCTTTTTAGCGGCTGTGTGTCTTGTGGTGCTTTATTTTGCGATAAGGTCTTCACGCAGACATAAAAGCCTCTATCGTGAAGAGGAGGAAAAAATTATCCGTCTCAAGGAGCTTAAAGAAAAATTCAGCGAGCTTTCGCCGTCGGTAATAAGCTCAGCCGACAGCGCAGAACTGCTTGAGGGCACAGCGCTTCATTATCAGCTTATTCTTCAGAAAAAAGCGGATATTGAAAAAGAATTTTCACTTCTTCCTTTATGCGCTCAGTATGTTTATGTGCTTGACATATTTTCTTCAGAGGGCGGCGTTCCGTCAAAATTCTATAAGGAAAACGGGAACATTCTCCGTGAGCTGTTCGCACCTGCGCTAAAAGCGATAGGGGAGGAGAAGCTTTCAAAAACAGTTCTGCCCCTTGCGAGAATGTATGACCCCGACGACGAGTCGGCTTCAATAAACAGTGCCGTTATCGAAAAGGTTGACGCTGACTTTGCGTCTGCCTATAACGAAGATGAATTTAAACTTAAAGCCGCAGACTATATCAGAAGTCAGGCTCAGAACTTTGTTTAATACGCATATCGGCGCCCGGTGTCATTTTGCCGCTGCGGCGCATACAAAATATTATTAATTTCGGGAGGAACAAATTATGGAATTTGAAGGCAGCAGAACGCAGGCTAATCTTATGGCGGCTTTCGCGGGCGAATCACAGGCGAGAAACAAATACACCTATTACGCCAGCAAGGCTAAAAAAGAGGGCTATCAGCAGATAGCGGCTATCTTTGAAGAGACGGCAGGCAACGAGAAAGAACACGCAAAGATATGGTTCAAGGAGCTTCACGGCGGAGAAGTTCCCACAACGAAGGAAAACCTTGTTGACGCCGCTTCGGGCGAAAACTATGAGTGGACCGAAATGTATAAGCAGTTCGCCGAAGAAGCAAGAGAAGAGGGCTTCACACGTATTGCCGCTCTTTTTGAAATGGTCGGCAATATCGAAAAGGAGCACGAAGAAAGATACAACAAGCTTCTCTCTTCACTTGAAAACGGTATAGTCTTTGAGGACACCGAAGAAGTCGTCTGGGTATGCCGTAATTGCGGTCACATTCATGTCGGCAAAAAAGCGCCGACCGTTTGCCCCGTCTGCAAGCATCCGCAGGCATATTTCGAGAGAAAAGCAACAAACTATTAATCAAAATTCAAGGTATGCGGTCGGTTTATCCGGCTGCATATTTTTTTGCAGATTTACCGCTTTTTTGAAAGAGAGATGTTTTCCTTGGCTCTCACTTGAATACCCTTTTGCAAGAAAGAGGTCGCTTTCGCCCACTCTATTAGTGAAGTATGGAAAGGCGCAGACGCACGGGCTGAAATAGTGAACATAAATCACAATAAACTTGGATAGTGAAAAAAGGCGTGCAAACGGCTGGAGTGTGTCTGTGCAGTC
>JBJEOI010000017.1:0-3963 GCA_051880635.1 Acutalibacteraceae bacterium | reverse complement strand
TCTTCATCCATCTTGATGTCGCCGCAACCTGAAACACAGCATGTACCCATACCGCGGGCAACAACAGCAGCGTGTGATGTCATACCGCCGCGAACTGTGAGAATACCCTGTGAAGCCTTCATACCTGTGATGTCTTCGGGTGATGTCTCAAGACGAACAAGAACAACCTTTTCGCCCTTTGCGTTCCATGCTTCTGCGTCTTCTGCGGTGAAGACTACCTTACCGCATGCCGCACCGGGTGAAGCACCGAGACCCTTGCCTATCGGTGTAGCAGCCTTGAGTGCCTTTGTGTCGAACTGCGGGTGAAGAAGAGTGTCAAGGTTTCTGGGGTCGATCATTGCAACAGCCTTCTTCTCGTCGATCATGCCCTCGTCAACGAGGTCGCAAGCGATCTTGAGAGCAGCCTTTGCGGTTCTCTTACCGTTTCTTGTCTGGAGCATATAGAGCTCACCCTTTTCAACGGTGAATTCCATATCCTGCATATCTCTGTAGTGATCTTCAAGAATAGCGCAAACCTTCTGGAACTTTTCGAATGCCTCGGGGAACTTTTCAGCCATCTGAGCGATAGGCATCGGAGTACGAACACCGGCAACAACGTCTTCGCCCTGTGCGTTTGTGAGGAATTCGCCCATAAGACCCTTTTCGCCTGTAGCGGGGTCACGTGTGAAAGCAACACCTGTGCCGCAGTCGTCGCCCATGTTACCGAAAGCCATCATCTGAACGTTGACGGCTGTGCCCCATGAATAGGGAATATCGTTATCACGGCGATAAACGTTTGCTCTGGGGTTGTCCCATGAACGGAAAACAGCTTCGATAGCGCCCTTGAGCTGTTCTTTCGGGTCGGACGGGAAGTCCTTGCCAATCTTTGCTTTATATTCAGCCTTGAACTGAGCGGCAAGCTCCTTGAGGTCGTCAGCGGTAAGCTCAACGTCCTGCTTAACGCCTCTTGCCTCTTTCATTTCGTCAATAAGCTGTTCGAAATACTTCTTACCGACTTCCATAACAACGTCGGAATACATCTGGATAAATCTTCTGTAGCAGTCCCATGCCCAACGGGGATTGTTTGACTTTGCAGCCATAACATCAACAACTTCTTCGTTAAGACCGAGGTTAAGAATTGTGTCCATCATACCGGGCATTGATGCACGAGCGCCTGAACGGACCGAAACGAGGAGCGGGTTCTCCTTATCGCCGAACTTCTTGCCTGTGATCTCTTCCATCTTAACGATGTATTCGTCGATCTCAGCCATGATTTCGTCATTGATTTTTCTGCCGTCTTCATAGTACTGTGTGCAAGCCTCGGTTGTGATTGTGAAACCCTGAGGAACGGGAAGACCGATATTGGTCATCTCAGCAAGGTTAGCACCCTTACCGCCGAGAAGTTCACGCATATTTGCGTTACCTTCGCTGAATAAGTAAACAAATTTTTTGCTCATTGGTATATGACCTCCTAAAAAATTTAACTGAGTTATTTTTGACACTTTATGATATATCTAAGCAGAATAACAGCTATAAAAGTATCTTTGATATTTTATCAGAAAATTCTGTCATTGTAAATATGCATATGGAAAGAAATTGGAGAATATATGACATTTTTTTTGTGTATTTTCCTTAAAAAAGTATGCGGTAAAGAGTTTTAAGACCTGAAAGTCACATCTTACCGCATACTTATTATTATAAAAATCAATACCACTTTCTTTTTTTGCCGATAATTGCGAGCGCTCCCGCAACGATAACCGACAGGGCTATGACATAGATATAACCGTATTTCCACGAAAACTCCGGCATTGATTCAAAGTTCATGCCGTACCAGCCAACGATAATCGTCATGGGGAAAAAGATGCTCGTTATGACGGTGAAGCGCTTCATGGTGTTATTGAGCTTTGCGTCAAGATATGACGAGTATGCGTCCTGAAGATGCTCGACCGTGTTTTTCAAGCTGTCAACATCTTCTCTTAGCCTTTCGACACGCTTTGTTATGTTGTTGATATACATGAGATGGTCGGACTGGAACAAGTCGTTTTCATTTTCGTCAATGGACTCCGTTATATCAAGAATCTGTTCATAATAGTTATGAAGACTTAAAAGAAGTTTTTTCTTCTCGAGAATAACGGTGCTAAAGGTCTCGTCAACCGAGCTCTCATGAAGCTCCTCTTCAAGAGAAGAAAGCTGCATACCAATATCTTCAATAATCTTTATATCACCCGCAACAAGCGAATCGAAAAACGCATATATCACTTTTTCAAGCGTTGTGTTTTCGGGCGCATATCTTCTCAGCGCAGACATGAATTTTCTCTTTGTCGAGCCGTCTTTGTCAGAAACATCAACGACTAAAAGCATATTTTTTCTGATATAAAGAGCAACGCAGTCGTCGGCTGTCTCGATATCAATAATTCTGAGCTCGGTGAAGGTGTAGTTGTCATAAAGCTCAACGCCGCTTCTGAAATATTTTGTCGGCTTTCGGCAGGTCTCGACAGTAGATTCCGCAAAACCGAATTTCTGACTGCATGACAGCAGCTCGTCGCCGTTGACATAGCCGACCGTGAGAAAGCTGTCATCTATTTCATCGACAGAGATTTCATTAATTTTATTGTTAAACTGAAAGAACATAACTCACACCCCGTTTCTTTGCCGGATAATTATAACATCTATATTTTAACAAGTCAAACCGAAACGCAAATTATTGACAGCCTGAGATTGATTTATTTGAAAGGCTGTGATAAAATTCACTTATCAAATATATAAGAGGGAATATCTATGCTTAAATACCCTGAGCCGAAAAGCAAGGCGTTCATGCTTTCGGGCGAAAAAGTGAAGCTTGTTATCTGCACGAAAAGAGCTTCTTATGACGCCTGTCTCACTGTCGAGGGCGTGACATATAAGGATTTCTTTAACGATGCCGAGCCTTACGACAGAAAAACTCATGTCTTTTATTTCCCGAAAAAATCCGTGAATGAACAAAGTGTTCTGACCCTTTCGCTGAAAAAGCTGAAAAACGGAATTTTCACATATAGCCACAGCTTTCTATTCGGTCAGCCTGAATATGCTGACGAAAATGCGCTTCTTTCGGAATATGACAACGGTCTTTTCCCGATTTCATCAGAGAGCGAAAAAGTCGCTGAGGGCGTCACATACACTCATACATTATATAATGACAAATCGGGTGCGCCCGTTCATGTTTTCATAACCGACCTTGACCCCGGGTATGCGTCTGTGTATGTCGGCACGCCCGAGGATTCCTATGAAAGCAGAAAGGTCAGGGCGACAATACCCGATATGGTGAGCGCGGCTGTGAAGAACGGCAGAAATATCTGCGCCGCCGTGAACGCCGATTATTTTGATATTTTCGGTGATTTTCACCCGTCGGGGCTTTGCGTCAAAAACGCAAGAACGGTAGCAAACCCTCAAAGCAGCCGAAATTTTATCGCCACACTCAAAGACGGCAGTCATATTATAACAAGCCTTAAAGAGTCGCCCGATATTCTGAAAGGTATTCTTCACGCCGCCTCGGGGCTTCAGATGATAGTCAAAGACGGTAAGATTTTCGACTATGCGCCTTTAGAGCCGTTTTCATTCACAAGACACCCGAGAACAGCCGTCGGCGTCAGAAAGGACGGTTCGGTTATCCTAATTGTAGTTGACGGGAGAATCCCCGATTATTCAAACGGCGCAAGCCTTGTCGATCTGGCAAAGCTCATGATATCACTCGGCGCAGACAGAGCGATAAATCTTGACGGCGGCGGTTCTTCTGCGATGTACACAATGAGAAACGGAGAGCTTATTCTTCACAGCCGACCCGCAGACCTTTTCAGACCCAAGGCAAAGCTGATAAGAAAGGACTATAACAGTCTGCTTGTTGAAATTAAAAATCAGTCATAAATAACGGTTAAAAAAGACCGATACCCTCCCCCGTTTTTAAATGCGAGGGAGGGTATTTCTTTTTTGTCTTATACCAGTTCAACG